>JBAGRP010000001.1:4689705-5002352 GCA_036924855.1 Nitrobacteraceae bacterium AZCC 2146
GTTCGTACCGCTCCATCGCTGCAGCTGCATCTGGGTCCAGACCATGTTGCTGACCTCGGTCGTGTTGATCTTGACCCCGGGCGCCGCGACCGCGATGACGAAATCCTTGAGCGACTTGGCCTGCGCAACGATGTTCTTGCGGGAGAGATCGTCGCCGCATTGCTTCAGGATCTGCTCCAGGATCTTTCCGTGCATGTATCCGGTCAGATAGCTGGTGTTCGCGAAATCCGCGCCCTGAAGATACTTCTCGAAGAAATCCCGATAGTCCTTGATCCCCGCGTCGGTCGCCCACTTTGAATCCGTCGGATCCTTGTTGATGGTGCCGACCACCACGCCCACCGACTTGTCCAAGCCTGCGGGCCGCAGCGTCCCGCCGATCGAGCCGGAGGGAAAGTTGATGATCACGATCGGCTTCCACCCGATCTCGGCGGCCTTCCGGATGGCCTGCGCGGCGAACTTCGGCGTGCCGGCGATGAAGAAGGCTTCCGCGCCCGAACTTTTCAGACTCACGACTTGGGAGTCCACGGTCGGCTCGGTGACTTCATAGGCCGCCGTCACCACCCTCTTGTCGAAATCGGCTTTCAGGAAGGACTTGAACGCATTCACGTAGTCCTTACCGAGGTCGTCGTTCTGGTAGAGAATGGCATACTTCGCGGTCGGCAAAGCCTTGCTCAGAAATTTCGCGTAGATTTTTCCCTCGGTGTCGTAGCTGACGAGACCCGTCGTGGTCAGCGGGAATTCCTTGACGTCCGTGAACTTGCTCGAGCCGCTCACGATGGCGATACTCGGGACGCCCTTCGTCTTGAGATACTTGGCTACGGCCGTGTTTCCCGGAGTACCGAGTTGGCCGAAAATGAAGGAGACTTCGTCGCTCTCCACCAGCCTTCGCGCCTGCTCGACGGCCTTGGGAGGGCTGTAGGCGTCGTCCATGGCGAGGTAGTTGATCTTGCGCCCGTTGATGCCGCCGCGGTCGTTGATCGACTGGACATAGGCCACGACGCCCCTGCCTGTGAGGCCGATCGAAGAGGCCGGGCCGCTAAAGGGAAAGATCCCTCCGATCTTTATTTCGGTGGCGGTCACGCCTGGACTGTCGTTGGCGGCCATCGCCGGCCCTCCGAGAATACAGGCGATCGATATTGCAGCCGCCATCTTCGACGCTGAGCGCATGATGTGTCCTCCCTTGAAGCGGCCACCTGTCTGGCGGTCACGGGCAATCTTCGATTGCGGCTTATGCGGCTTTTGCCGCGGGGAATTAGTTGGTTCTTTTTTAGAACCTGTCAACTGCCGCCGGGCTGGGCTTTCGGCTTATTTGCCAGCGCTGCCCGCTGGTAGGCGGGTCTGGCTTTGGTGCGTTCCAGATACGGCATCGCGCTATCGCAGATCCCCACCCCGTAATCGATGGCCCAGGTCAGGCACGTCGTGAGAATGATGTCTGCCGTCGTAAACTGGTCGCCCATCAGATAGGTGCGGCCGTCCGACAGCGCGACGTCGACATGCCGGAGCTGGTCGCGGAAGTATTCGCCAGCCTTCGTCACTACGGCAGGAGATTCTCCGTAGATATGCGCCAGACCGTTTACGGTGCCGTGGCGGCGCATCACGTAGAGGCTGGTCGAATCGAGTTCGGCCACCACGAAGAAGCACCATTCCAGCCACTTGGCCTGCAGCGACTTTCCTTCGGGAATCAGCACATGCTCCGGCGTGGAATAGTTCTGCGACAGGTAGGCGACAATCGCAGCGCTCTCGCCGATGCGGAATTCACCATCCACCAGCAGCGGTATCTTCTGCCTGGCATTGAGCGCGGTGTATTCCGGGGTCTTGGTCTCTCCGGACCGGGGAAGGATCGGCCGAGACTCGTACGGCAGATCGAGTTCGTGAAGCGCCCAGTGGGCGCGGATCGTCCGTGACGTGCCGACGCCCCAGAGAACGAGTTGTTCACCCATCACCAGGTCTCCACCGACGGACGAAGGTCAAGCTCATGGGTCCAGCCGTCCCTGCTCTGATGGTGCGCGAACCAGTAGGCCTCGGCGATTGACGAGGTCTTGGTCAGGCTGTCCGGCGGAATGTCGGCCGCGGATATTCCCTTGGCGGCCTTCATCCGCTGATGGATCGCCTCGCTGTCCACCCCGGCGTCGATCAGCAGGTGGACGACGTGGATGTTCTTCGGACCGAGCTCCCGCGCCATGGACTGCGCGACGGCGCGCAGGGCGAACTTGGCGGAGGAGAAGGCCGCAAACCCGGTGCGGCCCTTAACGCTCGCGGTCGCGCCCGTGAACAGCATGGTCCCGCGGCCGCGGGCCGTCATGTAGCTCGCAGCTTCCCGGCCGACCAGGAAGCCCGCGTAGCAGGCCAGCTCCCACGCCTTGAAGAACAACTTCTCGGTGGTCTCCAGCAGCGACTTGTTGACGTTCGAGCCGGCGTTGAACAGGCAGACTTCGATCGGCCCAACCTTCTTCTCGACTTCGGCAAAGAGACTTTTTACGCTCTCTTCCTGACGCGCATCCGTGGAAAACGCGCGGGCATTTCCTCCCGAGGCGATGATCTCGTCGACGAGGGCCTGCGATTTGGAGGCGTCGCGCCGGGCTATGCAGACGGCGTAGCCGCCTTGCGCGAAGCGCCTCGCGACGGCAGCGCCAATGGCGTCTCCGGCGCCGACCAGCAGAGCTACCTTGGTGGTTTCGGCCATGTTGTCTCCTCCAGAAGCATTTTTTATTTTGTGACGAATTAGCTGGCGATGCGTACGGCGCGATTCCCCACCATCTTCTCGATGTCGCCGTCGCTATATCCAAGCTCGAGCAGCACGTCCTTCGAATGCTGACCCACGCGCGGGGCGGGCCCGCCGATGACGGCTTCGTTGACCTCGAAGCGCGCGGCGGGCTTCGGCTGCCGGACGCGCCCCACCGAGGGCTGGTCGAACTCGGCGATGATACCGCGCGCGACCACCTGCTCGTTGTGGATGATCTCGCCGCGCCGCAGGATCGGCGCGCAAGGAACGTCGGCGGCGTCCAGACGCTCCAGCCATTCCGCCGTGGTGTGCTGCGCGATGTATTCGGCCATCTTGTGGATGCGCGCCGTCGCATTCACCGAGCGTCCGGCCGGCGTAGCGAAGCGCGGGTCCTTCGCGAGTTCAGGATCGCCGGAAGCCCGACAGAATCCCTGCCACTCGGAATCCGAAATGGTGCCTGCGGTGATATAACCGTCGCTCGTCATGAACACGAGGTCCGGCCGGTCGTTGGGATCGGCCGCTGCCGCTTCCGCTCCCACGACCGTGTACTGCATCATGCCCTCGGGCCACAGGTACGAGATCATGACGTCGAGCATGGCGACCTGGATGTGGTCGCCCTGCCCTGTCTTCTCGCGGGCATAGAGCGCGGCCGAGACCGCCTGGGCAGTGTAGACCGAAGTCGTCTTGTCGCAGACGATCGTGCGGATCATCTGTGGGCGGTTGGTGACCGGCTGCGACTGGATGTCGGCGAATCCCGAAAGTCCCTGGACAATGGGATCGTAGACCCGTTTCTTGACGTAAGGCCCGGTATCGCCCACGCCGCTGATGGATACGTAGATCAGGCGCGGGTGGCGTTTTCGAAGCTCGTCGGCGCCGAGACCGAGCCGCTCCATCGTGCCGGGGCGGAAGTTCTGTACCAGCACGTCGGACTGAGCGACGAGCTTGGCCAGCACTTCGCGGCCGGCGTCGCTTTTCACATCGATCGAAAGCGATCGCTTGCCGCGGTTGGACGAGATGAAGAGGGCCGAAAATTCTCCGGCCTTGTCGATCGCGGCACGGCTTCGCCGGGCGCTGTCCCCGCCGATCGGCTCGATCTTGATCACGTCCGCGCCCTGGTCGGCCAGAAACATGGTCGCGAATGGACCCGACACGACGGCCGTCAGATCGAGTACGCGGACGCCCTTGAGTGGACCTGACATGTCATCATCCTTTTTGGCCTTGTGGGCTTCCCGGTTTCGGCCCAGCGCTAACTTCTGAGGTAGGTACGGCGGATATTTCGTCTTCGATCAGTGCCTTCGACTCGCCGGTGAACTTCACCGAACGCCTGTCGTCTCCCGGTGCGGGGCTTCGATGCGCATGTTGCCGGTGTCGGCGATGGCGAAGAGACGAGGTCGCCGCCGGTGCGCGGCGGCTACGCGTCGAGCTTCACTCCGCGCCGCTGAGCACGTCGCCGAAGGCTTCCCACACCTTGCCGTTCCATCGCTGCAGTTGAAGCTGCGTCCAGGCTTTGCTGTTGCCGGCATCAGTGTTGACCAGGATTCCGGGAAGCGCTGTAGGAATCTGCAGGTCTTTGATGTTCCTCGCCTGCCTGGCGACGTTTTCGCGCGTCAGATCACCGCCGCACTGCTTGAGAAGCTGCTCCAGGATTATTCCTTGCTGGAAGCCGGTGAGGTAGTTCAGGTCTGCGAAATCGGATCCCGAAAGGTACTTGTCGAAGAAGGCGCGATATTCCTTCATGCCCGCGTCGTCGGCCCACTTGGTGTCGTTAGGGTCCTTGAAGAACGCCGCCGAAACGATCCCCTCGACCTTGTCCAGGCCGACAGGCTGCAGGGTGGCGGAGACGGAGCTCGAAACCATATTGATCATGGTCAGCGGCTTCCAGCCGATGTCGTGCAGCTTGCGGAGCGCTTGTGCAGCGAACTTCGGCGTCGCCGCAATCAGCAGCGCGCCCGCTCCCGACGCCTTCAGGTTCACGATCTGCGAGTCCACGGTCGGATCCGCGGTCTCATAGCTGATGGCCACGACCTTCGTTGCCGCCTTCTCCTTCAAGACATCCTTGAAGGCAATGACGAAGTCCTTCCCGAGATCGTCGTTCTGATAGAGGATTGCGATCTTTGCGTCCGGGAGGGACTTGCCCACAAACTTGGCATAGACCCGCGCTTCGGTGTCGTAGCTGGGAAGTCCGGTCGTCGTGTACGGATATTCCTGGAAGTTCGTGAATTTGTTGGCGCCCGTCACGATGAACACGTCGGGTATCTTCTTTGCGTTCAGATACTTGATGGTGGCGGCGTTTCCGGGCGTTCCCAATTGACCGAACATGAAGGCGACCTCGTCGCTCTCGGCCAGCTTGCGCGCCTGCTCGACCGCTTTTGGCGGACTATAGGCGTCGTCATAGGCAACGAGATCGATCTTGCGGCCGTTGACGCCGCCGCGGTCGTTCATCGATTTCACGTAGGCGATCAGGCCTTTCCCGGTGTTGCCAAGCGACGACGCCGGGCCGCTGAAGGGGAATATCGATCCGATCCTGATTTCCGCAGCCGTGACGCCCGGCAGTTCTGCAGCGAACGCCGGTGTCGCGCATACAACAAGCAGGCCGAACGCCCGTGTGAAATGGCGTAGCAACATGTTTCTCTCCCGCGTACCGGGTCTTTGCCCGGCGCTTGTTGATAGTCCCTGTCCAGCCTGTGTCGGCTGTCGGCAAAGCCATCCGTTGCAGGGAGCATCAGTTCTTTTTTCGAACTAGTCAAGCGCCAGATGTTTTGGGGGGGGTCGACGATTGTAAGGTTGTATATGCTACCGTGTGTTCAGCACCGGCAGGAAAAATGCGCATTCTATTCTGATACTAAAAGGCAATTGCCGCGTCCGGGTACGCGGCTCGCGTCGGTCCGCCAAGCCGACTTGCGCCAAGCACATCCAGCACCGATCGGCTGCGGTGCCTGCACGATCATGGCGTCGCGACCTTGCGCTATTCGTTTTCCGACGTGGAGAGAGAGAGAGAGAGAGAGACGACAGGCGGTCTGACAGATCGTCGATTGCGTACGCCTCGGTCCGATAGGCCGTCGCTAGATGCAAAAGCGCTGCCCGACTTCCCTCACGGCCAGCGGCAAATCCTTTGGAAAGCGCGCGACCTCTCAGGCAAGGCAGCGGCCCCGCTTTGTCATGATCGAAGTTCTCAACGCCTTTGCCGCCGGGTTAACAGCCTTACTCTGCCGAAACAGCGAAGAGGCCGGAACCGCGAGAATCATTCCCCCGCGCTCGGGGCCGCCGATTGCGTTTGGTAGTGCGACAGCACGTAAAGACGGATGGCAGATGACAGGTTGCCATGCTGGCGGTTCTTGTCGATTTCGCCGACGAGATCCGACAGCGTGATGTCGCGGCCACCGGCGATTTCTTTCATGCAGACCCAGAACGCCTCTTCAAGGCTGACGCTGGTCTTGTGTCCGGCAACAACGATCGATCGTTTCACTACAGGCGATTTCATCGCGCCTCCCCCGGTCTATTTCGCCCCTAATGATATTTTTGCTTTTCGCGTATCTTATCCGGATAGGCTCGCTCGGCAACACCGGTGCTTCCTGCATCCAACGATAAGAAGCCGGCACTCTGCTGGTAGTGCGTGAGCACGAAGACACGCAGGACGGCAGAAAGGTCGTCTTTGTCGGCATCCCCACCGACCTCCGCCACCAATCGGTCAAGGGTTGTCCCGCATTGCACTGCGATTTGCTCAAGACATTCCCAGAAATCGCTCTCAAGACTCACGCACGCCTTGCGCCCGTCCAGTTCGACACATCGCCGCTGTTCAGTTTGCCGGTCCATGATCTGCATCTCTATTTGGATTTAGCGCGTACAGTACATTGTTGCGTGGCAAGACGGAGGTATCGGCATCGACTAAGTTAGGGCCTTGACAGGCCGCCAACCTGGCCTCCCGGATTTTTGGCTCGCAGCCCGGCCGCAACCATCGCCTTTTCCAGCCGACGGAACCTTCTCCGGCCAGTCATCGTGTCGGCATCAAAGCAACCGATCACGACGAGGCGGCGCGATTACTTGGCGGGCTTGCTTCGCAAAAGCCAGTGCCGAGGGCAATGGCCCTGCGCGGCAATCAGGCATGTCGGCCGCGACAGGCGCCGCGAACCCAGGACTTACTTCCTTTACCAATCCATGAATCACGGGGATGACTATCAGCGTCAGCATCGTCGAAGAGATCATGCCTGTCATTGATACCGCGATTCGCCACATGATCGCGACCACCGTCACCGACAGATTGAAACTCCCGTGCCCACATCAGCCAGATGCCGCCGATGCTGCGCGCATTTTGGCTGATGTGCATCGTGGCCTCTCTGGTGCGTGTCACCGAAGAGATTTAGGACCGCCGTGATAGCGCCACACGTTGCTATCCTCGCTCTCCCTTATAGGGGCCAGAAGTGGCGCCATCCTGCTGGATGCAAAAGCAGAATTCACATCGCTTTGCGAGCCACCAGCTCTGTATGCGCTCGGCCTGGCCTCGTTTGGCCAATAGCTCTTGTCCGTGATGGTCGAACCCGCATATGCCGTTGCAGATATCGTCACAAGCGGCAGCAGCAGCGAGATCGTGAGAAGGTGTTTCGTTGACATTGTCCGGCTCCTTGTCAGTAAGGAAGCGCATCACGTGTGCTTCTACAGATGAGTTCGGAGCAAATCGTCAGCCGGTTACACGCTCACGCCGACGTGACGAAAACCACTGCGGTCTACTACCACCGCAATAGTCGCGGCCCAAATATTGCGCCGGCCAAGGTGCACAGCACAATCGTGCCGCCGTACCAGACCGCAACAAACGGCAGCGAATCGTCGGTGCAATGAAGCGCATAAGCCATTGCGCTCACTCCGCCCGAAACAAGGCCCGCAGATGCACCCGTGCGAACGAGGTTCGTCGGAGCAGCTTTTCGCACCGCCCAGATGGTAACAGCCAAAGGCAAGATCGCGATGATCGGAATCGAAAGCAGGCATTCAAGCCACTGATCTCCCTTGACCATCTTGTCCCAGTGAGAACTGGGCGCGAATCCAAGGCTGATTGCGGCAAGCACCGCAATCGCGACGAAGGGAACTGCAACCACAATCGACGAGGTTCTCTGCTCCCCTCCGGGGCGTGACAGTCTTGTGAGATAGATCGACGCCACGCCGACGATCCCGACCGAGAACGCAAGCTTCAATAAGAGAAAAGCCGAGGCGCGAGCTGTCATCAAGTCTGTACGGACACCTAGCCCGATGAGCATGAGACCGAGCGCCGCCACCGATCCTGCTGCGAGCGCAATGCAAACCGTGCGAACGACCAGCCTGCGGTTCACCGGCTCTGCGTTCGTACTGAGTATGGCAACCAAATCATCCGTCTTCATGTTCTGGTTTCCCGGGCAATCAAAGCAGCCAGCGCCTTGAGCCCTCGGTGAATGCTCACTTTTACTGCCGATTCCGAGATACCGCATCGGTCTGCGGCTTCAGCGATGCTCTGTCCGTCCAGTTTTACAGCCTCGATGGCGCATCGCATGTTTTTCGGCAGCCGCTCCATGAGCCGTCGGACATCGTATGTGCTCTCGGCACTGACGTTGTCGTCATGTGCCATGATCATATCGGCTTCATCGATCGACACATCAGTCAGCGACGTGCGGGTTCGACGCAGGAAATCGATCAACTTGTAGCGCGCGATGGCATGCACCCACGGTGTCAACGGTTCCGCAGGGTCATACGTATGTCGTTTGATGTGGATCGCCAGTACCGCTTCCTGAACCAGATCTTCAGCCTCTGCCGCGCTTCTTCCAATGCCCAAAAGCTTGCCTTTGTAATATGCCCGCAAACGGCGGCTCAATCGCTCAAGCAGCGCACGGTGCGACGCCGCGTCGCCATCCAGGCTCGCAAGCATCAGCGCCTTCAGTTCGGCTTCGTTGGTGGTCATGCCTGGATCATTTATGGTTATTCGCTGGTTCAGCCGGTTTGGTTACAGGCGCCGGCGCCCCGGGACGAAAAATCGTGAAACTCGCTTTGCTTCCTGTGTGGCGTCGCGAGGCCAGGTGCGCCGCTCAAGTCTGTTTCTAGGGGGTGAGAGGGTCGTTTCGTGCAGGCAATCTCTCTTGGACGTCAGACGTCTGAAGTCTGTCCTTCACCAATCCATAGATCGCGGGGATGACGATCAGCGTCAGCAATGTCGAAGAGATCATGCCGCCTATCATTGGTACTGCGATCCGCTGCATGATCTCGGACCCGGTACCGGTGCTCCACATGATCGGCAGCAGACCCGCCATAATGGCCACGACCGTCATCATCTTCGGTCGCACCCGCTCCACCGCGCCTTCCATGATGGCATCGAAGAGGTCGGCGCGGGTCAGCACCCGGCCTTCGGTGGCGCATCGTCTCCTGGTCTCCGCCAACGCCTGGTTGAGATAAATCAGCATCACGACGCCCGTCTCTGCCGCGACCCCGGCGAGCGCGATGAAACCTACGACGACCGCAACAGACAGATTGAACCCCAATGCCCACATCAGCCAAATTCCGCCGACCAGGCCGAACGGCAGCGATAGCATGACGATCATCGTTTCAGTCAGTGAGCGGAAGTTGAGATACAGCAGCAGAAAGATGATCATCAGCGTGACCGGCACGACGATCTTCAGGCGCGCGGTGGCGCGTTCGAGATATTCGAACTGTCCACTCCAGACCACGTAGGCCCCTGGCGGAAACTGGATGCTCGCCTTCACCGCTTGCTGCGCGTCGGCGACGTAACCACCGATGTCGCGGTCGCGGATGTCCACATAGATGTAAGCCGCCAGTTGACCATTTTCGGTCCGGATCGAAGTCGGCCCCCGCCCCGGCGCGATCGTGGCGACCTCGCCAAGCGGCACCGCGCCGCCGCCGGGCATCGGCACAAGGACGTCGTTGGTGATAGCTTGCGGATTATCGCGCAGATCCCGGGGGTATCGCATATTGACGCTGAACCGCTGGCGGCCTTCTACCGTCGTGGTCACCGTCTGACCGCCCAAGGCGGTGCCAATGACGTCCTGAACATCCTGGACCATGATGCCGTAGCGCGCCAACGCGGCGCGATCCGGGGTGACGTCGAGATAGTAGCCGCCGATTCCACGTTCCGCGTAGGCTGACGACGTCCCCTGCACGGCCTTCAACACCTGCTCAATCTGCTTGGCGAGCTTGTCGATTTCGACGAGGTCCGTGCCGATGACCTTGACACCGATCGGCGTCCGGATGCCGGTGGACAGCATGTCGATGCGCGCCCTGATCGGCATGGTCCAGGCATTGGACACGCCGGGAAACTGCAAGGCGCGGTCCATCTCGGCAGTCAGGCTGTCGAGCGTCACGCCCGAACGCCATTCGTTCTTTGGCTTCAGATTGACGATGGTCTCGAACATCTCCGAGGGCGCCGGATCGGTCGCGGTCGCAGCGCGACCGGCCTTGCCATAGACAGATGCCACTTCGGGGAACGAGCGGATGATCTTGTCCTGCGTCTGCAGCAGATCGCCCGCCCTGGTGACCGAGATGCCCGGCAGAGTGGTCGGCATGTAGAGCAGCGTGCCTTCATTGAGGCTCGGCATGAACTCCGTGCCGAGCTGCCGCGCCGGCCAGACAGTCACAACAAGAATTACCAGTGAGATCAAGATCACCAACACCTTGGCCCGCATTACGGCCTTAATGACCGGCCGATAGATCCAGATCAGGAAACGGTTGATCGGGTTCTTGTGCTCCGGAACGATCCGGCCGCGAACGCAAACGATCATCAGGGCCGGCACCAACGTGACGGACAGCAAAGCCGCAGCCGCCATCGAAAACGTCTTGGTGAATGCCAAGGGGCTGAACAGCCTCCCTTCCTGGGATTCCAGCGTGAAGATCGGCATGAACGAGACCGTGATGATCAGCAGACTGAAGAACAGCGCCGGCCCGACCTCTTTGGCCGCCTCAATCAGGACATCGACCCGCGAACGGCCGGGCTCGGCGCGCTCCAGATGTTTATGCGCATTCTCGATCATCACGATGGCCGCATCGACCATGGCGCCGATGGCAATCGCGATGCCGCCAAGGCTCATGATGTTCGAGCCGAGCCCGAGCAGCTTCATGGCACCGAACGCCATGAGCACGCCCACCGGCAGCATCAGGATCGCCACCAGAGCGCTGCGGACATGCAGCAGAAACACGATGCACACCAGTCCGACGACGATGCTCTCCTCGAACAGCGTGTGCTTCAGCGTATCGATGGCAGCGTTGATCAGGTTCGACCGGTCGTAGACGGGGACGATCTCAACCGAATTCGGAAGGCTGCTGGCGATATCCTTGAAGCGCTTCTTGACGTTTTCGATGACGTCGAGGGCATTGACCCCGAAGCGCTGCAAAACGATGCCACTGGCGACCTCTCCTTCGCCATTAAGTTCGGTGATGCCGCGGCGCTCGTCAGGCCCCAGTTCGACGCGTGCGATGTCGCGCAACAGAACTGGCGTGCCGTTGTTCGTCTTGAGCACGATATTGCCGAGGTCGTTAATCCCCCGGAGGTAACCTTTGCCGCGGATGACATATTCGAACTCGGAGAGTTCGACGGTCCGCCCGCCGACGTCGGCATTGCTGGCGCGGATCGCATCGCGCATCTTCTGCATGGTGATGCCGAGATCGCGCATCCGCTGCGGATCGAGGATGACGTTGTACTGCCGGACGAAGCCGCCGACGCTGGCGACTTCGGCAACACCCTCCGCCTTGGCAAGCGCGAATTTCAGATTCCAGTCCTGAATCGTTCGCGTGTCCGAAAGGTTCAATTCCTTGGAGATCACCGCGTACTGGTAAACCCATCCGACACCGGTCGCGTCCGGCCCAATGGTCGGCGTCACGCCGGCCGGCAACCGTGACGTTGCGCCATTGAGGAATTCGAGGACACGCGAGCGTGCCCAATAGATGTCCGTGCCGTCCTCGAAAATCACGTAGACGAACGAAACCCCGAAGAATGAAAAGCCACGCACCACCTTCGATCGCGACACCGTCAGCATCGCCGTCGTCAGCGGATAGGTGACCTGATCTTCAATGACCTGCGGCGCCTGGCCCGGATATTCCGTGTAGACGATCACCTGCGTATCGGAGAGATCCGGAATGGCGTCGAGCGGCAGATGCGCCAGCGCGTAGATCCCGGCAGCAGCGGCAAAGCTGGCGCCGAAGAACACCAGCAGCAGGTTGCGAGCCGACCAATCGATGAGGCGGGCGATCATCGCTGCGCCCCGGCGTCTGAGAAGCCCTTGAGCGCTGCCTTCAGGTTGCTTTCGGCATCGATCAGGAAGTTGGCAGAGACGACGACCGGCTCACCTTCGGTAACGCCTTCGCGGATCTCGACATAACCGCTTCCGCGATGGCCCAGCTTCACCTCGCGCGGCTCAAAGCGCCCCTGACCCTTTTCGACGAACACCGCTTGTCGACTGCCTGTATCGAGAATGGCGCTTTCCGGAACGGCGAGCACCGGCTGCGCGCTGCCGGTGTCGATCACCGCGTCCACATACATGTCCGGAAGCAAGACGGCATCCGGATTCGGCAATTCGATCCGGACGCGCGCCGTCCGCGTCTCTCGATTGACCTGCGGGTAGATCACGCTGACCTTTCCGACAAACTCGCGGCCCGGATAGCTTCGGGCGCGGACGACGACCGGTTGGCCGACGGAAAGCGCGCCGAGGTCCCGCTCGGTTACATCGGCCATAGCCCACACAACCGACGTGTCGGCAACGCGGAAGAGAACGTCGCCCGGTTGCGCGCGCATGCCTTCGATAGCGTTGCGCTCCAGCACGATGCCGTCGCGCGGCGCCGACCACTCGATCGCAATGGGAACCGAGCCGCTCTTTTCCATCGCGACGATGGCCGCTTCGGGCACGTCCAGATTCATGAGTCGCTGCCGTGAGCCACGACCATACGAACTGCTGCCACCCGTGGTCTTCGAACTGATTGTGGCGATATATTCCGCAGCCGCTGCCGACACGGAGGAGCTGTATATCTCCATGAGTGGCTGGCCCTTGCCGACCTTGGTGCCAGTCGTGACGTTCGCGACCTTCTGCACCCAGCTTTCCGACCGCATCGAAATGACCGATACCCTGCGCTCGTCGAGCTGGATGGTGCCCGGCGCGCGGATCGTCGTGCGAATGACCTGGGGCGCGGCGGGCTCGGATTTGACGCCGGTGCGCTGGATCTTGCCCGGTGAAAGCTTCACCGATCCATCGTCGCTGTCATCCCCCTCATAGACCGGGATGTAGTCCATCCCCATCGAATCCTTCTTGGGCGCCGGCGAGGTGTCGGCCAGCCCCATCGGATTGCGGTAGAACTTGATCTTGCGTTCCGTCGATGGCTTTGCCGTCGAGGGAACGGCTTCTGCCGAAGCTTCCCCGTCGAAGCTGATGTCCGCACCGGCCGGTACGCCTTTGAAGTCCCGTCCGTCGGACGTCTTCTTCGGCGCAATCGAATAGATCGGGCGGCCATCCGGATCCTGATAGTAGATCGGCCCGCGGGCTTCCTGCGCGACCGCCGGCGACATCACCGCGATAGCCGGAGCGAGATGCCCGCGACTACCCACGAATCCGCTTCCCGCCACCGCCATCAAGGCGGCGGCAGCGCTGGCCAAGATTGCCGGCTTCATTTCTGGGCCGTGATGACGAGCTTGCTTTCGACGCTGCCGGTCTCACCCTGCACCTTGGCGCCGAGCGAAAGCTGCCAGCGGCCGGCCATCCCGAAGGTGGCCTTGAACTTGTAGCTGCCGCCCTCTGCACCGGGCATCGGGGTAACCTTGGTGGCCATTTCCTGCATCCCGTCCGGAGCCATATCCAGGCGGGTCGCAAAGATGACAGCATCCGGAACGGGCTTACCGGTCGCCTTGTTGACGAGCCGGACCGTGATGGTCTTGTCCGGGCCGGCCTTGATGGTCTGGTCGACGAGCTGGAATTCGTAGTCCTTGATGTCAGCACGCGCGGCAGTCGCGGAACCAGACATAACAATGGCGATAAGCGCCGCCTGAACGGCGCGCGTGATGTGAAGCTTCTTCATTTCGAAATCCTCGATGATTGCCGCATGGCGGCATGCGTCTTTCGCGCGATCAACTCGCGCGGCAGCACGGCGCCGAAGCGCCGATCAGATCGAGATGCGAGGTGGCTGGTCCGGAGGTGGATGGCCTCGGCTGCCGGGCCACAAATCGTTTCGCGGGTGGCCGAGGGTGCTGGAAACCGTGAATAGCGGCTGGAAAGCCGCGGTCGAAATGCCCGCAAAGCATTTGGTCATGCAGGCCGCCATGAAGACGCACTTGTCGCAACCGACGGGTGCCGCAGCCTTTGCCGGACAACAAGGCATATCGCTCGCCATCTCGTCGGAGGAGGCCACCGCCGACATATCGTCTCCCATGGCCGTCATCGATACGTCAGCTGACATTTCCGCCATCACCGGGCGGGACAATGGAGCCAATGCAAGTCCTGCGATCATCAAGATCGAAAGCAGCCGGCGTATGGTGATATGGGTCTTCACCGCACCAACATCTCACAGAACGCCTCGAATTGATAGGCTTTGGAATCTAACGACGCCGTGATGAGGTGGCCCGGCAGGCACTGCTTGCCCCCGCGACTGCGGAGGAGACATGCCGTCGAGCGGCGACTGCAACAAAGCGAAATAATCCTGCAAACAAACGGCAAACGCGGGGTGCAAGAGTTACCTGCAAGATGGAAACTCACGCATGTACCGCTTTGTTAGATTGGCCCTCGTTGTCGCAGAGATGTCCAGCGTTCCGATTGCCGGGTACCTCATCGAATTTGACTCGCACCAGTCCGGTTGGGAGGTTCGGCGATCAGGCGCATCCCAAGTAACTACGTTAAGTGATGCTTCCAGCCGGCGCCAATTCCGATTTCGCGTCCCCAAGTTGGGCGAAATCCGCGATCTGATCCCGAAGCCTCGCTTGCCTTCGCCTTCAGAGAATGAGCTGCGGTCGACATCCATCGACGACTGGGGTCGGCGAACGCCACGTCAACCTCGAAAACTTGCAGCAGCGCTGTACGACGTGCCGCCGGTAATTTGATGGCCCGTTCGACGCTGCTTGCCATCTGCACAACTCTCTTTCTCGCGGGGTGCGCTTCGCTGCCACGAGCACCCCTGGCATCGACCGATCGCGCCTATGTCCCCGACATCCCGCGCGCAAGGATTTCTGCCGAAGACGGGTATCGAGCCTTCGCCCGATCGAAAGCGGATACGACCCCACTCACGATCCTTGCACTGTCCGGGGGAGGCGCGGATGGCTCCTATGGCGCTGGATTCCTGAAAGGTTGGTCGGCTTCAGGGCTTCGCCCAGACTTCGACATCGTGACGGGTTCGAGTGTCGGCTCCTTGATCGCGCCTTTCGCGTTCTTGGGTCCTGACTACGACAGGGATCTCGAAGCAATCTTCACAAGCGGCGTTGCGGAGGATTTGCTCCACGTCGCGGGAATAAACGCGGTCGTGGGATCTGGCATCTTTAAATCAGGCCCCATGAAAGACCTCATCGCCAAATATGCCAACAACAGACTTGTTGATGCGGTTGCGGCGCGGCACCGCAAGGGAAAGCTGCTGATCATCGCAACCACCAATCTGGACGCGCAGCGAACGACCCTGTGGAATATGGGCGAAATCGCAGTCAGCAATAGCCCAAGCCGGTTTGAGTTGTTTCGCGCTGTTCTGGCAGCCTCCGCCGCAATTCCTGGAATCTTTCCGCCGGGCTTCATCAACGTACAGGCCGACGGAAATAGCTATGTCGAAATGCATGTCGATGGGGGCGTCACGTCAAACATCCTGGCCGTGCCGGAGAACATTCTCACGACGCACGCGACGTCATTGTCTGCCAGGTCGCGTGTCTTCGTGATCGTTAACGGCAAATTGTCGCCCGACCCCGCCTTTACGTCGGATTTGACGCTGCCGATCGTCGCGCGCTCGTTCCAGACATCGGTCAAGGCGAACACACGCAATGCCATGATTGCCACATACGATTTTTGCCGAAGAAACAACTGGCAATTCAACGCCACCGCGATCGACGCAGGCAAGATTACCAGGAGCGGCCCGATCAACTTCGACACGAACTACATGAAGGAGCTTTATGCATACGGATATGCCAAGGGCGCATCAGGTCGTGGATTTCAGTCCAATCTCGATGGGCTGAAGGGCCCGGGCAGCTAGATGCCTCGTACTCCCAAAACGGATCTGCCGTTACATGAGCCGGAAAGGTCCATTGGGAGAACCTGGCTCTCTCGTATGGCAGACATCGCCCTGCACTGCCTGGAAATAGCATTTTACTTGATGCTCTTGATGGGGATCGCGATGATTCTTTTGTTCGATTGACTTCGTCGAAGCATGGCGGTCACGACAGTAAGCCCGCCCTGAGGAGCCGTCAGCGTGGCGTGGTGGTGGCGGTCGCGCGCTGCAGGAATTGCGGGGTCTGGTGGCGCGGTTCGCGCGGCGCCGGACGCTCGGCGGGATCGCGGCCGAGCTTGCTTTGCAGCTCGACGAGGTCGGTGAAGACGTCGGCCTGGCGGCGCAGCTCGTCGGCGATCATCGGCGGCTGGCTGGAGATGGTGGAGATGACGGTGACGCGGACACCGCGGCGCTGCACGGCTTCCACCAGCGAGCGGAAATCGCCGTCGCCCGAGAACAGCACGATCTGGTCGACGTGCTCGGCGAGCTCCATCGCATCGACCGCGAGCTCGATGTCCATGTTGCCCTTGACCTTGCGGCGGCCCGACGCATCGATGAATTCCTTGGTCGCCTTGGTGACCACCGTATAGCCATTGTAATCGAGCCAATCGATCAGCGGCCGGATCGACGAATATTCCTGATCTTCGATAATTGCGGTGTAATAAAAGGCGCGGACCAATGTGCCGCGGCTCTGGAATTCCTGGAGGAGGCGCTTGTAGTCGATGTCGAAGCCAAGCGTCTTGGCGGTGGCATAGAGGTTGGCGCCGTCAATAAAGAGCGCGATCCTGCTAGATCCGGGAGACATCGATTTTTCCCATTTGATTCGCTGTTGCTAATGTTATTGGTCCGCTACAAATCGTTGCCGCACATTTGAGTCAATTGATTGTCAGCCCGTTGGCAAACCAACCCGATCGGGCATTTGCGGCGATATCTCCGATTCCACCTCGAATGAGAGCGTCTGCCTCAATCCATGGGGGTGCCGGTTTCCAATAGCGAGCGTCCCGCCCTGCCGCTCGATAATTTCCTTGGCGATCGCGAGACCCAGCCCGGCCCCGGGAATATGCTTTCGCCGCGCGGGATCGACACGAAAGAACGGCTCGAACGCGCTCGACAGATCCTTTTCAGGAATGCCGGGACCGTTATCGTCGATGATGACAAAAACGATCCCCTCGTTCGACGTCACGCTGACAATCGCACCACCGCCGTGCGTTGCAGCATTGATGATGAGGTTTCTCAGGGCTCTCGTGAAAGCCAGCGGGGACATTTTGACAGTGGCTTGGCTGAGATCTGCAATTTCGACCGGTAATTTTATAAGTACGAGTTCCTGACAAATGTGCCTGACCAGGGCGTCAAGCCTGATGGATTCCGTCCCCTTTCCTACGGTCTCTTCGCGGACGAGTTGAATGGCGCTGTCGGCGATCCGATCCAGCTCGTCCAGGTCATGGAGCCACTGTGCCCGCTCTTCGTCTTCAAGAAACTCCGCCCGAAGGCGCATGCGAGTCATCGGCGTTCGCAAATCGTGTCCCGCTGCAGCGACGAGCCTGATCTTACTGTCCATCGCTTTCCTCAAGCTTTCTCCCATCATATTCAAAGCGCGAGCGGTCGCTTTAATTTCTGCGGAGCCCTCTTCTGGAATTCTGGGCAAGATGCCATCGCTGCCGACGGATTCCGCCATCGTCTCCAGGAACTTCAATTGCTTGGTCGCCTGGTACGCGACGATGAGCGCCACGCCAATGACGCCAACCGTAATGAGTCCGATCCATCCAGCCAGGCCGTACCAGACTCGCCGAGGGGGTGTGCGGTCCGGAACCGGCCACGCGAGCCAACCAGCCCCGGGCCGAAGTTGCACGGCAGCCTTTCGGAGGCCTTCAGGAGTCTGCTTGACAGTTACATCAACGGAAAGGCCGGCTTTGCGAAACGCCTCTCGTAAAAGAGCCGTCGGCGTTCTGAGTACTTCACCCGCAACTGGTTCATGCTCCAAGTGAAAGATTGCGGCGTCGCCCTCGAATGTCAACGAAGGCAACAGCCCGCTGACCCGTTGCGCAAATGCTTCGCCATTGTTCTGTTCGATGAGGTCGACTTCCATCTGGGACATGACGAGGGTGGAAAGGAAGACAACGCACAAAACGGAAGCGACCAGCATCAACGCAACGCGGGTCCGTATCGAGTTCATGATTCAACACCGACAGTCTCGACCCGCGCCGAGAAAAGATATCCCCCGTTCCGCACGGTTTTGATCATTTGAAACTCGTCATTGTCGCCGAGTTTCTTGCGCAACCTACTCATCAAGACATCGATAGACCGATCGAAGACCTCCTCCGTACCGCGCCTCGTCAATTCAAGAAGCTGATCGCGGGACAACAGTCGCCCGGGTCGTCTTACGAGTGCCAGGAGCAGCTCGAATTCCGCTGTGGTCAGGTCAAGCGGCAACTCACTCTCGTCCAGAACCTGACGAACCCCGGGATGGAGCTTGAATTTTCCGAAGCGGTGCTCGAGCACCTGGGAAATCTGTATATCCTGGGTCACCTTTCGGCGGAGCACCGCGCGAATTCGAGCGAGCAACTCACGGGGGTTGAACGGCTTCCCGAGATAATCGTCGGCGCCGATCTCGAGGCCGATGATCCGATCGACGTCTTCCTTCAGGGCCGTCAAAATAATGACCGGTATTTCGGACCCTTCGCGACGAAGGTCACGGCAAATATCCAGCCCTGACCCGTCTGGTAGCAAGACGTCGAGGACGATCAGGCTGACCTCGTTCATGACGAGCGCTTCTTTCATCGTCCGCTGATCCGAAGCGAGGGACACGCGGTAGCCCTGCTCTGTCAGGTGGCGCCCCAACAGCTTCCGTATCTCCAGGTCGTCATCGACAATCAAAATGTGCGACATATTCTGCATTACCCGACATCCAATTCTAAGTAGCGCTTCGTCCAGTTTTACGCCTGAGGACGACATATGGCCACTTCGATGGGGTGCCCGCTGATCGTCGAGACGAGCGCCGGTCACTCAGTGACCGGCATTGCATCGTCGTTCCACTCCGGCGGCGCTCCCATTTTTCCGCCGATGAAAGCCGGAACGCCGGTGCGTCCAAAGGCATCACACGCAGCATACTTCGGCTTTCCTCCAAATGAGGATTGCACGCGCTGCATGGTCGGCATCGACAGTTTTTTGTCGAACGGGTTCTCGCCGGTGATGAGCAATTTGCTGAAATCTGCGCCGAATTCGCTGGCCAGATCATATGCATCGCCAGATGCAGATACGCGCGGTGTGCTGGTGAGCATATCCGCGCCGCGCGCCCAGACGAATGCCGCCTTCTGCTGGCCCCTAATGTCTCGCGCTTCCGCCTCGACGGAAAGGCTTCCCATTCCATAGGGAATTCGAGGTATCATGATGGGCGCGCCGGAGCTGATAAACATCGGGGCGGCCGAAGCAACTTTCGAGGCAGCGGCCACACTGGCATTGGTCACGGTTACATGCGTGACCGTGACGTGGACGGTCAAATCCGCAGCCTGGCCGGGCGGCACAACATAGAACCGGTCGCTCAA
Source organism: Nitrobacteraceae bacterium AZCC 2146 (assembly GCA_036924855.1). NCBI lineage: Bacteria > Pseudomonadati > Pseudomonadota > Alphaproteobacteria > Hyphomicrobiales > Nitrobacteraceae > Nitrobacteraceae bacterium AZCC 2146. The sequence goes on from JBAGRP010000001.1 coordinate 4,709,152, forward strand.
CCCGATGCAGACGGACCTGTCGACTGCATTCGCGATCACCCGCCGCTGTTTGTCTGTCAGTTCAGTTCTCGAAGTTGCGTTGGAGAACGACGTCGGCACGATCGACACGCTCCTTGCTGCCAAAATATCAGCCTTGTCGACTCTCAACTTGGATTGCGTGGTAATACCCGCGGCCGGTTCGAGGCCATTGTAAGAAGCGAGCGATCCCGACGTTTCAAGCGGCGCAGTGGCGCAGCCCGCAAGGCCTACTGCAACAGCATGTGCAAAGGACAACTTCAACAATAAGTTGAACGGACTCGCTCGCATCACTTGGTCCCCGGAGTGTCAGAGACATCTGCGTAGTCCGACACGTTGTCCGGAAGATTTCGAAAGATTGCGAAGGAGGGCTCCTTATATTGCTGGATATTTCGCAAGAGCGCCGCCGAACGCCATATCAAGCTGGCGTTTTACTTTGGTCTGTCCTCTACCGGGCACCTTTTCGACGGAATTTTGATGGTGGCTTCGCTTCCGTCGATGAGGCGGGGTTGGCTATGCAATCGGCGCCCGTTCCCGACGCCGACTCGGTGCACTGTTGGTAGGTTTGAAAATCGCATCGCGTGGAGGAGCCGGCCGCGCTGCAAAATGCATAGTCGGCTCGCCCATTTGTCGGCGAGCAAAGAAGCGCTGCGCCCACCGCCGCAACGGTGAAAATCGATTTGCTGAATGGCATCTGGTGCTCCCGACGTGGCATCTGGATTGCCATGATCTGGCCGTCCTATCGAAGCTGAGCGACGTCGAGGAAGCAACGGCACCACGCGCCATCGGCGAATCGAACGCAGCATGTTTTCCGGGCAGACGTTGTAGCGATCCTTCAGCTGTTGCGGTTTGACGCATGCTTGCTTGATAGGTCGAATATGCGAGGTCTGATTGTATGATTCACCTCGCCGCCGACTTCATATCGGCAAAGGCAGGGATGAATTTGGCGACGGGGGTCATCAAGCGAAAGCTCGCCATCTGCGACCAGCATCCCAGCGGCCAGGCTGGTTGCAGGCTTGGTCATGGAATGCAGACGGACTATCGCATCCTCCGTCATCGGTGAACGTTTCTGCGAATCCCTAAATCCAAGGCCTGCAAATACGCCGCAGCGTTCGGCTTCACCGGGGTCATGCGTCAGCAGGCTACGCTTCTCCTCGCGCTTGCCGACCGGCTTCAGCAGATCATCCGGAAGGCGCTTGCGAAGCCGGTAAACGCCGCTCTTCGGGATGTTTCCGGGGAGGGGTCGTCGCAAGGATCATGTGGACCACCCGTGTGTACCGAACGGGTGGCGCCAAGCCTCTGATCTTGCTTATTTTCCTTCTAAAACAATCGTTTAGAAGGGGGTGTGGTGCCCAGGAAAGGACTCGAACCTTCACAGCCGTTAAGCTACTGGCACCTGAAGCCAGCGCGTCTACCAATTCCGCCACCTGGGCATGCCGCTTGGGCATGGAGGCGGTTAGTACGGATCGGTGACACGCTTGTCAAATTGCTTCGATGCGACTCAAATCCGCTGTACAGCTTCCGCAGGTTGGCGTATCGCGAAACGGCCCAATTGCCCCCGTTTTGTCCGCTCGGACCGAGCTCAAGGAACCGATCCATGGCTGCGCCCATCGACACCCTCGTTACGGTTTTCGGCGGATCCGGCTTCCTCGGTCGGCATGTGGTCCGCGCGCTGGTGAAGCGCGATTACCGGATCCGGGTGGCGGTGCGGCGGCCGGAACTCGCCGGCCACCTGCAGCCGCTCGGCAGGGTCGGCCAGATCCATGCCGTGCAGGCCAATCTGCGCTATCCGGCCTCGATCACAGCGGCGATGCGCGATGCCAGCATCGCCGTCAACCTGGTCGGGATCCTCACCGAGAGCGGCGCGCAGAGCTTCGACGCCGTGCAGGCGCAGGGCGCAGGCGCCATCGCCCAGGCCGCCAACGCCGTGGGCGCGCGAATGGTGCATGTCTCCGCGATTGGCGCCAACGCCAATTCCGAATCGCGCTACGCCCGCGCCAAGGCCGCCGGCGAACAGGCCGTGCTGGGAGCCGTTCCCTCGGCGACCATCATGCGGCCCTCCGTGGTGTTCGGTCCCGAAGATCTGTTCACGAATCGATTCGCCGGCCTCGCCCGAATGTCGCCGGTGGTGCCGCTGTTCGGCGCCGACACCAGGATGCAACCGGTCTATGTCGGCGATGTCGCCACCGCCGTGGCAGCCGCCGTCGATGGCAAGACCCAGGCCGGCGCCACCTATGAACTCGGCGGCCCGGAAGTGCTGACCATGCGCGAGATCATCGAGATCATCCTGGCCACCATCCAGCGCAAGCGGGTACTGCTGCCGGTGCCGTTCGGCATCGCCAAGCTGCAGGCGATGGCGCTGCAGTTCGCGCCGGGCGCGCTGAAGCTGACGCCGGACCAGGTGGCGCTGCTGCGTGTCGATAACGTGGTGTCGGAGGCCGCCAAGGCCGCCGGGCTAACGCTGGAAGGTCTCGGTATTGCGCCCGATTCGCTGGAAGCGATCGGCCCGCAATACCTCTGGCGCTTCCGCGCCACCGGCCAGTTCGCCCACAATGGTGCGCACTAAAAAATAATACGTCGTCCCGACAAGCAAGCTTGCGAGCGCAAGTCCAAGGGATTGGGACCAAGTCCATAAACGGACTCGGTCCCAATCCCGGAGGACCCATACGGCACGGACTCGCGTTTCGCGCAGTGTGGCCGCGGCCCTTTGCAATACGCAAACGCCAGGGGTTATGGGTCCCGGCCTCCGCCGGGACGACAGGCGGCGAGGACCGTCGAGAAACTCTAGTGGCCCAGCGCCAGCGCGATCAGGCCGAGCGTGCCGACGATGACGCGCCACCATGCGAACAGCGCAAAGCCGTGGCGGGTGACGTAACCGAGGAAGCTCTTCACCACGATGATGGCGGTGATGAACGACACCACGAAGCCGATGGCGATGATCATGCCGTGATCGATCGAGAGATCGCCGCGGCTCTTGTAGAGATCGTAGACAAAGGCGCCGACCATGGTCGGGATCGCCAGGAAGAACGAGAACTCCGCCGCGGCGCGCTTGTCGGCGCCGAGCAGCATCGCCCCGACGATGGTGGCGCCGGAACGCGACACGCCGGGGATCATCGCCAGGCACTGGGCACAGCCGATCTTGAAGTACATCGGCAGCGAAAACTTGGTGGCATCGTCATGGTCGGGGTCGAGATCGAGCTGATCGACCCAGAGCAGGATGGCGCCGCCGACGATCAGCGAGAAGCACACCACCCACGGATTGAACAGGTAGCTCTTGATATAGCCGCCCAACGCGGCGCCGAGGACGGCCGCGGGCAGAAACGCCACCAGCACGCCGATCACGAAACGACGGGCCTGGACACTGCCACTGAACAAGCCCTGCGCGATATGCCACAATTTGCCGAAATAGATCGCCAGGATGGCGAGAATCGCGCCGAGCTGGATCAGTACCGCAAAACTTTTCCAGAAACTGTCCTCGCCGAGGTCGAAGAATCGTTCCGCCAGCAGCAGATGACCCGTAGAGGAAACCGGGAGGAACTCGGTAACACCCTCGACGACGCCGAGGATCACCGCCCTTATTGCATCAGACATCATGTGCTTGTCCGTTCTGAATCGCCGCCCGGCCTGAAAAAGCCGGGTTCTTCTCGCCTATTCCTCGCACTGCCGCAATCGCAAAAACCCGCAATCGCGGGTTGCCTGAATCGTTCGCTTCGCTAGTTTGCCGCGCATCGGTGGGTTACCACCTACCGGTCAAAACGAGACGTTTTGTTAACGACCGCATAACTATCAAGGCCCTCATGTACACCCTCTACCACCACTCGTTCTGTCCGCACTCGCGCTTCATTCGCCTCGTCCTCGGCGAGTACGGGCTTGACGTAAAGCTGGTGGAAGAACGGACCTGGGACCGGCGCGAGGCGTTTCTGGTGCTCAATCCCGCGGGAACCACACCGGTGCTGCTCACCGACGGCTTTCCGCCGATTCCCAATGCCGCCATCATCGCCGAATACCTCGACGAAACCCATGGCCCGGCAATGGGTGACCGCCGGCTGCTGCCGGTGGCGATGGCGGAGCGCATCGAGGTGCGCCGGCTGATGGCGTGGTTCAACGAAAAATTCTTCGAGGAGGCCAGCGGCCCGCTGGTCAATGAGCGCATCTACAAGCGCTTCATGAGCGAGGATTATGGCGGCGGCGCGCCGTCGATGGACGTGATTCGCGCCGCCACCGCCAATGTGCGCTATCATCTGGCCTATATCGGCTGGCTGGCGCGGACGCGGAACTTTCTCGCCGGCGATCGGCTGACTTACGCGGATCTGGTCGCGGCGGCACATCTGTCGGCGATCGACTATCTGGGCGACGTGCCATGGAGCGAGGACGACGCGGCAAAGGCGTGGTACGCGCGGGTGAAATCCCGTCCGTCGTTCCGCCCGCTGCTGAGCGAATGGCTGGCGGGCGTGCCGGCGTCGCGGACCTATGTGGATCTCGACTTCTGAGCGCGCTGGTCGACACTGATCCTGTCGCTTCATTTGCCGATCTCAAGGATGCCCTGACGCGCGAAGCGCACGCGCTCGGTTTCGATTCGATCGGGATCGCCGATCCCGATTCGATCGCCGGCGTGCGCGAGCGGCTCGATGCGTTCCTGAATGCCGGCGCGCATGGCCAGATGGACTGGCTCGCCGACAATCCCGGCCGCCGCGCCGACCCGAAGGTGATGTGGCGGGACGTCCGCTCGGTCATCATGCTCGGCGTCAATTACGGCCCCGATGAAAATCCGCTGGCGATCCTGGCGCAGCGCTCCCACGCCGCGATCTCGGTCTATGCGCAAGGCGACGACTATCACGACCTGATCAAGAAGCGGCTGAAGCTGCTGGCGCGCTGGCTGATCGCGCAGGCCGGTGGCGACGTCAAAGTGTTCGTCGATACCGCCGCGGTGATGGAGAAGCCGCTGGCGGCGGCATCGGGTCTGGGCTGGCAGGGCAAGCACACCAATCTCGTGTCGCGCGAGTTCGGCTCGTGGCTGTTTCTCGGCGCGATCTTCACTACTTTGGATTTGCCACGCGACGAGTCCGAGCGCGATCACTGCGGCTCGTGCCAGGCCTGTCTCGACATCTGCCCGACCGCGGCGTTTCCGGCGCCGTACCAACTCGATGCGCGGCGCTGCATTTCCTATCTCACCATCGAGAGCAAGGGCCCGATCCCGCACGAGTTTCGCAAAAGCATCGGCAATCGCATCTATGGCTGCGACGATTGCCTCGCGGCGTGCCCGTGGAACAAGTTCGCGCAGGAAGGCCGCGAGATCAAACTTGCCGCCCGCGACGAGCTGCGCGCGCCGCCGCTCGCTGAATTGGCCGATCTCGACGACGCCGCGTTTCGCGCGCTGTTCACGAAGTCGCCGGTGAAGCGGATCGGGCGCGATCGATTTATCCGCAATGTGCTGATCGCGATCGGCAATTCGAATGATGCGTCGCTTGTGAGCAAGGCCGAGCGTTTGCTGTCAGATGAAAGCGCCGTGGTGCGTGGCGCAGCGGTATGGGCGCTGTCGCAGTTGATGGAGCGGGATGATTTTCAATCAAGCACGATCAGCGCGATGAATGCAGAAGCCGACGAAAGCGTGCGCGCGGAATGGCAAAGCGCAATGGCGTGAGACGCGAAGCGCAATACTCTCCCCGTCATTGCGAGCCAACGGGTCGGCGCAAGGCGCCGCCCGATGACAGGCTCCGCGAAGCAATCCAGAGACCGCAAAGAAAGAAAGACTGGATTGCTTCGTCGCAAGTGCTCCTCGCAATGACCGAGAGCAGGCGCTTACGGCCCCGACAATTCCGCCACCGCCGCAATCATCCTTGCAATGTCCTGCGGCCGCGACAGGCGGTGGTCGCCATCCTGGATCATGGTCAGCACCACGTCCTCGCTCGGCAGCCGCTCGGCCAATGCAAAGGCGTGCCGCCAGGGCACGTCAGGGTCCTGCTTGCCCTGCAGGATGCGCACCGGACAGCCGAGATCGATGGCGCTGCCGAGCAGCAGGTGGTTGCGGCCCTCCTCGATCAGGTTGCGCGTGATCGGATACGGCTCGCCATATTCGGACGGCCGCAGCCAGACGCCCTTGGTTTCGATCTCCTCGCGCACCTCCGGCGAAAAGCCGTTCCACATCAAGGCTTCGGTGAAATCCGGCGCCGGCGCGATCAGCACCAGGCCCTTCAGCGTGGCGCGGCCGACGGTGCCGCGGCGGGCCAGCGCGCGCGCCAGCAGCAGCGCCATCCAGCCGCCCATCGAGGAGCCGATCACCACCTGCGGGCCCTGACACGCCGCATCGAACACCGCGAGGCTGTCTTCCAGCCAGCGGCCGATGGTGCCGTCGACAAACGCGCCGCCGGATTCGCCATGGCCGGAATAATCGAACCGCACGCAGGCGCGGCCGTGCTCCGCCGCCCATTCATCGAGCGCGATAGCCTTGGTTCCCCGCATGTCGGATTTGAAGCCGCTCATCCAGAACAGCCCGGGCGCCGCGCCGTCGCGGGCGCGCACCGCGATGCGCCTGATGTCGTCGCCGCTGCCGACCTCGATGAAGCTCGGGTCAGTCGATACCGTTGTGCTCATCAAACAATCCTCGTTCGATCTGCTGTTTGATTGAGCAGATGAGGATCGTCAACGCCGATGCTGCGCTGCGTTTCGCGGAGACGGCGCTTGCGGAACGCGCCGCGGCGCTCTATGTCGGCTTCGTCTGCCGTGTCCGGCCGCCTTCGGCGCGCCCGCGTGACCGAAATGCCTCGTATTTGAGTGATTTGACGCGGCAGTGCATGAGTTTGCTTGCTCAAAACGCCTTATTCCTTCAGACTGCGCGCTTCCTTCACAACATTGGAGAGTTACCCATTCGCCGTCCCAACAGAGCCCCGCCCGCCGCAACCAAAGACGGGCCGCGCACCAACGATGAAATCCGCAACCACGAAATCCAGCTAATCGATCAGACAGGCCTGAACCACGGCAATGTCGAAACGATCGCCGCTATCAAGATGGCGATGGAAGCCGGCATGGATCTGGTCGAGATTTCGCCCAATACCAGCCCTCCCGTTTGCAAGATCATGGATTACGGGAAGTTCAAATATTCGGCCCAGAAAAAGGCCGCGGAAGCCCGCAAGAAACAGAAGATCGTCGAGATCAAGGAGATCAAGCTCCGTCCGATGATCGACGATCATGACTACGAAGTGAAAATGCGCGCGATGCAGCGCTTCTTCGAAGAGGGCGACAAGGTCAAGATCACCTTGCGCTATCGCGGCCGTGAAATGGCGCATCAGGAAATCGGCACCAAGCTGCTCGACAAGGTCAAGGCCGACGTCGCCGAATATGCCAAGGTCGAACAGGACGCGCGCTTCGAAGGCCGTCAGGTCGTCATGGTACTGGCGCCGCGCTGATCGCATTCGTCGATACCGCACTCAAAAAGATTTCGGCCCGTCAGTTTCCTGGCGGGCCTTTTTCTTTTCGTCATTCCGGGATGCACTTCAGACGGCGAAGCCGGCTGGAGGGCAGGCCCGGAATCCATACGCCCGGCGGTGGTTATGGATTCCGGGCTCGCTCGCAACTGGCGCTGCTCGCGCCCTCGGGCGCGCCAATTAGCTCGCCGGGGAATGACAGGACTTCTGGTATTTTATTCAGCTCTCGCGGCTGGCTTCCCAGCGGCCGCTGCAGGCGGTCGAGGCGGATTTGCCGCTCCATTGGCCGGTGCCGGAATTGCCCGACAGCTTGCCACTGGCATGGGCTTGCTGGTCGCCGCGGGCGATCGCTACGCTGACGCTGCCGGCATCGGCGACACTGCCAGTGATCTCGAAACTGCCGTCGCCGGCATAGCTGACCTTGCCGCCCGAAACCTTGACCGGATAGCTGTAGGCGGGATCGCAATTGCCGGCCTGGGTAATGATGGTGACCTTCCAGTTGCCGTCGTGGGTGGCGGCGGCCCTGGCGGCGCCGGCCAGCGCAATCGCGGCGGCAACCGCCGCAGCGGCGAAAAACCACTTCATGGCGGTCAAAGCCTTCGAATCCTGCTTGATGGCGATCGCTTTTGCGGTTTTTCTTGAATTCCTGACCATTTTCGTCGTCCCCTGCCGATTCTTGTTGTCCTGCAACAAATAGGGACAAAAATGCGCTCCAGCCAGTGCGTTGCGGCAACACGCCAATTGAGTCTTAAACGGCGTTAATCGTTGCCAATTCGGCTTTGCTCTGCCATAAGCCCAACCTTCATCGCCCGGCTGATTAAGGGCTGCCGTGTCGATGCCCGTGCTGACTTCTTCCGTAAGGCAATAAGTCGAGCACTTTCAACGCTCTAGCGAGCATTTTAGCCTGCGCCGCGCCCCCTGGGGCGCATGATGCGTACGGCCATAGGAGAGCCAAATGCCCAAGCTGAAGACCAAGTCGGGCGCTAAAAAGCGCTTCAAAGTGACCGGAACAGGCAAAGTGATGTCGGCCCATGCCGGCAAACGCCACGGCATGATCAAGCGGACGAAGAAGCAGATTCGTCAGCTCCGCGGCACCCGCGTGCTGTTCAAGACCGACGGCGACAACATCAAGAAGTATTTCTTGCCGAACGCCTGACGCAGCGACGTCATCACGGCCGCGTTCGCGCGGCGCTCTGTCCCCCATTTTGAACTGAAGGAGATCAGTCATGGCTCGCGTCAAACGCGGTGTGACGGCTCACGCCAAGCACAAGAAAGTCTACAAGGCCGCCAAGGGTTTCCGCGGCCGCCGCAAGAACACCATCCGTGCCGCCAAGGCCGCAGTCGACAAGGCAGGCCAGTACGCCTTCCGCGACCGCAAGCGCAAGAAGCGCACGTTCCGTGCGTTGTGGATCCAGCGTCTCAACGCTGCCGTCCGTCCGCTCGGCATGACCTACAGCGTCTTTATCAACGGCCTCGCCAAGTCCGGCGTCACCGTCGACCGCAAGGTGCTGTCGGATCTCGCGATCAACGAGCCGGCGACCTTCAATGCGATTGCCGAGAAGGCCAAAGCCGCTCTCGCGGCTTAAGCCCGCATCGTCGCGCTGATGTTATATGCCGCTCCTTCTACTTTGCGGGGGCGGCAGTTTTCAGCGCACGACGCGAATAGCGTTGCGCGACGCCTGCCCGGCAAAAGGCCTCGAACGACCGGTACATCGTGCCGTCTTCGTTGCGATATTTGCGGTCGCAAACGCGCAGCTCACGTTGATAGGTGTGTTTTTGCGGCTCCTTGAGCCGGCTGAGGAAATCGCTTTCGCATTTTTGCGTGACGATGGCCCCGAGCTGGACATCGCCGCTGGCGCCGAATTCGCACGCCTCGAAGATGGCCATCGCCCTGTCGCAACTCGGGGCGTTGTTCAATGCCGTCACGATATCGTCCATCATGGTCGACTTGGCGGGGCAGTTTGCGGCAAAAGCGGGCACGGCTGCGAGACAACCCGCCAGAACCAAACCAGCCACAGGGAAACGTAAACGCATCGACGGCTCCTTGATCGAACCCTCCTTGGTGGCGGGCCGCATGACTGGGGTTCAAGCCATGCGCGCAGAGACGGGAAATCCGGCTTTTTGCTTGACGTTTCGGCCCCGGCGCGGCCACAACCAGCGGCCTTTTGAAGGAAGATGTGCCCGTGTCCGACCTCGCAACGCTGCAACAGACCATCCTCACCGACATCGCCGCCGCCTCCGATGAAGCCGCTCTCGAGGCCGTCCGCGTCGCGGCGCTCGGCAAGAAGGGTTCGATCTCGGCATTGCTGTCCACACTCGGCAAGATGTCGCCGGGGGAACGCAAGACCGAAGGCGCCGCCATCAACCTCGCCAAGGATGCGGTAACGCAGGCGCTCACCATCAGGCGCGACATCCTGAAATCCGCGGCACTCGATGCCCGCCTCGCCTCCGAAACCATCGACGTCACATTGCCGCTGCGCGACAGCGCTGCCGAGCAGGGCCGCATTCATCCGCTCAGCCAGGTGATGGACGAACTCACCACTATCTTCGCCGACATGGGCTTCGCGATCGCCGAAGGTCCGGACATCGAGACCGACGACTACAATTTCACCAAGCTGAATTTCCCCGAGGGCCATCCGGCCCGCGAGATGCACGACACCTTCTACTTCAATCCGAAGGAAGATGGTTCGCGCCTGCTGCTGCGCACCCACACCTCGCCGGTGCAGGTGAGGACCATGCTGACGCAGAAGCCGCCGATCCGTATCATCTGCCCGGGACGCACCTATCGCAGCGACAGCGATCAGACCCACACGCCGATGTTCCACCAGGTCGAAGGCCTCGTCATCGACAAGGGTTCGCATCTCGGCCACCTCAAATGGATCCTGCACGAATTCTGCAAGGCGTTCTTCGAGGTCGACAATGTCAACATGCGGTTCCGGCCGTCGTTCTTCCCGTTCACCGAGCCGTCGCTCGAAGTCGACATCCAGTGCCGCCGCGACAAAAACGAGATTCGCTTCGGCGAAGGCGAGGACTGGCTGGAGATTCTCGGCTGCGGCATGGTGCATCCCAACGTGCTGCGCGCCTGCGACATCGATCCCGATGTGTACCAGGGCTTCGCCTGGGGCATGGGCATCGACCGCATCGCCATGCTGAAATACGGCATGGCCGATCTTCGCCAGCTGTTCGAAGGCGACGTCCGCTGGCTCAACCACTACGGCTTCAAGCCCCTGGAAGTCCCGACGCTGGCCGGAGGATTGAGTACGTGAAATTCTCGCTCTCCTGGCTGAAGGATCATCTCGACACCGACGAGCCGCTCGAAAAGCTCGCCGACAAGCTCACCATGATCGGGCTTGAGGTCGAGCATATCGAGGACAAGGCGAAGGCTTTGGCGCCGTTCACCATCGCCAGGGTGATCTCCGCCGAGCAGCATCCCAATGCGGATCGGCTGCGGGTCTGCATGGTCGAGACCGGCGACGGCACGCCGGTGCAGGTGGTCTGCGGCGCGCCGAATGCGCGGGCGGGACTGGTCAGCGTGTTCTCGCCGCCCGGCACCTTCATTCCCGGCAAGAACATCACGCTCGGCGTCGGCACCATCCGCGGCGTCGAGAGTCGCGGCATGCTGTGCTCTGCGGCCGAACTGCAATTATCCGACGAGCATGACGGCATCATCGAATTACCCGCCGACGCGCCGATTGGCGTGGCCTATACGGAATGGGCCGGGCTCGGCGATCCCGTGCTCGAGATCAATCTGACGCCGAACCGGCAGGACTGCACCGGCGTGCACGGCATCGCGCGCGATCTCGCCGCCGCCGACATGGGCAAGTTCAAGGACCCCGGGATCAAGCAGGTCAAGGGCGAATTCCCCTGCCCGGTGAAAGTCACCGTCGAGGACGCCAAGCTGTGTCCGGGCTTCGCGCTGCGCCTGGTGCGCGGCGTGAAGAATGGTCCGTCGCCGGAATGGCTGCAGAAGCGCCTGATCTCGATCGGGCTGCGACCGATCAATGCGCTGGTCGACATCACCAATTTCCTCACCTTCGATCGCTCCCGGCCGCTGCATGTGTTCGACGCTGCGAAGGTGAAAGGCGACATCGTTGTGCGCCATGCCCGCGACGGCGAGACGCTCAAGGCACTCGACGGCCGCACCTACACGCTGGACAGCAAGGTCTGCGTCATCGCCGATGACCACGGCGTGGAGTCGCTGGCCGGCATCATGGGCGGCGAAGCCTCGGGCTGTTCGGAAGACACCGTGGACGTGCTGATCGAATCCGCATTGTGGAACGAGATCAACATCGCCCAGACCGGCCGCAAGCTCGGCATCAATTCCGACGCGCGCTATCGCTTCGAGCGCGGCGTCGATCCCAACTTCATGCTGCCCGGCCTCGAGCTGGCCACGAAACTGGTGATGGAGCTGTGCGGCGGTTCACCGTCGGAGAACATCGTGGTCGGCAACGCCTATGGCGATGACCGCGTGATCGATTTCCCGCTCTCGGAAGTGAAGCGACTCGCTGCCATCGACGTCCCCATGGTCGAGATGCGCCGCATCCTGGTCCATCTCGGCTTCATGATGGTCGGCAACGGCCCGGTGGTAAAGGTCGCGGTGCCCTCGTGGCGTTCCGACGTCCATGGCAAGGCCGATATCGTCGAGGAGATCATGCGCATCGTCGGCGTCGACAAGGTGCCGATGACGCCGTTCGAGCGCGGTGACGCGCCGCGCAAGCCGATCCTGACCCCGATCCAGTTGCGCACCAGACGCGCCAAACGCGCGCTCGCCGCGCGCGGCCTGGTCGAGACCGTGACGTGGTCATTCATCTCCAAGCCGCACGCCGAAGTGTTCGGCGGCGGCGCGCCTGAACTGGCGCTGGCCAATCCGATCGCGGCCGATCTTTCCGACATGCGGCCGAGCCTGTTGCCCGGCCTGATTGCCTCCGCGCAGGCCAATACCGATCGCGGCCTCCCGGATCTGGCGCTGTTCGAAGTCGGACAGGTGTTCAAGGGCGACCGACCGCAGGACCAGTTCGTGGCGGCCGCCGGCCTGCGCCATGGCCTTGCATCGTCGAACGGCATGGGGCGGCATTGGTCCGGTTCGGCCACCGCTGACGCGCTCGATGCCAAGGCCGATGCCTTCGCGGTGCTGGCTGCCGCCGGCGCGCCGATGCAGGCGTTGCAGATCGTGCCCGGTGGCGCGGCTCAAGGTGTTTCTTGGCTGCATCCCGGCCGCTCCGGCACAATCCAGATCGGGCCGCAAAACATTCTCGGCACTTTCGGCGAGTTGCATCCCCGCGCGCTGGAGGCGCTCGGCGCCGATGGGCCGCTGATGGCGTTCGAAGTGATCCTCGACCGGATTCCCGACGCCAAGCAGAGAGCCACGCGCGCCAAGCCGACGCTGGAGCTGTCCGCGTTCCAGCCGGTGTCGCGCGACTTTGCCTTCATCGTCGATCGTAGCGTCAAGGCGGGCGATATCGTCCGTGCCGCGGCGGGTGTCGACAAGAAGCTGATCACCGGCGTCTCCGTGTTCGACGTCTATGAAGGCAAGGGCATCGACGACGACAAGAAGTCGGTCGCCATCGCGGTGACGATGCAGCCGCGCGAGAAGACGCTGACCGATCAGGAGATCGACGCGGCGGCGTCGAAGATCGTCGCCGAGGTGACCAAGAAGACCGGCGGGGTCCTGAGAGCATGATGCCGAAAAGTGTGACGCGGTTTTCGGATGACATCATGCTTCATATCCATAAAGCATGATGGCCACGCTCGGCCTCGGCTCCTATTCCACCACGTCGCTCATCTTTCTCGTCCTCACCGCCTTCATCGCCGGGCTCGCGCGCGGCTTTTCCGGCTTCGGCTCGGCGATGATCTTCATGCCGCTCGCCAGCGCGGTCGCGGGTGCGCAGGTGGCGTCACCCTTGCTGCTGTTGATCGACTTCACCTCGTCGCTCGCCCTCATTCCCGGTGCGTGGCGCCACGCCGACCGGCGCGATGTCAGCATCATGTCGATCGGCGCGTTGATCGGCGTTCCGCTCGGAACCCTCGCGCTGGCATTCGGCGATCCACTCGCGATTCGCTGGGGTCTGGTGGTGCTGATCGTAGCATTGCTGGCGCTGATGATGTCGGGCTGGCGCTATCCCGGCAAACCCACCGCGCCGGCGACCATCGCGGTGGGCGGCATCGCCGGCTTCTTCGGCAGCCTGGCGCAGGTCGGCGGACCGCCGATCGTGCTGTACTGGCTGCGCGACACCGCAGTCGCCGCCGTCACCCGCGCCAATATCATTCTGTATTTCGCGATTTCCGACGTGCTGATCGTGCTGAGCTATTTCGTCGGTGGGCTGTGGACGCCGACCGTGCTCGGCCTCGCGGTCGTCACCGGCCCGCTGTTCGGCCTCGGCCTCTGGCTCGGCTCAAAACTGTTCGGCCGGGCCAGCGACGACGCCTTCCGCCGCATCTGCTACGCGCTGATCGCCGCGTCCGCGCTGGTGAGCCTGCCGTTGTTCGACGGGATATTTCACTGACGCTTGCGTGACTTGCGGCGCCAGCCGGCGCGGCGCTAGGGTCTCGCCAACATTCAAACCAACGGGAGAAAACCATGATCGATCGCCGCGACGTGCTGAAGCTTGCCGCTGCCGGCGCCATCGTTTTCGCCCCGCGCCCCGCGCTGACACAGGCGCCGGCCAAGCCACGCACCAGGATCGTCTTTCTGGGTACCAAGGGTGGCCCGCGCGTCGGGATCGGCGCATCCAATCCCGCCAACCTCGTCGTGGTCAACGACACGCCATTCGTGATCGATTGCGGCATGGGCGTCAGCCGGCAGCTGGTCAATGCCGGCGTGCCGATTCCGTCGGTGAAGTACATCTTCATCAGCCATCACCATTCCGATCACAATCTCGAATACGGCAACCTGTTCTACAACGCCTGGGCCGCCGGCCTCTCGACGCCAATCCATTCCTTCGGTCCCAAGGGCATCGAGGCGATGACCCGGACTTATTGGGAGCTGAACAAGTTCGACGTCGATACCCGCATCGAAGATGAAGGCCGTCCTGATCCGCGGCCGCTGCTGATCGCCAGGGATATTACCGAGGATGGCGTGGTGCTGCAGACAGCCGACGCCAAGGTGACGGCGTTCCGCACACCGCATCCGCCTATCGTCGATAGCTTCGCCTACAAATTCGAGACGCCAGACGGCGTCATCGTGTTCTCCAGCGACACCGCCTACAATCCGAAGCTGGCTGAATTCGCAAAAGGCGCCGACGTGCTGGTGCACGAATGTCTTTATGTCCCCGCCGTGGATCGCCTGGTTCTGAAGACGAAGAACGGCGCGACGCTGAAGAAGCATTTGATGGAGAGCCACACCACCACCGAGGACGTCGGCCGCATCGCCGCCGCCGCCGGCGTGAAGGTGCTGGTGCTCAGCCATTTCGTGCCCGGTGACGATCCCGAAGTCACCGACGAGAACTGGATCGAAGGTGCGCGGAAGAACTTTTCCGGCAAGATCATCGTGGCGAAGGATCTGATGCAACTGACGCTGCCGGTGTAACGTAAACAACGGCTACGCGTCGTTGCTACCCCGCCCCCAGCCCGCTCGACCGCTGCCGCCGCTTCGGCTTGCGCGCCGGGACGTCCGGCTCGACCTCCTTCAGAGCGCCGATCTTCCTCAGCGCTGCATCCGCCGCGCGCTCACCGCTTTCCCAGGCGCCATCCACCGTGCCCCACAACGTTTCGTGGGTGGCCTCGCCGGCGACGAACAGGTTGCCCATCGGTTCGGTCAGCACACGCCGCGAACCCTGACCGCCGGGCGCAGCACCGGACATCGCACCCAGCACGAAGGGCGATGCATTCCAGCGTGTCGCTGCCGAGCGCTTTACTGCGCCCTTGATATCGCTGCCAAACAGTTTCGCCAGCCACTCCACTGCGAAGGCCGTCATCGCCGCCTCGCCCTGCGCGGCGAGATCGCGGCCGAACGAGCCCGCGACATCGACGGTGCACAGCGACGAGCCGCCGATATTGGCGAACAGCGCGCCGGTGCGCGTGTCGGTACTCTGTTCGATCATCAACTCATCGCGGCCGAGCCCGAGCGGGTTACCCGCCAATTGCAGCGCGATGCGATCGTAGCTGCCGAGGCTCAGCTTCGCCGCGGCATCGAGCTGACGCTTCGGCAGTTCCGGCGTGAACTTGATTGCGCCCGATACCAGCACGTTCGACGACACGGTGACGATCGCCGCACGCGCAGCGATCCGGCCGGAAGGCGTCTCCACCGATATGTCGCGGCCGCTCCAGCTGACGCGCGTCGCCGGGGTCGATAGCGCCACAGGCACCGTTTCGCCCAGCTTGCCCATCAGCGTGCCCAGTCCCTGGCGGGTACCGACATCGATGGCGCGGTCCTGGGCGCGAAACTGGTCCAGCGTGGAGAGGTCCTTGAGGTCCTTGCCGGTCGCATAGGCGCCAAGCACGAAGTCGATGGTACCGGCCCAGTCGCCGAGATCCTTTGGCAGTGCCGCCGCACACGAGATATCGCCCTTGCGCGCGGCGTCGTCGATGGCGCGGTTGGCGCGCACCAAGGTGGCCAGCAGATCCTCGGTCTCGCCGGCGCGGGCGTTGCGGCGGCCGATCCGCAGCTTCTGGCTTGGCGGCGCCGGCGCCACATCGATTCCGGCCGTGCGCGCCAGCTTGATCAGCACATTGGTGTCGGGCGTGTGCAGCCAGCGCGCGCCGCGATCGAACGGCACGTCGAAACTGGTCGCGTCGGTGGCGCAGCGGCCGCCGATCTGGCCGGAAGCCTCGATCACGATCACCTTGCGGTTTGCCGCCATCACGCGCCGTGCCGCGGCGATGCCGGCGGCGCCCGCGCCGATCACGACAATGTCAGCCTCGCGCGGCAATGGCGCGGCCAATGCCCTTGCACCCAGCAGCGGGGCAAGCGTCAATGCCGCCGACGCCGACAGGAAGTCGCGGCGCGAAATTGTCATGGCATAGTTTCCGAAACTTTGTGACATGTGAGAACGTCCCGCGAACCTTGCCGTATCCGGCACCACGCGGCAACTCTCATGGTGAATCAATCATGAGTGATAGCATTTCGCATGAACCAAATCGAAATGGCTTTCGACCATGATGGATACAGGGGAAGCGGGCGAAACGAACCGCACGGGGGAGTGACCATCATGGGCTTTGTGCTCGATACGGTCGGAAAGCTGATCGCCGGCTATCTTCAGAAGGAAGTTCCGGGTTACGAGCCGTTCACGCCGAGTGATCCGGAGCGCCTGCGCGGGGTGATCATGGACGGCGATGTGCTGCTGGTGGAAGGCAACAATCGCGTCTCCGGTATCATCAAGTATCTCACGCAATCGACCTGGTCGCACGCCGCCCTGTATGTCGGACCGATCGACGGCGCGTCGGAACCGAACGGTGAACCGCATGTGCTGATCGAGGCCAATATCGGCGAAGGCGTGACCTCAGCGCCGCTGTCGAAGTACTATCCGTACCATACGCGGCTATGCCGCCCGATCGGACTCTCTTACGAGGACCGCATCACGGTGAGCCGCTATGCCATCAACCGGATCGGTTTCGGCTACGACACCAAGAACATCGTCGATCTGATGCGATTCCTGATTCCGCTGCCGATCCCGCAGCGCTGGCGCCGCCGCATGATCGCCTTCGGCTCCGGCGATCCGACCAAGATGATCTGCTCGGCGCTGATCGCGCAGGCCTTCGATGCCGTGCGCTATCCGATCCTGCCCAAGATCACCCGCGCCGGCAGCCGTCAGGCCCGCCGCGAGATCCTGCACATCCGCGATTCCTCGCTCTACATGCCCCGGGACTTCGACATCTCGCCGTATTTCGAGGTCGTCAAGCCGACCATCGAACTCGGCTTCGACTACACAGCGCTGCACTGGGCCGACAAGCAAAAGCCGCTCCGGGAGGTAGCGGACGCTTTCGGTCCGTTTCCGGAGCCCGGCAGTTCGCCGCCGCTCGTTCCTGAAACGGCTGGCACGGAGGCGGAAATTTCTGACGAAGAAGTGAGGGGCGTGCCGCAGGTCAGACTGGTGGCGTGAGGCACCCACTCACGACTTCACCGCGCCCGCGGTCAGCCCCGCGACCATGTAGCGCTTGAAAGCGTAATACATCGCGGCCGGCGGCAGCGCGTAGATCAGGCCGGTGGTCATCAGCAGTTCCCACGGCGAATCGTCGGCGGCCAGAAAATTGCCGAGGGCGACTGGCAACGTGATCTCGGTATCCTTGGACAGCAGCAGGAACGCGTAGAGATATTCGTTCCAGGCCAGCAGCAGCGCATAGGTGCCAACCGCCACCAGCGACGGCATCATCAGCGGCACATAGACCAGCCGGAACAACTGTATCGTCGTGGCGCCATCCATGATGGCGGCCTCATCGAGTTCGACCGGCAGCTTGTCGGAGGCCTGCTTCAGTACCCAGATCGCATAGGGCGAGGCGATCGTCACCATCGCCAAAATCAGCGCCCAGTGATTGTTGAGCAGGCCGTAGTTGCCCATGGTGCGGTACATCGGAACGGCTAGAAACGCTGCCGGGATGAAGTAAGTGAACAGCGCCAGATTCATCACCAGCCGGCCGCCGGGGACGCGCAACCGCGAGATCGAGAAAGCCGCCGCGGTGGCGATGAACAGTGTCAGCGCACCGACGGCCACCGCGATGACTGTCGAATTCCAGAACTGCGCCCAGAAATCCCTCAGGAAGTAATGCTGCTGGTGGAACACGATCCCGAAGTTGTGCAGTGTCGGATGATCGGGCCAGAGTTTTCCGGCGAACGCATCCTCCTTCGGCGAGATCGCGAACAGCAACAGGTGATAGATCGGCAGCATGGTCCAGATGAAGACCGGGATGCCGATCAGCAGCAGCCGGGCCTCGGTACCAACTTCGCGCAGGGATGGCAGCTTCATCGCGACAGCCGTTTCATCATTACATAGACCAAAGGCAGCACCAGCGGCAGCGCGCAGACGATCGCGGCCATCGACAGATCGAGCTGGTCGAGGCGCAGATAGCGGATGCCAAGGGTGGCCAGTACGTGGGTGAGGTCCGCCGGCCCGCCGCCGGTGAGCAGATAGACGCTGTTGAAATCACCGAGCGTCCAGATCATCGAGAGCAGCGTGCAGGTCAGATACAGCGTCCGCATCGACGGCCAGGTAATGAAGCGGAATTTCTGCCACCAGCTGGCGCCGTCAACCTCGGCCGCCTCGAACTGATCCTGCGGAATGGCGAGACGCCCGGTCATCAGGATCAGCGTCCAGAACGGCAGCGATTTCCAGATGTGCATCAGGATCGCCATGGTCAGCGCGATGGCGGGATCGTTGAGCCAGTTCGGGCCGTCCTCGCCGGTGAACTTGAAGATCAGGTGATTGACCATGCCCCATTCGGGATTGAACATGAATCGCACCGACAGGATGGTGGGAATCGACGGCACCGCCCATGGCAGGATGAACAGCACCGACAGCCACTTGATCCAGGACCGCGACTGGATGAAGAAGCCGGACAGCACCAGCGCAATCAGCATTTTGAAATTGATGCCGATCACCAGGAAGATCAGCGTGTTGACGGCTGCGCGTGCAAAGATCGGATCGTGGTACAGCGCCACGTAACTTGCCGGATGGCGCGCCAGCCACAGGCCGTAGCTGACCGGGTAGACGACGAACGCCAGAAACACCAGCATATACGGCACAAGGAGTGCAAGGCCCCAGACTTGCGGGGTCGAGAGGCGTGCCGACAGCGGCCTGCGCGGGACAATATTGCCGGGGGTGGAGAGCGTCATCGAAGTCATGGAACGCACCTGGTACAGTCTAGGACTGAATAGACTCAACACGGACCGTCATTTTGAAACTGTCATTCCGGGATGCGCCGTCGGCGACGTAGCCGACAAAGGCGCAGGGCCGGAATCCATACTCCCGGCGGTGGTCATGGATTCCGGGCTCGCTCGCAGCTGACGTTGCTCGCGCCCGGAATGACGGGGATCAGCCCGCGACCTGCTTGATGCGGGCGATCAACTCATCCACGGCCTTGTCCACCGGGACCTTCTCGCTCACGACCCGATTCATTGCCTTGGCCCAGACGTTCTCATTGTTCAGAATCGTGAACTTGTAGTTCTTGACGAAGTCGAAGGTCGAGGTGCCCGCCGTGAACTGGTTGTAGACCGCCTTGCGATGGTGGTCAGCCTGCCAGAACGGGCTCTTCTGTCCGGCGATGGTGACCGGGAACCAGCGGCCGAGCGCGCCTTCGACATAGGGCTGGAGGTTTTCCTCCTGCAGCAGGAATTTGACGAATTCCTTGGCCTGCGCCTTGTTCTTCGAGTTGGTGAAGATCACGCCGGTTTTCACGTCGGAGCGATACTTGATCGGCGATCCGTCCGGCTTGTTGGGGAAGGCCGCGGTGATGATGGTCTCTTCATAGGCCTTCTTGCCGGCAGCGCGCTGCTCCGGCGTCAGCGCCGGATTATTGGAATCCTCGAACCATTTCGCCGCAATCGAGATGGTGAAATTGTGGGTCATCACCGTGGTGCGGTTATGGAAGGCGACGTTGTTGTCCGGGTCTTTCCAGGTGGTGGAAGACGGCGGCGTGCAGCCCTTGAGGTAGGGGTCGGTGTAATCTTTCAGCGCACCGATCAGCCCTTCCTTGACCTTGGGATCGTCGACCAGGAGCTTGCCGTCGTCGTCGACCAGCTTGACGTTATAGGCGTCCATGAAGGTGTAGAACGACTGGAAAGAGTCGGTGGATTCCACGCCCATCGGCATGCCGATGCCGTAGCCGCGGGTGCCGCTGGCCTTGCGAAAGCCCGGCTGCACCTTGTCGCACCAGAACGACCAATAGCCCTTCCAGTCGGTCGGGATATCGCTCACCTTGAAGCCGGACTGCTCCAGCAGGTCGCTCCAGATCTGGACGTGCATCGACTGCTGCTTCAGCGGGAAGCCGTAATAGGCTTTCTTCTTGGTCTGGTCGTTGAACAGATAGGCGGTCTCGATGGTATTCGGCGCGAAGGCCGATTTCATCGGCGTCAGGATGTCGGAGAGATCCTCGAGCTTGCCTTCGAACGCCCACTTGCCCGCGGCCTGCACATCGTAGGTGTCGGCATAGGCGACGTCCGGTGGCGTGCCGGAATCCAGCGCCGCCACGGTCTTCGGGATCATGTCCTGAATGGCGTATTGCGAGAGTTCGACCTTGACGCCGGTCTTGGCCTCGAACTTCCTGATCGCTTCGAGCAGTGCGTCGTCTTCGGACCGGTAAAAACCCTTGCCCCACCAGACGGTTATCTTGTCCTCGGCCATCGCCGGCGCCGCTGCATAGAACAGGCCGATGGCAGCGGTAGTGAACGCAAGCGAACGTATGCCCTTGAATGCCACGATGTCTTTCCTCCCCTGACGTTTTATTTTGCGTCAGACTACTGAATTCCGGCCTGCCGTCCAGACAAGTCGATGTTGCAGTGCGGAGGGAGATGGCGTTCCACGCCAAAGACGATCGTCACTACGCCGAATTGATGAGGCCCCGGCGATCAACGCCGGCGCCTCATCGCTTGGCTCTTAAATATGTTTACCTGAATCCGCCGGTGACGTGCAGCGTCTCGCCGGTGATGTAGGATGCTTCATCGGAGGCGAAGAACGCGACGGCGGCGGCGATTTCCTCCACGGTGCCGATGCGGGCAAGCGGCGTGACGGATTCGATCCAGGTACGCATCTCGCCTTCGTGCAGGCCGGCCGAGACGACGCCTTCGGTGGCGATCATGCCGGGGTTGACGGCATTGACGCGGATCTTGCGCGGCGCCAGTTCCTTTGACAGCGACACGGTGATCGCATCGACGGGGGCTTTGGTCGCGGTGTAGACGGAAGCATTCGGCGGCGCGATCGTCGAGACACCGGAACTGATGTTGACGATGCTGCCGCCGTTCGGATTGAAATGCCGCGCGGCTTCCTGCGACACCAGCAGCAAACCGAGAACATTGAGATCGAAATGCTTGTGGAAGTGTTCGGCCGTAATGCCGTCCAACGGCGCGAACTCATAGATGCCGGCATTGTTAACGAGGACATCGATCGGGCCGAGCGCCTTGACCGTGTCGGCAACCACGCTTTGGACATTCTTGCTGTCAGTCAGATTACCGTGCACCGCGACGGCCTTGCCGCCCTTGCCGGTGATCTCGGCGACCACGCGGTCAGCGCCGGCTTTGCTGGCGCTGTAATTGACGGCGACCGCGGCGCCTTCTGCGGCCAGGCGGCGGGCGATCTCGGCGCCGATTCCTTTGGACGCGCCGGTGACGAGTGCGACTTTACCTTCAAATCTCTTGGACATGATGATTCTCATAGGGTGGAGGAACGCCATCGTTCCATAGTTCAGTAATAGTGAACTATTGAACCAGTTCAAGGCCCGTACTATATTTTTTGGATGGTTCAGTTCGTTCATTCCATCGAAAGACGACATCACGCTGGCGGGCGTGCTCAGCGCCCTGGCCGATCCGATGCGGCTGCGCATTGTCAAAAGCCTGCTTGGCTGCAACAGCTGCATGTCGTGCACCGAGGCCACCCCGCTTCCGGGGATGGCGAAGTCGACATTGTCGCACCATTTCCGCGTCTTGCGGGAGGCGGGCCTGATTCAGACGTCGAAAAGGGGCGTCGAGCACCGCAATGTCGTCCGTGAAGACGACATCAATACCCGGTTCCCCAAACTGCTGGAGACGGTTCTGGGCTTCGGCGACTGAGATTACCGTCGCCGGGGCTTTCGACCGACCCTTGCTGAAATGCATGACCGCCTTTACCTCTGCGGAGATTTTTCGCAGAGGACGCCACCATGCTCGACGCCGCCGTGAAGGCGCTTTCGCAGATCCTGTCGCCGCCAATGCGCAGCATCCTGTGGAAGTCGATTGGCCTTGCGCTGGTGCTGATCGTGGTGCTGGCGATCGGGCTTCAGCGGCTGCTGAGCTGGTTCGCCACCTCGGGCGAAGTCTGGGCCGAGGCCATGCTGGGACCGGGCTTTCATACCGCGCTGGATATTCTGGCCTGGGTGCTGTCGATCGCCGCCGGCCTCGGCGTGGTGTTGGGTGCGGTTTTCCTGATGCCGGCGATCACCTCGCTGGTCGCCAGCGTCTTTGTCGACGACGTCGCCGACATCGTCGAGCGCGAGCACTATCCCGCCGAGCGCGTCGGCACCGCGCTGCCGTTCGGGCTTGCGATGACCGAAGGCGTCAAGACCGCGCTGTTGACCATCCTGGTCTATCTGATCGCGCTGCCGTTCGTGTTCCTCGCCGGCGCCGGCTTCATCGCATTCTTCATCGCGACCGCGTGGCTGCTCGGCCGGGAATATTTTGAACTCGCCGCCATGCGGTTTCGCACCCCCGCCGAAGCCAAGGCAATGCGCAAGCAGCATGGCATGACGATCTTCACCGCGGGCCTGGTGATTGCCGCCTTCGTCTCGATTCCGATCGTCAATCTGGCCACGCCGTTGTTCGGCATGGCCTTCATGGTCCACATGCACAAGCGCCTCAGTGGCCCGCGTCCGGAGCTGATCGAGCCGGCGAGGCGGGAGAGGATGCCGGCGGCGTAGCGCCCGGGGCGCTGCTGCTCACGGGGGGCGTCGCCGCAGCTCCGTCGTCGGTCCATTCCGGCGGCGCCCCGACGCGACCTGCGACCATGCCGGCCAGACCCGGCGCCTTGCCGAAGGCGGAGCAGGCAACGTATTTCGGCTTTCCGCCGAGCGAGGATCCGATCTTTTCCAGCGACGGCAATTCCGGCAGCTTCCCGAATGGCGTGCTGCCGGTCACCAGCAATCGGCTGAAGTCGCCGCCGAACGTCGTTCCAAGCTCATAGGCATCGCCCGATGTCGAAACCCTCGGCGCGCTCGTGAACGAGTCGGCGCCGCGCGCCCAGATCATGGCGGCTTGCTGCCTGCCGGCCCTGTCGATCGCCTCTGCCTCGAGTGTCAGGCTGCCCAGTCCGATCGGAATGCGCGGCACCGGGACTGGTACGCCAAGGCTGAGGGCCGCCGGGATGATCGAAACGACTTTCGATGTGCCCGCGGCCACTTCGTCTGTTGCATCGGCATGGGTGATGACGGCGTGAACCGTCAAATCCGCCGGCGCGCCGGTGCCCACGACCTCGAACCGGTCGCTCAGTCCGGCGCACAGCGACCGATCGACCGCATTGGCGACCAGAATGCGCTGCTTCACGGGAATCGCCGCAGCGGCTACTTCCGGGAACGTTGTCGGCACGATCCGTATCGATTTGGCCGCAAGAATGTCGTCGCGGCTGACGCGGATGAGTGATTTCGTCAGCGCGCCATCGGATGGCGCCATGTTGTCATACGAAGCGAGCGACTCGCCGCGGGTCATCGGCGCGCTCGCGCAACCCGGCAATGCCAGCATGGCGATCCCCGCGACAGCGAACCACGCGATCTTTCCCATGGATCGTTCCGCCAGGAGGTCCGGGCCGGTCATCCCTGCACATCGATCCGCTGCGTCATGGGTGGTTGTGCGCGGTAAGCAAGGCTGAGCATTGCGGAGGCAACTCGTCCCCGCTCGGCGGCAAGGCAACGATGATGAGCGCGAACAGAAACTTCCGCATGGAATTCCCCGGTGAATCACGCGGGCAGGATAGCCCGGCGGCGGGCGCGTGCGGATTAAGTCATGTTAAGAAAAATTTCTGCCGAAGCAGGCGCCCCCGACGCGCGGCCAGACCCGGCACTTAATAAAACTTTATACAGGCGGCGGTGCTCTCAAACATCAACTGCCCTTAAATTCGCCGGATGCTCGACATAACGGACACCATGACTTCTTTGCTTCCTGCTCCGCCCGTCGCGAAAGCGCGCATTCTCTGCGTCGAGGACGATGTGGAGATTGCGCGCATGCTGACCGATATACTGCGAGAGAGCGGCTTTGAACCCTGCTTCGTCAGCTCTGCAATAGAGATGGATGCGGTGCTCAAGCAGCGCAACGTCGACCTCGTCATCCTCGACATCATGCTGCCGGACGAGGACGGCCTTAGCATCTGCCGCAGGCTCCGCGCGAATTCCTCGATCCCCATCATTATGGTCACCGCGCGGGGCGAGGATATGGACCGTATTCTCGGGTTGGAGCTCGGCGCCGATGATTATGTTGCAAAACCCTTCAATTCACGCGAGCTCGTCGCCCGCATCCGGACCATCCTGCGCCGCGCCGACAGCGCGCCGGGAACGGCACGACAGCGTGAGCGGCAGCTCCGCTTCGCCGGCTGGCAGATCGATCCCGCCTCGCGCGAGCTTCATGATCCCGAAGGCGTCAGGATCGCGTTGACCAGCGTCGAATTCGATTTGCTGCTGGCGTTCTGCCGCCATCCCGGACAGATCCTGACACGAGAGCAACTGATCGAACTAACGCACGGCCGGCTCGCAGGCCCGATCGAGCGCAGCATCGACGTCCATATCAGCCGCATCCGGCAGAAGATCGAGGCCGATCCCCGCGATCCCAACTTCATCAAGACGGTGCGTCTGGGCGGATATGTCTTTACGCCCAATGTGGAGCAGGCATGATGGGCAGGCTCGGCCGTCTGGTTCCACGCAGCCTGACCGGACAGATTACGGGCATCGTCGCCGTCTCGGTCATGCTCGGCATCCTGTTCACCCTGGCGATCGTTGTCTTCGTCTTCGGCATGACATTGCCGGGGCAGAGCCCGGGCTCCGTCGCGTCCCGCATCTCCGACGTGACCAAGCTGGTTCGCGCGACCTCTAATCCGGCGGAAGCCGACATCGTAATCGCTAGCGCCCGCAAGGCCGGCTTCAAGGTCAGCCGCGTCGCGATATCCGATCTCACCCCTTCGCCGGATGATGCCGGCGTGCCGATGTCATCCTCTCTGATTGTTCGCAGATTGAATGCGGAGCCGGGAATCCAGGTCCTCGAGGGGCTGCGATATCCGCCTGGTCCGCGATACCAGCTCGCCGTGAGGCTCGACGAACGAAACGCCCTTGTCTTCGAGGCGATGGCGGGCATGAGCCTGTGGCGCTATTTTCTGACGCCGACAGCCCTCGTGCTGACGATCGTCATGATCTTCGCACTGCTGCTATCGATCTATGCGATCCGCTGGATCATCGCGCCGCTGGCTGCCGTTGCCCAGGCCGCGCATTCATTCGGCCGCTCTCCGAAGGACGATCAGGCCATCAGCCGCAAGGGCCCGCGTGAGATCACGCAAGTGGCTGATGCCATTAACGAGATGCGCACGCGCATCCGTGCGCTGCTCGACGACCGCAGCCGCATGCTCGCGGCGATCAGTCACGATCTCAGGACGCCGTTGACGCGCCTGCGGCTGCGCGCCGAGCGCGTTGACGATACGGTCCTGGCGAATGCGATGCTCGGTGATATCACCAGAATCAGTCGCATGCTGGACGAAACGCTGGACTATCTGCGCGAGGACGCAAAATCCGAAGCGATGACACGTGTCGATCTGCCGAGTCTGCTGCAAACGATCTGCTCGGATTTTGCAGACGTCGGACATTCCGTATCCTATCAGGGACTGCCGCGGCTGACCTGGACCTGCCGACCCAGAGCGCTGACGCGTGCGCTCACCAATGTGGTGGAGAACGGTCTGAAGCACGGTGAGGCGGTCGTCGTGGGAATCGGGATAGGCCGCGAGGGATCAGCCGAAATCGACATCTCCGACGATGGACCGGGAATTCCCGCACCGTTGCGCGATCAGGTGTTCGAGCCCTTCTTCAAGGCGGACAATGCGCGCGGCGACGGCGGTTTCGGCCTCGGACTATCGATCGCCAAGGATATCGTCAAACGGCACGGCGGCCATATCGTCCTGCTCGATGGCGAGACGGCGGGCCTCACGGTGCGGATCACGCTGCCTGCGGAAATCGCACGTGACGCGGCATGACCGAATTCAAGCCACTGTCATTGCGAGCCAACGGGTCGGCGCAAAGCGCCGCCCGATGACAGGCTCCGCGAAGCAATCCAGAGGCCGCAAACGAAGACTGGATTGCTTCGTCGCAAGCGCTCCTCGCAATGACGAAGTCCTACACCGTCTTCTCCGGCCAGCGGCAGAGATCGTTGATCAGACATACCTCGCAGCGCGGTTTTCGCGCGAGGCATGTATAACGCCCGTGTAAAATCAGCCAGTGGTGCGCATGCATCATGAACTCCTCGGGGATCACGCGCTCCAGGCCCAGCTCGACTTCCAGCGGCGTCTTGCCCGGCGCGAGGTTGGTGCGATTGCCGACACGGAAGACGTGGGTATCCACCGCCATGGTGTGTTCGCCGAACGCCATGTTGAGCACCACATTGGCGGTCTTGCGGCCGGCGCCCGGCAGCGATTCCAGCTCGGCGCGGGTGCGCGGCACCATGCCGCCGAATTCCGCGATCAGCTTTTCCGACAGCGCGATGACATTCCTGGCCTTGGTGCGATACAGACCAATCGTCTTGATGTAGTTGCGGACTTCTTCCTCGCCGAGGTCGAGCATTTTTTGCGGCGTGTCGGCGATGGCGAACAGCGCGCGCGTCGCCTTGTTGACACCGGCGTCGGTGGCCTGCGCCGACAGCACCACGGCGACCAGCAGCGTGTAGGGATTGAGATGCTCAAGCTCGCCCTTCGGCTCCGGATTGGCCTTGCGGAAACGGGCGAATGCCTCATGCACCTCGGCCGCGCTCCACGGTTTTGGTTTTTTCGGCTTGTTCGGCGCCTGCCCTGACTTTGCCGCAACGGATTTTGGCGCGGTTACCTTGGTTTGGGCGGATAGCTTGCGGGTGATTTTCGGCATGGAGCGGGTATACTGACAGCCGATGACAGCATGCAACGATTTTGACATCATGGCAGAACCGGAACTGTTCTCGGCGCTATTGCGGCCGCATCGCTCGCTGAGCCGCACAGGCTTTTTCGTGCTGATGGGCTTTGTCTGCGCGGTCAGCTTCACCGCTGGCCTCGCCTTCCTGCTGATGGGCGCCTGGCCGGTGCTCGGCTTCTTCGGCCTCGACGCACTGGCGATCTACTGGGCGTTCCGGGTCAACTACCGCCGCGGCGACGCCACCGAGGAAATCACCGTGACGCCATCCGAGATTCGCGTCCGCCGGGTCAGCCACCGCGGCCATGTGGTTGAATGGGCGTTCAATCCGCTCTGGGTGCAGCTCGACCAGGTTACCCACGCCGAATTCGGCATCGAGCAGCTGTTTCTGGTCTCGCGCGGTCGCCGCGTCTCCATCGCGCGGTTTCTCGGGCCGGACGAAAAAGCCAGCTTCGTCAAGGCCTTGCTGGCAGCGTTGCAGGCCGCCAAGCGCGGCCCGACCTACAATCCGCTGACGTGACGCGACGTCGGAAATCGGGTGGTTTGCACGGGCTGGCGGGACTACATCGGAGCCATGATGAACCTCGCCAAAAATATCGCCAAGAATACTGTCATGAATACTGCCATGACTGATCCGCAGTTGACCCGGCCGGGCGCGCAGGACGCCGCCTTGCGCGATTACGATTCCGTGCGCCGCGCCATCGGCTTCATCTCCGACCACTGGCGCGCGCAGCCGGCCATCGAATCCATTGCCGACGCCGCCAGCGTCACGCCGGATGAATTGCATCATCTGTTCCGGCGCTGGGCCGGTCTCACGCCAAAGGCCTTCATGCAGGCGCTGACCCTGGATCACGCCAAGGGCCTGCTGCGCGATTCCGCCAGCGTGCTTGATGCCGCGCTCGACTCAGGCCTGTCCGGGCCGGGCCGGCTGCACGACCTGTTCGTGACCCATGAGGCCATGTCGCCGGGCGAATGGAAGGCCGGCGGCGCCGGCATGGAGTTGCGCTACGGCTTCCATCCCTGCCCGTTCGGCACGGCGATCGTGATCTCCAGCGAGCGCGGCCTCGCCGGCCTCGCCTTCTCCGATCCGGGCGAGGAGCAGCCGGCGTTTGCCGATATGGCCCGGCGCTGGCCCCGCGCCACCTTCATCGCCGACAATGACGGGACAGCGGCGCTGTCACGCCGCATCTTCGACGCCAGACTCTGGCGCCCGGAGCAGCCGCTGCGCGTGCTGCTGATCGGCACCGACTTCGAGGTGCGAGTGTGGGAGACGCTGCTGAAGATTCCGATGGGCCGCGCGGTCTGCTATTCGGACATCGCCAACAAGATCGAAAGCCCGAAGGCGTCACGCGCAGTCGGCGCCGCGGTCGGCAAGAACCCGATCTCCTTCGTGGTGCCGTGCCACCGCGCCCTCGGCAAATCCGGCGCGCTTACCGGCTATCACTGGGGCATCACCCGCAAGCAGGCGATGATCGGCTGGGAAGCCGGACAGGTGGGGGCAGGATAATTCGTGGGATGCGGAGTGTTCGAGTTGAATCGAACGGCGAAGAACAAACATAGCTGTCATTCCGGAGTGCGAGAGCGCAGCTCGAGCAAACCCGGAATCCACAACCACCACAGGGAGTATGGCTTCCGGGCCCACGCTCCAGCCGGCTTCGCCGACTGAAGCGTGTCCACAGATGCGCAATTTCGCATCGGGGAATGACAAACTTTAACCCGCCAGATCCAGCTTCGAGGCCACGGTCGAATCCGCGTTGAGCCGATAGATGATCGGCACGCCGGTGGCCAGTTCGCGCGCCAGGATGCCTTCCGGCGTCAACTTCTCCAGCACCATGATCAGCGCGCGCAGCGAGTTGCCATGCGCCGCCACCAGCGTGCGCTCACCGCGCAGCACGCAGGGCAAGATCTCCTGCACGAAATACGGCAGCGTTCGCGCCAGCGTGTCCTTCAGGCTTTCGCCGCCGGGCGGCGGCACGTCGTAGGAGCGGCGCCAGGTGTGGACCTGCTCCTCGCCCCATTTGGCGCGGGCATCGTCCTTGTTGAGGCCGGAGAGATCGCCATAGTCGCGCTCGTTCAGCGCGAGATTTCGGGTGATTGGCAGGCCGGTCTGGCCCATCTCGGCCAGCGCCAGATCGAGCGTGTACTGGGCGCGGGTCAGCGCGGAGGTGAAGGCGATATCGAAGATCAGCCCCTGCGCCTTCAGCTTGCGGCCGGCTTCCTTCGCTTCAGCGATGCCCTTCTCGGTGAGATTGGGATCCTTCCAGCCGGTGAAAAGATTCTTCAGATTCCATTCGCTCTGGCCGTGACGCACGAGCACGAGAAGACGGTCGTTCATTACGATAGTTCCGTTTCGTTTCTAGATGTCGCCAACGCCGAGCACGTCGGCCATCGAATACAGTCCGGGCTTCTTGCCATGCGCCCACATCGCCGCCTTCAGCGCGCCGTGCGCGAAGATCATGCGGTCCTCGGCCTTGTGCGAGATTTCGATGCGCTCATAGGGGCCGGCAAAAATAACGGTATGATCGCCGGTGACGGTGCCGCCGCGCAAGGAGGCAAAGCCGATGTCGCCGGCCTTGCGCGCGCCGGTGAGGCCATCGCGGCCACGCGCCGAGTGCTCCTCAAGCGCGATCTGACGGCCGGCGGCGGCGGCTTCGCCGAGCATGAAAGCGGTGCCGGACGGCGCGTCGATCTTGGCCTTGTGATGCATTTCGAGAATTTCGATATCGAAGCCGTCGTCGAGCGACTGCGCGACGCGCTTCACCAGCGCAGCCAGCAGATTGACGCCAAGACTCATATTGCCAGCCTTCACCACGATCGCCTGCGACGTCACGCTCTTGATCACCGCGTCATCCGACGACGACAGCCCGGTGGTGCCGATCACGTGGACGATGCCGCGCTGCGCGGCGATGGCGACATTGGCGATCGTCGCAGCCGGCACGGTGAAATCGAGAATACCGTCGGCGTCCTTCGACAATGACCACAGGTCGGCCGACAGCTTGACGCCGTTTGCCGGCAGCCCGGCCAGCGTGCCGGCATCCCGCCCGAGCAGTTCGGAGCCCGGCGCTTCCAGCGCGCCGGTGACCACGGCGCCCGAGGTTTCGGAAATGGCACGGACCAGCGCCCGGCCCATCCGCCCGCCGGCGCCTGCAACGATCAATCGCATATCGGTCATGTCACGCCTTTCAATACTTGCGATATAGCGACGCGGAGCCCCTGCGGCAACACGCGCAGGCCGTTTTTGGCTTTATCCGCGACGATAATGAGTACGCTATGCTTAAGGCTGTACGCCGTCATAACCGTCGATAATCACCAGATCGCTGTCGGCATGCGGTCCGCGCAGCGCCACCAGCCGCTGGTATTCCGGCGAATTGTAGCAGGCCAGCGCGGTGTCGTAGTCCTTGAATTCCAGCACCACGTTGCGGGACCGCGACGTGCCTTCCTTGCTCTCGAACTTGCCGCCGCGGACCAGGAATTTGGCGCCATACTTGTTGAATACCACGCCGTTCTGCGCGACGTAGTCCTTGTAGCCGTCCATGTTGTGTACATCGACGCGCGCGATCCAGTAAGCCTTTGCCATGTGGTTCTCCCTGTCTGTTGTTAGCCGAGCGCCTGCGTGATCTCTTCGACGATCGCTTCCGCCACCGCCTTCGGATCGGACGCCTGCATGACCGGACGGGCCACCACCACATGGTCTGCTCCGGCACGGATCGCATGCCCCGGCGTCATGACGCGTTTCTGATCGCCAACGGCGCTGCCAGCCGGACGCACGCCGGGCGTGACCAGGCTCATTTGATGTCCGACGATCTTGCGCAGATTGGCCGCCTCTTCCGGCGAGCAGACGATGCCGTCGATACCAAGCGTCTGGGCCTGCCGCGCCCGGGCCTCGACCAGATCGGTGACGCCGAGCCCGTAGCCGGCGGCCTTGAGATCGTCATTGTCGTAGGAGGTCAGCACGGTGACCGCGAGGATCTTCAGGCTTGAGCCCGCGCGCCCCTCCACCGCCGCCTTCATGGTCTGCGGATAGGCATGCACGGTCAGGAACGTCGCACCGAGCTTCGCCACGCTTTCGACACCGCTCGCCACCGTATTGCCGATGTCGTGCAGCTTCAGGTCGGCGAACACTTTCTTGCCGGCATCAGCCAGTTTGCGCATCAGCGGCAGGCCGCCGGCGTAAGCGAGCTGATAGCCGATCTTGTAGAACGTCACGCTGTCGCCCAGCCGCGCGATCATCGCCTCGGCAGCTTCAACGCTCGGCAGATCCAACCCGACAATGAGCCGGTCGCGGGGACTGATGTTCACGGACTGCATCTCATCTCACCTCATCTGCTGCGCGACATCGATCAGCTGCCGTACCATGGCTTTCAATGCGTCGATATCGGCAGGATGTTTCAGCCGGTCCATCTCGTCATAGGCCTCATTGGCAAAGGACAGCGCCAGTTGATTGGGAATCACCGTGGCGCGGCACGCCGACAGTACCAGTCGCAACGCCTGCAGGCAGCGCGTACCTCCGAGCCGGCCGTTCGACGCCGCGGCAATCGCAAACGGCCGCTCGCGAAACACCTGGCCCCGAAGTTCCTGGCCCTTGCTCTCGTGGCTGTCCTGCACCCGCGAGACCCAGTCGATGGCGTTCTTTACCAGCGGCGGCAGCGATGAATTATATTCCGGCGTCACGATCAGCACACCGTGATGGGCTGACATCATGCGCTTCAGATTGACCGCGTGTTTCGGCACGCCGGATTTTGTCTCGAGGTCGCCGTCATAGATCGGCAGCGGAAAATCACCGAGCGAGAGCTTGATGACATCGACGTCGGCGCGCACCAACTCATCGACGGCGGCCGCGGCGAGCTTCGCATTGAGCGAGCCTGAGCGCAGCGAACCGGGAATGACGAGGATTTTCAGCGCGGACATGATTCCGATCGCGTTCAGGGCAAGGCCCTTCGCGATATCACGCGAGGACCGTCTCAGCCCTTGCGATACACCCAGACGCGGGCCGGCGGAAGGTTCATCCAGATCCGCTCGGAGGCCTCTGTGGATACGCCGGGCAGCGATTTCGGGATCGGCGGGGCCACCGAATAGGTGAACTGCACGAACGGCGCGCCGGGCGACATCGCGACGAAGGCATCGCGGATCAGCTTGAGACGGGTCAGCATCGGCTTGGTGACCAGCGGCAGGCCGGAAACCACGGCGGAGGCGGGTTCTTTCAGCACGTCCCACAACGTGTCGCGCAGCGCGTAGGCATCGCCCTGCACCACGGTGGCCTGCGGATAGCGTTCGCGCAGCAGTGCGCAGAAGGTGGGATTGAATTCGACCAGCACCAGACGTTTCTGATCAACGCCATGTGCAAGCAACGCAGTGGTGATGGCGCCGGTGCCGGGTCCAAGCTCGACCACCGGACCGTTGGCGTGGATATCGACATATTTCGCCATGGTGCGGGCGAGAACTTTGCCCGATGGCATCACCGCGCCCATATGCAGCGGCTTCTCGATCCAAGAACGGAGAAAGCGGACCTCGTCGTCGAGACGGAGTGGCTTCTTCAACGTACGCGCGGACGAGTGCAGAGGCATGTCGCTTCCAGGCAGACCGCGGAACGGCGGAACGTCAGAATTTCGTCATAAAGAGGTACAGGCAGCGCTCGAAACGGTCAAGCTTCACCACCGCTACGAACTGGCGCGGGTGCCGAAGAAGTCCTTGACCTTAGTGAAGAAACCGGCCGCTTCAGGTTGCGTTGCACCCGAAGACAGTTTCTCGAACTCGGCCAGCAATTCCTGCTGCTTCTTGGTCAGATTCTGCGGTGTTTCGACCACGACCTGGACATACATGTCGCCGGTCTGGCGCGAGCGCAGCACCGGCATGCCCTTGGACGCCACGCGGAAACGGCGGCCGGACTGGGTTCCGGAGGGGACTTTGACCTTGGTGCGGCCGCGATCGATGGTCGGAACCTCAAACTCTCCGCCCAGCGCCGCCGTCACCATGGAGATCGGCACCCGGCAATGCAGGTCGGCGCCGTCGCGCTGGAAGAAATCGTGCGCGGCCAGCGACAGGAAAATATAGAGATCGCCCGACGGCCCGCCGCGGGCACCGGCTTCGCCCTCGTTGGCGAGGCGAATCCGGGTGCCATCCTCGACGCCTTGCGGAATATTGACCGACAGTGTCCGCTCGCGCTCGACGCGGCCGGCGCCGGAGCAGCTCGGGCAAGGATCCTCGATCATCTGACCGCGGCCCTGGCAGCTCGGGCAGGTCCGCTCCAGCGTGAAGAAGCCCTGGGCCTGGCGGACGCGGCCAGCGCCGCCGCAGGTCGAGCAGGTCTTCGGCTTGGTGCCAGCCTTGGCGCCAGTGCCGGAGCAGGATTCGCAGGTTACCGCGACCGGAATCTCGATCTGCGCGGTCTTGCCGAGGAAGGCTTCCTCCAGCGTGATTTCCATATTGTAGCGCAGGTCGGCACCGCGCTCGCGGCCACCACCGCCGCGTCCGCCGCGCTGCCCGGCCATGCCGAACAGGTCTTCGAAAATATCGGAGAACGAGGAAGCGAAGCCGGCACCGAAGCCAGGACCGCCGCCGCCGTGGCCCTGTTCGAAGGCGGCGTGGCCGTAGCGGTCATAGGCGGCGCGCTTGTCGCCGTCCTTCAGGACTTCGTAGGCCTCGGCGATTTCCTTGAAACGCCCTTCGGCAGCGGAATCGCCCGGGTTCTTGTCGGGATGCCACTTCATTGCCAGCTTGCGGAATGCGCTTTTCAATCCCGCATCGTCAGCGGAGCGGTCGACTTCAAGGGATTCGTAGTAGCAGCGCTTGGTGTTGGACATCAGTCAGACCCGTCCGAAATTGGTCCTCATCGCGAGGAGCATCCAAAGGATTGCATCACAAAGGATGCCGCCTCCGGCTTAACGAAAAATGGCCCCCACCCGTCGAGACGCACTGTGCGCTGCTCAGGATGAGGGCCATCAACATGCTCGCCTATCAGGCCGACTTCTTGTTGGGCTTGTCGTCGTCGACTTCCGTGAACTCGGCGTCGACCACGTCGTCCTTTGCAGCATCCTTGGCCGCATCGGCTTCGGCCTGCTGGGTGTACATCGCTTCGCCGAGCTTCATCGAAGCCTGCGCCAGCGTGTTGGTTTTGGTCTTGATCGCCTCGGCGTCGTCGCCCTTCAGCGCTTCCTTCAGATCGGCGACGGCATCCTCGATGGCGCGGCGCTCGGGCTCGGCAACCTTGGCACCGTGCTCGGCCAAGGCCTTCTCGGTAGAGTGAACCAGAGCATCGCCGTGGTTCTTGGCATCCACCGCCTCACGGCGCTTCTTGTCTTCCGCGGCGTTGGCCTCGGCGTCCTTGACCATCTTCTGGATGTCGGCTTCCGACAGACCACCGGACGCCTGGATGCGGATCTGCTGCTCCTTGCTGGTAGCCTTGTCCTTCGCCGACACGTTGACGATGCCGTTGGCGTCGATGTCGAACGTCACCTCGATCTGCGGCATGCCGCGCGGCGAGGGCGGAATGCCCATCAGGTCGAACTGACCGAGCGGCTTGTTGTCGGCCGCCATTTCGCGCTCGCCCTGGAACACGCGGATGGTGACGGCGTTCTGGTTGTCCTCGGCGGTCGAGAACACCTGGCTCTTCTTGGTCGGGATCGTGGTGTTGCGCTCGATGATGCGGGTGAACACGCCACCCAGCGTCTCGATGCCCAGCGACAGCGGGGTCACGTCGAGCAGCAGCACGTCCTTGACGTCACCCTGCAGCACGCCGGCCTGGATGGCGGCGCCGATCGCGACGACTTCATCCGGGTTGACGCCCTTGTGGGGCTCCTTGCCGAAGAACTGTTTCACGACTTCCTGGATCTTCGGCATACGGGTCATGCCGCCGACCAGAACCACTTCGCCGATTTCACCGGCGGTGAGGCCGGCGTCCTTGAGCGCCTTGCGGCAGGGCTCGATGGTCTTGTCGACGAGGTCCTGCACCAGCGCTTCGAACTTGGCGCGGGTCAGCTTCATGGTGAGATGCTTCGGACCGGACTGGTCGGCCGTGATGAACGGCAGATTGATTTCGGTCTGGGTGGTCGACGACAATTCGATCTTGGCCTTTTCAGCGGCTTCCTTCAGGCGCTGCAGAGCCAGCTTGTCGTTGCGCAGGTCGATGCCCTGCTCTTTTTTGAACTCGTCGGCCAGATAGCTGACCAGGCGCATGTCGAAATCTTCACCGCCGAGGAAAGTATCGCCGTTGGTGGATTTCACCTCGAACACACCATCGCCGATTTCCAGAATCGAAACGTCGAAGGTGCCGCCGCCGAGGTCGTACACCGCGATGGTGCCCGACTTCGACTTGTCGAGGCCATAGGCCAATGCGGCCGCGGTCGGCTCGTTGATAATGCGCAGCACTTCGAGGCCGGCGATCTTGCCGGCGTCCTTGGTGGCCTGACGCTGGGCGTCGTTGAAGTAAGCGGGGACGGTGATGACCGCCTGGTCGACCTTGGCGCCGAGATGGGCTTCCGCGGTCTCCTTCATCTTCTGCAGAATGAAGGCCGAGACCTGCGAGGGCGAATAGGTCTTGCCGTCGGCTTCGACCCAGGCGTCGCCGTTCGATGCCTTGACGATCTTGTAGGGGACAAGCTTCTTGTCCTTCTCCACCATCGGATCCTCATAGCGACGGCCGACGAGACGCTTCACCGCAAAGAAGGTGCGCTCGGGATTGGTCACCGCCTGGCGCTTGGCCGGCTGTCCGACGAGGCGTTCGCCGTCGTCGCTAAAGGCGACAATGGACGGGGTCGTCCGCATGCCTTCGGCGTTTTCGATGACTTTCGGTGTCTTGCCATCCATTACGGCGACGCACGAATTCGTGGTGCCGAGATCGATCCCAATGACCTTTCCCATGGTCCTCATACCCTTCTTTTTGCGGCAGGTTGGCTGGGCCCTGACGGCGCACCAATCCAAACCCCCAAATAATCAATTGCTCGCGATATTGCGACGGTAGGCCTCATATAGGAGGGGGGGTGGGGGCTGCAAGACACCCGATGCAACCTGAGCCCATGAAAACATGGCCGAATACGCAAATTTATATCCGGCCGGATCGCTGTAGGGCCTTGCCACGCGACCGATCGGCGCGGACGGCACCGGGAACGGATTTATGGCTTGATCTGTTGCCGGAACAGGGAAACCGTAAGACCCTCACCACGGGCGGACCGGCGCAAACGCCGCAGCCACGCACCATCGAACAGCCTCAATGCAAACCCAGTAGATTTTCATGAAGCATCTTGCACCCCTGTTCGCCTTTGTCCTGCTCTCAGCCGGCCTCGGCCAGACCTTTTCCAGCCAAGCCTTTGCCGCCGACCCGGTCTATCCGCCCGGCGTCCGGATCGGCATCGCGCCGCTGGTTGGCCTCACGCCGGCCAAGACATATTCCGGCTTTGAGACCTCGGACCAGGGCGTCAAGGTTCTCCTGACCGAGCTGCCGGCCGCCGCCTATGGCGAGGTCGACAATGCCTTCAAGAACAATCCCGCCGGCATGGCCGTCAAGCCGGAAAGCATCGAGACCTCCGCCGGCAAGGCCTATTACACCGTCGAAAATGCCAAGGATGCCACGGGCAACCTCCGGCGCTATTCGATGATCGTCCCGGGCGGAGCCTTCTCGGGTTACGTGGCCGTGCAGGTCCCCGAAAACGCCATGAAGATCTACACCGACGACGCCGTGCGACAGATGTTCTCCTCCATCGTGGTGCGCGCGGAAGTGCCGATCGAGGAACAATTGGGACTGCTGCCGTTCAAGATCACCGAGCTGAGCGGCTTCAAGACCGTGCGCACCCTGGCGCCGGGCGCCGCCCTGCTGCTCGCCGATGCCACCGACGAAACCGGCATCGAGGGCAAATCCTTCATGGTGATCGGCACCGTCGGCTCGGCGCCGGACAAGGCCGAGGACCGCGGCCGCTTCGCCCAGCAGGCGGCGACCATGATTCCCGGCCTGCGCGAGGGCCGCATCACCATGTCCGAGCCGGTTCGAATCGACGGCGTGCCGGGCTACGAGACCCGGGTCGATGCCACCAGCGGCAAGGACAATACCCCCGTCAGCGTGGTGCAGTGGCTGCGCTTCGGCAGCGGCAATGTGGCGATGCGCATCATCGCCAGCTCGCCGCGCGAGGAATGGCCAAAGGCGTTCCCGCGTTTCCGCGCCGTACGCGACGGCATCCAGCCGCGCTGAGGCCGGCCATCAGTTGCGTCGGGTGAGAATCGCGACGTTGTTGATGGTTTCGACGGGGCGAAAATCCTTGAGCTGATCCGCCACGTCGGAATGCAACGCGAGCCAGTTGCTCCAGGTGCCGGTGAGGTCGTCCACCAGCACCACCGTCGGCGGGTTTTTCCGGATATCCGCGACCAGCATCGCGCGCTCCCGGTCCGCATAGGCATCCAGCGCGACATCGCGCTTGGAACCGAGTGTCCCATTACGGCGCATATATTCCAGATAGGCCGCGACCCAAAGCCCCTGCTGCCGCGACACCCACGTGCCGCCCAACGCGCGCACCAGGGGATGGCCGAGACCGGGCTCGCCCGTGACGGCCAGAATGACCGGGTGCGACCCGAGGCGCGCCACCGAATCCTGCAGCGGCCGCGCGTCGAAGGCGACGTCGAACCACAGCATCGAGCGGGCAAACAAGGCCACCAGCAGCGCGAGCGCGCCGATGCCGAATGAACGGTCGGTCCGGTTCCGCAGCGCAAGCGAGGTGAGCACATACCCAAGACCGAGCAGCGCCAGCGCGAGCATCGGCAGGGAGTGATACGGCCAGCCCTTGCGCTGCAGGAAGAAAGCCACTGCGAAGCCGGACGAGGTCGCCAGCAGCAGCACCAGCGTCGCGTCGATTCCGCTGCGCCGCTTCAGCAGATACGCCGCCAGCATCGCGATAAGCCACAGCGGCACCGCGGGCTTTTCAAGCAGCGCGTTGAATGAAATTCCGACGGGGATGTAGACATCGCGGACCAGCGGTCCGATCACCGTGAAAAATTCCGGAAAAAACACGATGACGCCGGCAAGGTAGAGGCCGACGACCGCAGCCACGATCACATTCTCCGGCGTGAACAGGCCGCGCCACGATCGCGCATAAATCGCCAGCGCGACCGCGCCGCATAGCAGACCGATCGCGAAATGCGGCTTGAACGACAGCGCGACACCGGCGCCGATGCCGGCCAAGACCACCGCCCACAGCGGTGGCGTCTCGTGGTTGATCCTGACGGCCATCACCGCCAGCATCGGCAGCAGCGCGATCAGTGCAATGTGTTCGCGCTGGCCAAAGGCTTGCGTCGGCAGGATGGCCAGGATCGCAAACGCCAGCAGCATCAGCGGCCAGCCTTGCACGCCGT
The DNA here is from genome assembly GCA_036924855.1 of Nitrobacteraceae bacterium AZCC 2146. NCBI lineage: Bacteria > Pseudomonadati > Pseudomonadota > Alphaproteobacteria > Hyphomicrobiales > Nitrobacteraceae > Nitrobacteraceae bacterium AZCC 2146. The sequence goes on from JBAGRP010000001.1 coordinate 4,747,656, forward strand.
TCAGCACCGCCGAATTTTTCAGGATGCGCGAGACGATGGCGAGCGACGCGAAAATCGCGGCGAACACCAGACCATCGGTGACGATCTCCGCAGGCAGGCCGAGCGCGCGCGCAAGAACAATGCCGGGGATGTAGACCAGCGCCGCCATCGGTGGATTGGTTTCGATCACATCGACATAAAGCCGCTGGCCATCAAGCACGCGTTCGCCCACGGTGAGCAGCCAGCTGACATCGGTATTGGCGGCGAGCACATGACGCAAAAAGACCGCCACGACGAACAGGGCGATCATCGCGAGCCCTGGCAATAGCGCGCCCGTCTTGCTTGTTGCCAGGCCTTGCGGCGCAAGCCGTTGTCCGGCATCGAGTGGCATCGTCATGGCCCGGCCCGCCTCAAAATATCGATGTCGCGAACGCTCCGGAACAGTGTGTAGGGCTTCAGCAACGCCGTCAGTTCGGGATCGGCGCGAACCCAGGCGCCCCAGTTGCTGCTGAGATTGTCGATCAGCACCACATCGGGCGGCTGCTTCTTGAAGTCTTCAATCAGCCCGGCGTGTTCGCGCGCCAGATGGGCATCGAGCCGCGTCTCGGTTGATGCATCGAGCGGCCCGTTCTGCCGCAGCCGGCGCACGAATTCGCGTACCCACAATCCCTGCTGGCGCGACACCCAGGTGCCGCCCAGCGTCCGCACCAGGGGATGGCCGATCACCGCCTCGCCGCTCAGCATCAGGATCTTCGGATGCGGACCGAGACTGGCGACCGGACCATCGATCTCGCGAACATTGAAGGTGGCGTTGAACCACAGGCATCCGCCGGCCAAGGTCGCCGCCAGCACCAGCAGGCCGCCGAGGCCGAAGCGCCGATCGCGGGATGTCGCGACGGGGTGGGATGCCACCGCATAGCCGAGCGCCAGCAGGACCAGCGCCAGCATCGGATAGGACTGATAGGCCCATCCCTTGCGCTGCAGATAGAACGCGACGGCGAATCCAGTCGACGCAGCGAGCAGCACTACCAGCGCGGAATCGGCTTTGCGGCGCAGCCGCAACACCAGGATCGCGACGCCCGCAAAGAGCCACAACGTCGTTGCGTCGTTGCCGAGCAGGACGGACCACGACACCGTCAGCGGCAGATAGATGTCGCGGACGAGGGGATAGATGACTGTGAAATAGTCGGGATAGAACACGAAAATCAGCGCGCCATAGATCGCGACCAGCGCCGCGGCGAGAAAGTTTTCCGGCGCGAACAGAACCCGCCACGACCGCGCGCGTAGTGCCGCAGCGACGATGCAGAAGCCGACGGCAAAGACGAAATACGGCTTGAACGTCAGCGTAACGCTGGCGCCGAGGCCGGCGATCACCATCGCCCAGAGCGGCACGGATTCGCGCTGGCCGCGTAAGACATAGACCGCGAGCGCCGGCAACAACGTCAGCAGCGCAATGTGCTCGCGCTGACCGAACACATGCATCGGCAGAATCGTCAGCACCGCGGCGGCCAGCAGCGCGAGCGGCCAGCACCGCATTCCGTTCGTTACTGCCGCGCGTTGCAGGATGCGCGCGGTCGCCCCGAGCGATACCGCCGCCATCAGGAAGATCAGGCCGTCGGTCACCAGTTCCGGCCGCAGCCCGAGCGCGCGGGCCAGCGCGATGCCGGGAATATAGACCAGCACGGCCATCGGCGGATTGGTCTCGAGGATATCGGCATAGAGCCGCTGGCCATCGAGCACGCGCTCGCCGACAATCAGCAGCCAGCTCACATCGGTATTGGCAGCCACCACATGACGCAGCAAAATCGCCACCGCGAATACCGCGGCCAGCGCGAGCCAGTGCAACCGCGACGACATGTCGGAAATGGCCGGACGGCCGCGCACGAGGCGGCGGCCGGCGTCAATATTCATGGTCATGGCGGCGTCCCGCTGAATGCCGGCAACGCTAGCCAAACGCCGTTAACAAGCTGTTTCGGCAATTTGCGAAGCCGCCGTCTTTACGTTCCGCCAGCGACCTGATTTGCTGGGTGAAACCGGTACGGGAGATCAGCGATGCGCGACAGACGACAGGTTTTCGCGGGATTGGGCACGCTCGCCGCGGCCGGGCTGGTGCCGAAGGCGCTATGGGCCGCCGGCAAGATCAGCCTCGATCGCACCTCGGTGCTACTGGTGATTGACGTTCAGAACTGCTTCCTGCCCGGCGGCAGCCTTGCGGTGAAGGACGGCGACAAGGTCGTCCCGATCATCAACGGCATCGCCAAGAAATTCGCGGATGTGGTGATGACGCAGGACTGGCACACACCGGGCCACATTTCCTTCGCCTCCAGCCATAGCGGCAAGAAGCCGTTCGAGGTCATCGACCTGAAATACGGCAAGCAGGTGCTGTGGCCGGACCACTGCGTGCAAGGCACCGACGGCGCCGGCCTGTCGAAGGATCTCGCGATCCCGCATGCCGAACTGATCCTGCGCAAGGGATTCAACAAGGACGTCGACAGCTATTCGGCCTTCACCGAAGCCGACGGCAAGACCACTACGGGCCTTGCCAGCTATCTGAAAGCGCGAAAGCTGCAGCGCGTGTTCATCGCCGGCCTCGCCACCGATTTCTGCGTCGCATGGTCGGCGCTCGACGCCCGCAAGGCCGGCTTCGATACCTACGTGATCGAAGACGCCTGCCGCGGCATCGACACCCAGGGTTCGCTGGCGAAAGCCTGGGCCGACATGGCCAAGGCGGGGGTGAAGCGGATTCAGTCAGCCGATCTGGTGGCGTAGGCCCGGAAGCCTACTCCGACGCAGCCACCTTGGCGCCGCCCTTCGACACCGCCACCAGCGCCGGGCGCAGCACGCGATCGCCGATGGTATAGCCGGCCTGCACGACCTGGACCACGGTGCCCGCGGGCACAGAGGAGTCCGGCACTTCGTACATCGCCTGCTGGAAGTTCGGATCGAACTTCTCGCCGGACGGATCGAACTTTTTCACGCCGTTCTTTTCCAGCGTGTTGAGCAGCGAGCGTTCGGTGAGCTCGACGCCTTCGATCAGCGCCTTCAGGCCGGGATCGGCCGCCGCCTTGGTGTCAGCGGGCACCGCATCGAGGGCGCGCTGCAGGTTGTCGGCGATGTCGAGTACGTCGCGGGCGAAATTGGCGATCGCATAGGTGCGGCCGTCGGCGACTTCGCGCTGGGTGCGCTTGCGCAGGTTTTCCATCTCCGCCAGCGTCCGCAGCATCTTGTCGCGGGATTCCGCGGCTTCCTTGGTCAGCGCCTCGACCGAATTCGGCTCCGGATCGTCCGGCATGATGTAGGGTTTTGAGACCACTGGTTCGGCCGCCTCAGCCGGCTTGCCCGGGTTGTCGTTTGGCCCGTTGGAATCAGTCATCACGCTGCCTTCTCAAAAAACACGTCGAATGGGGGGAGTTGCTGAGCGGGATATCGTGGTTTGCAGGCCAAAAATCAAGCACAACCGCGAATCCACGGTCCCGATCAGCCGCCGAGCATGCGGCTGACGATGCGGGCGGCGTAATCGACCATCGGGATCACCCGGGCATAATTCAGCCGGGTCGGACCGATCACGCCGAGAACGCCGACGATATGGCCGGCGCCATCGCTGTACGGTGCGATGATGGTGGAGGAACCCGACAGCGAAAACAGCTTGTTTTCCGAGCCGATGAAGATTCTCACGCCCTCGGCGGTTTCAGCGCGGCCCAACAGGTCGATGACCTCGCGCTTGCTCTCGAGATCGTCGAACAGCAGCCGGACCCGCTCCAGATCCTCCAGCGCATGCAGGTCGTCCAGCAGATTGGCCTGGCCGCGCACGATCAGCTGGCGCTCGTCGCTGTTGCCGCCGGACCAACTGGCGATACCGGCGGCGATCACCTTCTGGGTCAGCTGATCCAGCTCGATGCGGCTCTGCGCCAGCGCGGTTTCCAGTTCCAGCCGGGCTTCGGCCAGGGTGCGGCCGCGAATCCGCGAATTGAGGAAGTTCGAGGCCTCGGTCAGCGCCGATGACGGCACCCCCGGCGGCAGCGCCAGCACGCGGTTTTCGACCTGACCATCCTCGGCGACCAGCACCACCAGCGCCCGTTCCGGCTCCAGACGGACGAATTCGATGTGTTTCAGCCGCGAATTCGACTTGGCAGTCAGAACCACCGCCGCGGCCCGGGTCAGGCCGGACAGCCGGGTCAGCGCCTCGCCGAGAGCCGCTTCCACCGACTGCACTTTACCGACCGAGTTCAGCTGGGCCTGGATCGACTGCCGCTCCGGTTCGGTGAGGTCGCCGACCTGCATCAAGGCATCAACGAAGAACCGCAGCCCCAGTTCGGTCGGCAGCCGGCCGGCGGAGGTATGTGGCGCATAGATCAGGCCGAGCTGCTCCAGATCCGACATCACGTTGCGGACCGAGGCCGGCGACAGGGGAACCGTGATCAGGCGGGAGATGTTGCGGGAACCCACGGGTTCGCCGGTCGCGAGATAACTCTCGACGATTTGCCGGAAAATCTCGCGCGAGCGCTCGTTGAGCTGCGCTAGCCCGGCATGTGGCGCGATCAGGCCGATCGGATCGTGATGGGCCAATGGACAACTCCCTCTACAGATCTCAATTTGTCGCTCCTGACGGCCAGTTACAAGCGCCCATTGCGGCAATAGGCCCCCTCAGGCCTTGCCGCTGCCGCCCCACCCCCCTAAAAGCTCCGCGAACAGGCTTTTATTCAATTTTCGGAAGGATTTTCCCATGCGGCCAAGCCGTCGTGCGCCCGATGAACTGCGCGCCGTGTCGCTGGAACGCGGCGTGGTCAAATATGCCGAAGGCTCCTGCATGGTGAAGTTCGGCGACACCCACGTGCTGGTGACGGCGACCCTGGAAGAGCGCTTGCCGCCGTGGCTCAAGGGCCAGGGCCGCGGCTGGGTCACTGCCGAATACGGCATGCTGCCCCGCGCCACGCTGGAACGCACCCGCCGCGAGGCCGCCGCCGGCAAGCAAGGCGGCCGCACCGTGGAAATCCAGCGCCTGATCGGCCGCTCGCTGCGCGCCGCGGTTGATCTCGAAGCTCTCGGCGAACGCCAGATCACCATCGATTGCGACGTGATCCAGGCCGACGGCGGCACCCGCACCGCCTCGATCACCGGCGCCTGGGTGGCGTTGGCCGACTGCATCGGCTGGATGAAGGGCCGCAACATGTTCAAGAACGGCGGCGGCAATGTGCTGCGCGACAATATCGCCGCGATCTCCTGCGGCATCTACAACGGCACCCCCGTGCTCGATCTCGATTACGCCGAGGATTCCGAGGCCGACACCGACGCCAACTTCGTCATGACCGGCGACGGCCGCATCATCGAGGTGCAGGGTACCGCCGAGAAGACGCCGTTCACCCAGGACGAATTCCTGAAGCTGATGGCGTTGGCGCAAACGGGCATCGGCCGGCTGGTCGAACTGCAGAAAATGGCGGTGGCGTGATCTCCCGTTTCATTTCGCAAACGCCCGGGCTGAAGTAGGCTCACATCATGCATCGTCGAATCACCGGCAAGCTCGTGATCGCGACCCACAATCCCGGCAAGCTCGCCGAGATGCGCGACCTCTTGGCGCCTTATGGCATCGAAGCGGTGTCGGCGGGCGAACTCGGCCTCGGCGAACCCGACGAGACCGGCGGCACCTTTCGCGCCAATGCCGCGATCAAGGCGATGGCCGCGGCGCAGGTCGCGCAACTGCCGGCGTTTGCCGATGACTCCGGCCTCGTCGTCGATGCGCTCGACGGCGCGCCCGGTATCCTTTCCGCGCGCTGGGCCGGCGAGAGCAAGGACTTTACGGCGGCGATGACGCGGATCGAACGGCTGCTGCAGGAGCGCGGCGCAACGATACCCGAACAGCGCACCGCGCATTTCGTCTCGGCACTCTGCGTCGCCTGGCCCGATGGCCATATCGAGGAAGTCGAAGCCAAAGCCTTCGGCACACTGGTCTGGCCGCCGCGCGGCGATGCCGGCTTTGGCTACGATCCCTCATTCCAGCCCGATGGCCACACCCGGACTTACGGCGAGATGACCGCGATCGAGAAGCACGGCCTGCCGCCGCTGGGCATGGGCCTGTCGCATCGCGCCCGCGCCTTCGTCAAACTCGCGGAGATCTGCCTTGACCCGCGCTGAGGGAAAACAGGACGCCTTCGGCGTTTACGTGCACTGGCCGTTTTGCCTGTCGAAGTGCCCGTATTGCGATTTCAACAGCCATGTCCGTCATGCGCCGATCGATGAAGAGCGTTTCGCCCGCGCCTTCGAACGCGAGATCGAAACCACCGCGCAACGCACGCCGGGCCGCGAAGTATCATCGATCTTTCTCGGCGGCGGCACGCCGTCACTGATGCAGCCGAAAACGGTGGGCGCGATTCTCGATGCCATCGGCAAGCACTGGCGCGTTGCACCCGATGTCGAAGTATCCCTGGAAGCCAATCCGACCTCCGTCGAAGCGACGCGGTTTCGCGGCTACCGCACCGCGGGCGTCAATCGCGTTTCGCTCGGCGTGCAGGCGCTCAACGACGCCTCGCTGAAAGCGCTGGGGCGTTTGCACAGCGCGCGCGAAGCGCTCGATGCGGTGGCGATCGCGCGCAGCGTGTTCGACCGCTACTCGTTCGACCTGATCTATGCGCGGCCGGACCAGACGCCCGAGATGTGGACCGACGAACTCAAGCTAGCGATCTCGGAAGCCGCCGAGCATCTGTCGCTGTATCAGCTCACCATCGAGGAAGGCACGCCGTTCTTCGGGCTGCATGCCGCCGGCAAATTGAAAACACCCGACGAAGCCATGGCGCGCATCCTCTATGACGTGACGCAGGAGGTGTGCGCACAGCACGGCCTGCCGTCCTACGAGATTTCCAACCACGCCCGCCCCGGCGCGGAGTGCAAGCACAACCTCGTCTACTGGCGCGGCCAGGAATATGCCGGCATCGGCCCCGGCGCCCATGGCCGGCTCGATATCGACGGCATCAGACACGCCATCGCCACCGAGAAGCGGCCTGAGGCGTGGCTGATGCGCGTCGAGTCCTCCGGCCACGGCGTCGTCACCGACGATCTGCTCAACAGCGAAGAACGCGCCGACGAATTTTTGCTGATGGGATTGCGTCTCGCCGAAGGCATCGATCCGCAGCGCTACCAGGCGCTGGCCGGCCGCGCGCTTGATCCCGTCCGGATCCGGATCCTGCGCGACGAGGGCGCGATCGTCGTCGAGGAGAACGGCCGCCTGCGCGTCACGCAGGAGGGTTTTCCAGTGCTCGATGCGGTGGTAGCGGACTTGGCGGCGTAAGACTTACGCGCCAAAGCTCTTCGGCGAACCTGCCACCGGCTGGCCGCCGCCAGACGCGACGCGCATCACCGCGAGGCCGCGTTCGTTGCTGCCGTCGGCGCGAAAACGAAACAGCCCGTCGATGCCGGCGAAGCCCGATGGGTTGGTCAGCACATCCTGCGAAAACCGTTGTCCGCCCTGGGTCCGCGCCAGTGCGGCAACCAGTGCCACGGCGTCATAGGCCAGCGTCGCGGTGCGGACCGGCTCGGCACCGTATTTGGTACGATAGCGGCCAGCGAAGGCTCGGAAGCCAGACGGATCCGGCGCGACATAGAGCCCACCTTGCAAGGCGGCACTGCCGAACACCCGCGGATTGTCCCAGAGCCCGGTGCCGAGCAGCTGCACATTGCGCAGGTTAGCACCCGCGGCCGTCAAGGCATCGGCGGTGGCAACAACGGCGTCGCCATCGTCGGCCAGAAACAGCGCATCGGCGCCGCTCAGCGACGCTGCGATGTTGCGCGCCGCATTGGAACGATCCGCGCCGTATTTCTCGAAGGCGACGACGCGGCCGCCCTTGCGGGCCACGGCCTGCTTGAAGGCGACCTCGACGACATTGCCATAGGCGTTTTCCGGCAGCATCGCGGCGAAGGAGCGCTTTCCGGTAGAGGCGGCATATTCGACAATCCGATTGACGTCGGATTCCGGCAGGAAGCTCAGCAGATAGACGCCACGGCCGGCGACGCTGGAATCGGTCGAGAACGCGATCACCGAGATGTTGCGGGTCCGCGTGAGCTGCGCGGTCGCCGGCACCGACAAAGCGAACAGCGGCCCGAGGATGATTTCCGAGCCTTCGTCGAGCGCCTGCTGGGTGCCTTGCTGTGCGCCTTGCGCGCTGCCGGCGTCATCCTTGATCAGCAGCTGGATATTGGGATTCTGAAATTCCGCCAGCGCCATTTCGGCGGCGTTCTTCATGGACTGCGCGGCGATCCCGGCATTGCCGGACGCCGACAGCGGCAGGATCAGCCCGACCTTGACCTGGCCGGTGCCGACCGCGAGCGGCTGCTGCGCCGGTCCCGCAGGACCGGGTTGCGCGGAGTTGCCGGTACCGAACGTATTGGTAAGGGTCTGCTGCACGCCGGCGCAGGCGCCGAGCAGTGGCGCGCCAAGCAACAGACCGACAGCCGTTCGCCTGGTCGCTCCCTTATGCCCGGACTTGGGATTGAACGGATCCGCCATCGCTTCTCTTCTCTCGGCCGACCATGATCGGCCTACCTCAACACCATATAGTATGGGGAGCGGATTCAGACATATTGTCGGCAATAAGTTAACCAAAACAAAAGCTTTGTCTTCAGCCCTACCCCGCAACCGGCCGTGTTTGGCACGCCGGGTATGAACCGCAGCCTAACGTCGCTAGCTTGCCCGAATGTTTCAACGAGTCGTCCCGGCCAAGTGAGCCAACGGGTCCGGCCTCCGGCCGGCCCGACGACAGGCTCCGTGAACGCTGAGCCCAAGGGTCTTCAGATGCTTTTTATCGCCAGCGAGGTTAGAGGTTGTAGATCCCGGCTCGCGCTCGCAAGAGCTCGCTTGGCCGGGACGACGTGTGGATAGGCCCTGCCTTTTCCAACGATTCCCTCTACATTGCCGCCATGCGCGCAACACCATCCCCAACCCCGCCCGAAGATGCCCCGGCACCCTCAGCCCGGACCTTCGCCATCTCCGGCCATCTGCTGACGGCGCCGAAAGCCGTGCCCGGGCTGCATCTGGTGGCGACGCCGATCGGCAATCTCGGCGACATCACGCTGCGCGCGCTGGAGACCCTGGCCGGCGTCGACATCATCGCCTGTGAGGACACCCGCATCACCCGCCGGCTGACCGAACGCTATTCGATTTCCGGGCTGCTGAAGCAATACCACGAGCACAACGCAGAGCAGGCGCGGCCGAAGATCCTCGAAAAACTCGCGCAGGGCGCCTCGATCGCGCTGGTATCCGATGCCGGCACGCCCTTGATCTCCGATCCCGGCTTCAAGCTGGCGCGCGAAGTCTCCGCCGCGGGCTTCAATGTGATTGCGCTGCCCGGGCCGTCCTCGGTGCTGGCGGCGCTGGCGGTGGCGGCATTGCCGACCGACCGCTTTTTCTTCGAGGGCTTTCTGCCGTCGCGGCAGATGGCGCGACGCGCGCGCCTCACCGAACTGTCGCGAATCGACGCCACGCTGGTGATGTTCGATTCCGGCAACCGCGTACAGGACACGTTGCGCGATCTCGCCGACATCATGGGCAGCCGCGACGCCGCGATCTGCCGCGAGCTGACCAAGATGCACGAGGAGATCAGCCGCGCGCCGGTGTCCGAGCTGGCTGCCGCCGCCGACGGGCTGGAAACCCGTGGCGAATTCGTGCTGGTGATCGGCCCGCCGGCGGCCGATGCGCAGGCCGTGACCGAAGCCGATCTCGACGAGATGCTGCGCGCGTCCCTGCAGCGCGACAGCGTCAAGGACGCCGTCGCCCATGCCGTCGAGCTGTCCGGCCGGCCGCGCCGCGAGATCTATGCCCGCGCGCTGGAGCTGGCCAAGGAGCTGAAGGAAGGCGGCGATGGCGAAGACTGACGACGCCTCCGCTCCCTCCAAGGCGGCGAAAGTCGCTGCGCCCGAGCGCGTCGCCGCGTTCAATACCGGTCTCTCGGCCGAAAGCCGCGCCGCGGCGATGCTGCTGGCCAAGGGCTATCGCATCCAGGCGCGGCGGTTTCGCACCCCCTATGGCGAGATCGACATCGTCGCGCGCAAGCGCCATCTGATCGCCTTTGTCGAGGTCAAGGCCCGCGCCCGGCTCGACGACGCCGCCTATGCGGTGACGCCGCGGCAGCAGGCGCGAATCATCGACGCCGCCCAGGCCTGGCTGATGGCGCATCCCGAACATGCGGAATTCGAGCTGCGCTTCGACGTCATGCTGATTGCGCCGGGACATCTGCCACGCCATCTGTTAGCGGCATTCGACGCCAGCACCTGATCCGCCTCCTCCCGACATCAACTCCGGACCCCCCTCGCATGACCTTGAACGTCGCCGTCCAGATGGACCCCATCGCACGCATCAACTTTCGCGGCGATTCGACCTTTGCGATGCTGCTGGAGGCGCAGAAGCGCGGCCACACGCTGTCCTATTACACCCCGGACAAGCTTTCGCTGCGCGGCGAGGAGGTGGTGGCGCCAGTGCAGAAGCTCACGGTGCGCGATGCCGAAGGTGACTACTTCACCCTCGGCGAATCCACACGTACCAACATGGAATCCTTCGACGTGGTGCTGCTGCGGCAGGATCCGCCATTCGATCTCGCTTACATCACCTCGACGCATCTGCTCGAACGAATTCACCCGAAGACGCTGGTGGTCAACGATCCCGCCAGCGTGCGCAACGCGCCGGAAAAAATCTTCGTGATGGATTTCTCCGACCTGATGCCGCCGACGCTGATCTCACGCGACATGGCGGAGATCAATTCGTTCCGCGCCGAGCACGGCGCCGTGGTGATGAAACCGCTGCATGGCCATGGCGGCGCTGCGGTGTTTCGTGTGCTGCCGCAGGACATGAATTTCGGCTCGCTCTACGACATGTTTTCCGTGACCTTCAAGGAACCCTGGGTGATCCAGCGCTTCCTCCCCGAAGTGAAGCACGGCGACAAGCGCATCATCCTGATCGACGGCGAATTCGCCGGCGCAGTGAATCGCGTGCCGGCCGAAGACGATCTGCGTTCCAACATGGTGCGCGGCGGCGCGGCCAAAGCCACCGAGCTGTCGCCGCGCGAGCGCGAGATTTGCGCGCGACTGGCGCCGGCGCTGCGCGAGCGCGGGTTGTTGTTCGTTGGCATCGACGTCATCGACGGCAATCTCACCGAGATCAACGTGACCTCGCCGACCGGCATTCGCGCCATTGCAAAATTGGGCGGGCCGGACGTGGCAGCCAAACTCTGGGACGTGATTGAAGCGAAGCGGGGCTGATTCGCACCGCGGAGGCGCCTAGTCGCGTGAGAACACCCGGATTCCAGCGGGCCATTGACGCCCGCCATCGATGCGGCTCGCCCCGATCTCCCACCCGGCCCCGCCCCAGACGACATCGACGGCTCCCAGCACACCTGCGGCATCGCGCGCGTAGAAGATATTGGGCACGGCCGTCGTCAGCAGGGCGCCCGGTTCGCCATGGGCCTGAAGTCTCAGGCTGCACCAGATCGCGCCGAGCTGCGTCTCGTGGCGATCCCCGAGGGCACCGATGATTTCGGCATCGCGCGAGGCCCGGCCCAGCGTGAAGACCTGCAGCGGGGCATCGGCGACGCGGTTTTCGATCTTGCCGCCATAGCGCTGCGCGAATGTCGCGCCGAGCCAGGAAATCCCCACATCGGCCATCGGCGAGGTATCCAGCCGGAAGTGCTCGCGGACGGCAAAACTGTCGGCGGCTGGAAGCGCCGACGTGGTTGGCGGATCAAAAGCCTCGTTCGATCGCGGCAGCGCGGTGCAGGAAAGCCTGGCCTGCCGGATCAGTATCCCGGAGCCTCCACCCGCTTGCGCCTCTCCCGATGCGCCGCTGCGGTCCGCTGGGAAGGCCGGAGCCTGCTGGGCCACAGGGGTCTCGGACAGTGCTGCCTCAGCGTGCAAAACAACCAGCATCGACCCCAGCAACCGGCCAATCCGATGCAGCATGTGATTCTCCCCAATCCCAAGTTCCGGATCAAGGTAAACGACGCTACGCCTAAGTAAATCTATCTGTTAACATTTGGTTAACCATAAATATCGAGGATATTTATAAGTAATTCTTAGTAGTATTAGATTAATTACTTTCCTATCGTGCCCGGAATTACATTCTGAATTACTCCAATACTTCTTGCCCGATGTTCCCTTAATGTTCTTGCGGAAAGAGCCGCAACGCGCTACCTTTGGTTGTGGCGAGGGCACCCATGGTTCAGCGCGTTTCCACCGTAGCCTTTGAAGGCATCGAGGCCCGCGCCGTCGATGTGCAGGTGCAGGTCGTGCCCGGCCTGCCCAACTTTTTGATCGTGGGCCTGCCGGACAAGGCGGTGTCCGAGGCCCGCGAGCGGGTCCGCTCGGCGCTGATCGCCTCCGGCCTGGCACTGCCGGCGCGGCGGATCATCGTCAACCTGGCGCCGGCCGACCTACCGAAGGAAGGCAGCCACTACGACCTGCCGATCGCGCTGGGCCTGATGGCGGCGATCGGCGCGATCCCGCCGGATGCGCTTGCGGGGTTTACCGTACTCGGCGAACTCGGCCTCGACGGCTCGATCGCGCCGGTGGCCGGCGTGCTGCCGGCGGCGATCGGCGCCAATGCGCGCGACGAGGGCCTGATCTGTCCGGCGGCCTGCGGTGCCGAGGCGGCGTGGGCCAGCCCCGACATCCAGATCATCGCGGCGCATTCGCTGATCCAGATCGCCAATCACTTCAAGGGCACGCAGGTGCTGTCGCGGCCGCAGCCGAAGGTGCATGCGCGCGAAGCCGCCTTGCTCGACCTGCGCGACATCAAAGGCCAGGAAAGCGCCAAGCGGGCGCTGGAGATCGCCGCCGCCGGTGGGCATCACCTGCTGATGGCGGGATCGCCCGGCGCCGGCAAATCGATGCTGGCGGCGCGGCTGCCGTCGATCCTGCCGCCGCTGTCACCGGCCGAACTGCTCGAAGTCTCTATGATCGCGTCGGTGGCCGGCGAGATCAAGGACGGCGCACTCACCGCGCGGCGGCCGTTCCGCGCGCCACATCATTCCGCCAGCATGGCGGCGCTGACCGGCGGCGGCATCCGCGCCAGGCCCGGCGAGATTTCGCTGGCGCATCAGGGCGTGTTGTTCCTCGACGAACTGCCGGAGTTCGATCCGCGGGTGCTGGATTCGCTGCGCGCGCCGCTGGAAAACGGCGAGGTCGCGGTGTCGCGCGCCAATCACCGCGTCACCTATCCCGCCCGCTTCATGCTGGTGGCCGCGATGAATCCGTGCCGCTGCGGCCATGCCTTCGAGCCCGGCTTTGCCTGCAAGCGCGGCCGCATCGACCGCTGCACCGCGGATTATCAGGCGCGGATTTCAGGCCCGCTGATGGACCGCATCGACCTGCGCATCGAGGTGCCGGCCGTCACCGCCGCCGACCTGATCCTGCCGCCGCCCGCGGAAGGTTCGGCCGAAGTCGCCGCGCGCGTCGCCGCGGCGCGCGATATTCAAACAGCCCGTTATGCCGCGGCCGGACTGACCGATGTCCGCACCAATGCCTCGGCGCCGGCGTCGGTGCTGGAAGTGGTGGCGCAGCCGGACGCGCAGGGTCTCGCGATGTTGCGCGACGCCGCCGAGACGATGCGGCTGACCGCGCGCGGCTATCATCGCGTGCTGCGCGTTGCGCGCACGCTGGCCGATCTCGACGGCGCCGAGAAAATCGGCCGGCTGCACCTGGCCGAAGCGCTGTCGTACCGGGCGCTGGCCGAAGACGTCCGCCGCGCCGCGTAAGATTTCATCCGCACAGACGCCCATCCGGCTACCGTCAACCCGACGGTAACGAGTTTTCTTTACACTCCGCTCACCATAACCCCGGAACTTGGGGCCAAGGCGAGTAGCGTGTCATGTTGCGTTTCAAAATTCTGGCTTCGACGATTCCGCTGGTGCTGGCCGCGTTCTTCGCACGCGGCGAGTTGGTGCCGGGCACGCGGCCCTGCATCTCGACCGGCGAAACCTCTGTACAGATTGCTCCAACACCGTGGCAGGCACAGCTTCATGTCAGCTTCACCGACGATCCCGTCATCGCAACGGTGCGGGTGCAGATCGTCGATGCCGCCGAAGCCGCCGACTTCGCCGTGGTCGATGACATCGACAGCGCGGAAGCCGGTGCCTGTGACGTCACCGCCGCGACGCGCTTCATCGCCATCTCGGCGTCGCCCTCAGCCGCGGAGCCGGTGATCTACCTCTCCGACAACGGCAATGCCGACTACCGGATCTTCGTGAAATCCAGGACCTTCACGCCGCGCGACGCCGCGGCCCTGATCGTCGGCGCCCGCGGCGGCCATGCCCATATGGCTGCGGCGCTCTGAATTCGACTTTAACGATTGATCAACCATGTCTGTAGCGAGCGGGATGAAGTCGCGCGCTCGCAAACAGTTGGCAACGACATCCCCGCATTCTCCCTGACGTCCCGCGTGCCCAGATCGCGATGGACGCTTGCCCACGCAGCGCGGGCGATGACAGGCAATGTCGGGGTGGGTAGTCGTGAAGCTTTTCCGGATCAAGGTACGCTTGCGCCACTTCGCTCGCCACCATCCGTGGCTGAGCTTCGCGATCCGCTCGTTCGTGATGTTCTCGGCCGCGTTTGGCGGCGCCTATGGCTTCATCGCCGGCAGCAGGTCGGAAAATTCCGGCTACGATCCGCATGCCTTTGCGATCGGCGCCAGCTTTCTGTTCGCGGTGGCTTGCGTGGCTTTGGCCAGCCTGAGCATGCGGATGCGTTTTATGGCCAAGCGGATGCGCAAGCTGGCGGTTCACAACGAAGCGCTGGTCGATCGCAACTGGGAGCTGAAAGAGGCCGAGGAGCGCGCCCGCAGCCTGTTTGAGTCGCAGGGCGACCTGATCGTGATTCGCGACACCGAAGGCTGCATCAGCTTCGTCAACGACGCCTATTGCACCCTGGCGGAGCGATCGCGCGAACAACTGGTCGGCAGTCGCTTTGAGCTACAGATTCTCGAACAGGGCGAGACCGCGAACGAACCCAACGGCACCAGCATCTACGACCAGAAGATCGTCACCGCAGCGGGGCCGCGCTGGATTGCCTGGCGCGAAGGCCTGGTGCGCATCGATGCCGGACATCCCGCCGAGCTGCAAAGCGTCGGCCGCGACGTCACCGATCGCACCGAGACCGAACGCGCGCTCGGCGAAGCCCGCGATATCGCCAATGCCGCCAACCGCGCCAAGTCGCGTTTTCTCGCGATGGCTTCGCATGAAATCCGCACGCCGCTGAACGGCATCATCGGCATGAGCGGACTGCTGCTCGATACGCCGCTGACGCCGGAGCAGACCACCTACGCCAAGGCCGTGAAGACATCGGGCGATGCGCTGCTGTCGCTGATCGAGGAACTGCTGGACTATTCCAAGATCGAAGCCGGCAAGATCGACCTCGAACAACGCCCGTTCGCGCTGGCCGCGCTGATCGAGGACATCACCGAATTGCTGGCGCCGCGCGCGCAGGCCCGCAACCTCGAGATCGCCGCCTATGTGGACGAGCGGCTGCCGCTGGAAGTCATCGGTGATGCCCCGCGATTGCGCCAAGTGCTGCTCAACCTCGCCGGCAACGCCATCAAATTCACCTCGACCGGCGGCGTTGCGCTGATCGTCGAGCCCGGCATTTCGCCGAACGAGATCAGCTTCCTGGTGCGCGACACCGGCATCGGCATCGCGCCGGAAGCGCAGCAACGGATCTTTCGCGAGTTCGAACAGGCCGACGAGGGCACCGCGCGCAATTACGGCGGCACCGGCCTCGGCCTCAGCATCAGCGAGCGCATCGTCAAGCGCATGAACGGCCGCATCACGCTGCAAAGCCAGCCCGGCGTCGGTTCGACCTTCGAGGTATCGATCCCGCTGGCCGCCAGCGATGGCGATGGTGACCGCAAGACCTTCGTGGCGCCCGACCTTACCGGCCAGTCGGTGATGCTGGTGGCGCCGCAGACCATCGAGGCGACGTTGACGGCACGGCGGCTGGAGCGCTGGGGTGCGCAGACCTGCACGGTGTCGGATCTCGCGGTGGCGCAGGCGCTGCTGCCCGAGCGATCCTGGCATGCGATACTGATCGACCGGGCGCTGGGCGCCGCCGATGTCGAACGTCTCGCCGAGATGGCGAAGCCCTACGCGATCCAGCGCATCGTGATGTTTACGCCGGCGATGCGGCACGAATTGCAGCCCGCGGTGACCGCCGCTTTCACCGGCTATCTGGTGAAGCCGCTGCGTGCGGCGTCGCTGGCGGCGCGGCTGACGCTGGCGCCGGAAACGCCGTCACCAACAATGGCGATCGATGATCTGTTCGAACAGGAGCCGATCGCGACCGAGCGGCCGGCCAACTCACACAGCCTTTCGATTCTCGTCGCCGAAGACAACGAGATCAATGCGCTGCTGATGCGCTCGTTGCTGGCACGGCTCGGCCATCACGCCGTCATCACCACCAATGGCGACGAGGCGCTGGAATCCTGGCTGGCATCGGATTCCGCCGGCACGCCCTATGATCTGGTGCTGATGGATATCCAGATGCCGAAGCTCGACGGCATCGAGACCGCCAAGCGGATTCGCGCCCGCGAGGCCGGCCAGCGCGGGCGGCGCACACCGATCCTGGCCTTGACCGCTAACACGTTGGTGGAAGATCGCTATGCCTGCTTCGAAGCCGGCATGGATGGCTTCCTCGTCAAGCCGCTGGATCGCGAGAAGCTGGCTGAAGCGCTGGCTGGTCTTGCGGCGTCGCGACACCTCGCAGCCTGATCATCCCCTGTTGTCATATTCCGTCCATGCGGCCGTCACACGGCTGTTGAGCGCGCGTGATGTCTAATTCCTGAAGGCCGCATCGATTCGAATCGGATGTCTGCGGCCCAAGGTGATTGGGTTGGGGATGGCCATGCAGGGCAACGAACTGGCGCGACCGAAACAGGGCTTTATGCAGATGCTGCGGCCGCAGAACATGGGCGCGGCCGCGCACACTGCGATCACCTGGTTCAAGCCGCCGCTGCATATCGAAACCGTCGACGGTTTTCCGGCCCCACCGGCAACGCTCGGCCGGCTCGGCCCGCTGGAAGTGCGGCTGGCGCAGGACAAGCGCGAGGTGAAGCGCGCGCAGAAGCTGCGCTACAAGGTATTCTACAAGGACGGCACCGCCATCGCCGACGCAGCCACCCTGCTGGCGCGCCGCGACAAGGACGCCTTCGACAAGATCTGCGATCATCTGATGGTGATCGACCATGCCGCAAAGCCATCGCTATCAGGCAAGCAGCCGGTGGTCGGCACCTATCGCCTGCTGCAGCATGAAACCGCGATCAAGCATGGCGGGTTCTATACCGAGAACGAATTCGATCTGTCGGGCATGATCGAGCGCCACGCCGGGCTGCGGTTTCTCGAGCTCGGCCGTTCCTGCGTGCTGCCGCGCTATCGCAACAAGCGCACCGTCGAGCTGCTGTGGCAGGGCATCTGGAGCTATGTGCGGCAAAATCGCTTCGACGTGATGATCGGCTGCGCCAGCTTTGAAGGCACCGATCCCGACCGGCTGGCGCTGCCGCTGTCGTTCCTGCATCACCACGCCCGCGCCCCCGAAGCCTGGCGCGCCCGCGCGCATCCGTCGCGCTATGTCGAGATGAACCGGATGGCGAAGGAGGCGATCGATGCCAAGGCGGCGCTGCGTGCGCTGCCGCCGCTGATCAAGGGCTATCTGCGGCTCGGCGCTCACATCGGCGACGGTGCGGTGATCGACCATCAGTTCGGCACAACGGACGTACTGATCGTGATGCCGGTTGCCGCCATCGGCGCCCGCTACATCGAGCATTTCAGCACCGATGCGTCGCGCCACGCGGCGTAGGAAATATCTGAGCAACGCTCGCGGCCCTCATGGTGAGGAGGCGCTTCTTCAGCGCCGTCTCGAACCATGTGGAGCTTGTGGCCCATCCTTCGAGACGCGCGAAGACGCGCTCCTCAGGATGAGGAATACCTGTGGCGAGCGGTTTAACTACAGCCGTCTCAGCGCGACATTCTCGACCACGTGGTCGGCGCCCTTTTTCAGGATCAGCGTCGCGCGGGGCCGCGTCGGCAGGATGTTGTCTTCGAGATTGGCGAGGTTGGTACGTTCCCAGATCGCCAGCGCCGTCGCGGTGGCTTCCTCGTCAGACAGCAAGGCGTAGCGATTGAAATACGATCGCGGATCGTGGAACGCGGTGTCGCGCAGCGCCAGGAAGCGGCGGACATACCAGTCGCGCAGCACCGGCTCATCGGCGTCGATATAGACCGAGAAATCGAAGAAGTCGGACACCACCGGCACCGCCTTGCCGTCGCGCGGCAGCCGGCCGGTCTGCAGCACATTGACGCCCTCGACGATCAGGATGTCCGGCTGCTCGACCTCGATCCACTTGTTGGGGACGATATCGTAGGTCAGATGCGAGTAGACCGGTGCCCGCACCGGCGAACGGCCGGCCTTGATGTCGCTGAGAAACGCCAGCAGCGTCGGCAGGTCGTAGCTTTCCGGAAAGCCCTTCTTCTGCATCAGGCCCTGGCGCTCGAGCACCGCATTGGGAAACAGGAAGCCATCTGTGGTGACGAGATCGACCTTCGGCCGCGGCGACCAGCGCGCCAACAGCGCCTGCAGCACACGCGCGGTGGTGGATTTACCGACCGCGACCGAGCCGGCGACGCCGATGATGTAGGGCATCTTGCGGTCCTCGATGCCCAAAAATCTTCGCTGCGCGTAATACAGCCGCTGTGTGGCGGTGACGTAGATCGATAGCAGACGCGACAGCGGCAGATAGATTTCCTCGACCTCCCTGAGATCGAGGCGATCATACATCGAGCGCAGCGCGGCGATCTCGCCGGCTTCCAGCGTCATCGGCGTATCCTCGCGCAGGGCTGCCCACTGCTCGCGCGAAAAGTTCCGGTAGGGATTGTATTGCTGCTCTGCCCGCATATCCATGAAGCAGTTCCCATCTAATTGGGCATGATCTGGATCCGAAAACCGGAATCCACTTTTCGGGATCATGCCCCGCGTGATCATTCGCGCTTGCGCGCCGCCTTCTCTTCCAGCCCGGACATCGTGGTGCGCAGCCCGAGCGCCGTCTCGACCTCTTCGAGCGCGACGCCGCGCGACTTCAACAGTACCAGCAAATGAAACAGCAGGTCGGCGCTTTCATTGATCAGGTGATTGCGGTCGTTCTCGACCGCGGCGATCACGGTTTCCACCGCTTCCTCGCCGAGCTTCTTGGCGCAGTGCTCCGCCCCCTTGTCCAGGAGCTTGCGGGTATAGGACGCCTCTCCCCCCGACGCCGCGCGGGCGTCGATGGTGGCGGCCAGGTCGTGGATCGTAAAGCGGGCCATTTCGGCGCCTTCTCAGCTGGATAGCGCAAATTCCTGCCAGACTTTGGCCTACGGGTCGAGCCGCATCGGCAGTCCGGCCCGGACCATATGGTCCTTGGCCTCGCGAATGGTAAATTCCCCAAAGTGGAAAATCGATGCCGCCAATACCGCCGTGGCGTGGCCGCTGCGAATACCTTCGACGAGGTGATCGAGATTGCCGACGCCCCCGGAAGCGATCACCGGAACGTGGACACTGTCGGCGATGGCCTGGGTCAGCGGGATGTCAAAGCCCTGGCGAGTGCCGTCACGGTCCATTGAGGTCAGCAGGATTTCACCGGCGCCCAGCGAGACGACTTCCTGGGCGAATTCGACGGCGTCGATGCCGGTGGAGTTGCGGCCGCCATGGGTGAAGATTTCCCAGCGCTCGCCACCGCCTGCGCGTTTGACCCGCTTGGCGTCGATCGCCACCACGATGCACTGGTCGCCGAACTTTTCCGCGGCTTCCTTGACGAATTCGCGGCGGCTGACCGCGGCCGAGTTGATCGAGACCTTGTCGGCGCCGGCGCGCAGCAGCGCACGGATATCGTCGATCGTGCGGACGCCGCCGCCGACAGTCAGCGGCATGAAGCAGGCCTCTGCAGTACGCCGGACCACGTCCATCATGGTGCCGCGGTTCTCGTGGGTGGCGTTGATGTCGAGGAAGCACAGTTCATCGGCGCCGGCGGCGTCATAGGCCACGGCGGCTTCGACGGGATCGCCGGCGTCGCGCAGATCGACGAAGTTGACGCCCTTGACGACGCGGCCGTCCTTGACGTCGAGACAGGGGATCACGCGCACCTTGAACATGATGGCTCCTATGCCGCCGCGCGTGCGGACTTGATCAGCGCCAGAGCGGCGGCCGGATCGAGGCGGCCGTCATACAGCGCGCGGCCGGCAATGGCGCCGGCGAGTTTTTTCGCGCGCGGCTCCAGCATCGCCTTGACGTCGTCGATCGAGGCGAAGCCGCCGGAAGCGATGACAGGGATCGAGATACTTTCAGCCAGCGCAATGGTGGCGTCGAGATTGAGGCCCTTGAGCAGGCCATCGCGCGCGATGTCGGTGAAGATGATGGCAGCGACGCCGGCATCCTCAAAACGCTGCGCGATTTCCAGCACGGTCACCTGCGAGGTCTCGGCCCAGCCTTCCACCGCAACTTTGCCATCACGGGCATCGAGTCCGACCGCGACGCGGCCCGGGAATGCCTTTGCCGCTTCCTTCACCAGAGCGGGATCGCGCACCGCGGCAGTGCCGATGATGACGCGGGCGATGCCCTTGCCGAGCCAGGCCTCGATGGTGGCGATATCGCGGATACCGCCGCCGAGCTGCACCGGCATGGTAACGGCTTTCAGCATCGACTCCACAGCCTGCGCGTTCATCGGCTTTCCGGCGAAGGCGCCGTCGAGATCGACCACATGCAGATACTCAAAACCCTGCGACGCAAAGGAACGCGCCTGGGCAGCGGGATCGAGGTTGAACACGGTGGCGCGCGCCATATCGCCCTGCTCGAGGCGGACGCACTGGCCGTTCTTCAGATCGATGGCGGGAAAAAGAATCACGGTTTCCACTTCAGAAAATTTGAAATCAAGGCCAGACCGAAGCGCTGGCTCTTCTCGGGGTGAAACTGGGTGCCGATCGCGGTGTCCTTGCCGACCATGGCGGTGACCGGGCCGCCGTAGTCGGCGCGCGCCAGCACGTCGGCTTCATTAGCCGCGTTGAGGTGATAGGAGTGTACGAAATAAGCGTGGCGGCCTTTCGGGCCGAGCGGCAGCCGTTCCAGCACCGGGTGCTCGCGGACCATGTCGAGCGTATTCCAGCCCATGTGCGGGATCTTGAGGTTTTCCTCGCGCGGCGAGATCTTTTCGACGTCGCCGGCGATCCAGTTCAGCCCGTCGGTGGTGACGTGCTCCTTGCCGCGGGTCGCCATCAGCTGCATGCCGACGCAGATGCCGAAAAAGGGTCTGGCCTTGTCGCGCACCGCTTCGGTCATCGCCTCGACCATGCCATCCAGCGAATCCAGGCCCTTGCGGCAATCGGCGAAGGCGCCGACGCCCGGCAGCACGATGCGGTCGGCGCGAAACACCACTTCGGGGTCGCGCGTCACGACGATCTTGTCGGGCACGTCCATGCTGCGCGCGGCACGCTCGAAGGCTTTCGCCGCCGAGTGCAGATTGCCGGAGCCGTAGTCGATGATGGCAACGCTCAACGTGACGCTCCCGGTTGCGGAAACAGCCCGATGATATCGCTTTGCGCCGCGGACGGCGGGCGCGAGAACGGCTGGCCCGGAATATTGCGTGTCGGCGGCGGCGCGCCGCGATCGATCGCGGAGGGGTCATTGATCAGGCTGCGCTGCGCCGTCCAGCGATCGAAGAAGCGCCGCTCGGCCGTTTCCTCGTCATCGGCAACGACGATATCGAGCTGATGCCATTTGCGCCGTGACAGCGTCCAGCGCCGCAGGCTAGCGGCTTCAAAGCCCATCAACAGCGCGAACAACAGCATCACCGCTATGCGGGTACCGGCGCCGGCTGACAGCATCGACAGCGCGACTTCGGCAACGATCGACAGCACAATGTAACCGAGCAGCGCCAGCCACAGCCGGTGCCAGGCCAGCCAGATCAAGCCGGCGACAAACGCCCAAAAATGAAAGCCGTCGCGCACGAACTCGAACTTGTCCGTCGCGGCAACGGCCTCTCGGCTTGCGGCCAGAGGCGCATGAACTGTGTAGACCGGCATGGCAAAACTCCGCCGCAAAACCCGACGATGGCAAATCAGCCGCCGAGCTGACCCTTGGTGGATGGCACTTCGCCGGCGTTGCGCGGATCGATCGCAACCGCCGTCCGCAGCGCCCGCGCCAGACCCTTGAAGCAGGATTCGGCGATATGATGGCTGTTCTCGCCATATAGGGTCTCGACGTGCAAAGTCACGCCCGCATTGCCGGCAAAGGCGTTGAACCATTCGCGCACCAGCTCGGTGTCGAATTCGCCGATCTTGTCGCGCGGGAAGTCTGCCTTGAACACCAGCACCGGCCGGCCGGAAATGTCGATCACGACCCGGGTCAGGGTCTCGTCCATCGGCATGTGGATGCTGGCATAGCGGGTGATGCCGGCCATGTCGCCGAGCGCCTGCTTCACCGCCTGGCCGAGCGCGATGCCGACATCCTCGGTGGTGTGGTGGTAATCGACGTGGAGGTCGCCGACCGCCTTGACGGATATGTCGATGCGAGAATGGCGGGCGAGCAGATCGAGCATGTGGTCGAAGAACCCGATGCCGGTCGCAGCCTGGGACACACCGGTGCCATCAAGGTTCACGGAGACCTCGATGTCGGTTTCCTTGGTCTTGCGCTTGATCGTCGCCTTACGCATGAAATCGCTTTCCGGATGCTGAAAACGCGCCCTTTTAACAGGCTCATGACAGCTTCGCTACCGCGGCAGGGTGCTTTCGGAGGCGATCTTGCGGCTATGGTGACCGGAATCCGGCGCCAAACCGATGCCATCCGCCGCATTTGCAACGCCGACGGCCAGTGCCTAAATCAGGCGCTCAAGAGGGTTTCCATGAACGCATCCTATTCGGCTTCCCATGACGGATCGTCCCCGGTCTGGCACGGCACCACCATCCTGACCGTCCGCAAGGGCGGCAAGGTCGTGATCGGCGGCGACGGCCAGGTCTCGATCGGCCAGACCGTGATCAAATCCAACGCCAAAAAGGTCCGCAAACTCGGCAAGGGCGACGTGATCGGCGGCTTTGCCGGCGCCACGGCGGACGCCTTTACCCTGTTCGAGCGGCTGGAAGCCAAGCTGGAGCAATACCCGGGGCAATTGACCCGTGCCGCGGTCGAGCTGGCCAAGGACTGGCGTACCGATCGTTACCTGCGCCGGCTGGAAGCGATGATGATCGTCGCCGACAAGGACGTCTCGCTGGTGCTGACCGGGACCGGCGACGTGCTGGAACCGGAAGCCGGCGTGATGGCGATCGGCTCCGGCGGCAATTACGCGCTGGCGGCGGCCCGCGCGCTGGTGGATTCCGACAAGGACGCCGAGACCATCGTCCGCCGCGCCCTCGATATCGCCGCCGACATCTGCGTCTACACCAACCGCAACGTGACGATCGAAACCCTATGACCGACTTTTCTCCCCGTGAAATCGTCAGCGAGCTCGATCGCTTCATTGTCGGCCAGCACGACGCCAAGCGCGCCGTCTCGATCGCGCTGCGCAACCGCTGGCGGCGGCTGCAGCTGACCGGCTCGCTGCGCGAAGAGGTGCTGCCGAAGAACATCCTGATGATCGGGCCGACCGGCGTCGGCAAGACCGAGATTGCGCGGCGGCTGGCGAAACTCGCCGGCGCACCGTTCATCAAGGTCGAAGCGACCAAGTTCACCGAAGTCGGCTATGTCGGCCGCGACGTCGAACAGATCATTCGCGATCTGGTCGAAGTGGCGATTTCCCAGACGCGCGAGCGCAAGCGCAAGGACGTACAGGCCCGCGCGCAACTCGCCGCCGAGGAGCGCGTGCTTGATGCGCTGGTCGGCGCGGGCTCCAGCGCGGCCACGCGGGATTCGTTTCGCAAGAAGCTGCGCGCCGGCGAAATGAACGAAAAAGAGATCGAGATCGAGACCCAGGCCTCTGCTGGGCCTTCGATGTTCGAGATTCCCGGCATGCCCGGCGCGCAGATGGGCGCGATCTCCATCGGCGACATCTTTGGCAAGATGGGACAGCGCACCAAGACCCGCCGCCTGACGGTCGAGGCTTCGCACGAACTGCTGGTCAACGAAGAATCCGACAAGCTGCTGGACTCCGATCAGTTGACGCAGGAAGCGATCAATGTGGTCGAGAACAACGGCATCGTGTTCCTCGACGAGATCGACAAGATCTGCGTCCGCGACGGCCGCAGTGGTGGCGACGTCTCCCGCGAGGGCGTGCAGCGCGATCTGCTGCCGCTGATCGAGGGCACCACCGTCTCCACCAAGCATGGCGCGGTGAAGACCGACCACATCCTGTTCATCGCGTCCGGCGCGTTTCACATCGCCAAGCCGTCCGACCTGTTGCCGGAATTGCAGGGCCGGCTGCCGATTCGCGTCGAGCTGGCCGCGCTGACCCGCGATGACATGCGCCGGATTCTCACCGAGCCCGAGGCCTCGCTGATCAAGCAATATGTCGCGCTGCTGCAGACCGAGGGCGTGACGCTGGATATTTCCGACGACGCCATCGACGCCCTCGCCGATGTGGCGGTGGCCGTCAATTCGACGGTGGAAAATATCGGCGCACGGCGGCTGCAGACCGTGATGGAACGGGTGCTCGACGAGATTTCGTTCGCGGCCCCCGACCGCAATGGCGAGACCGTTCACATCGATGCAGCGTATGTGAAGAAGCATGTCGGCGACCTCGCGAAGAATGCGGATCTGAGCCGGTTTATTCTGTAGGGGGTTTCCGGTGTCATTCCGGCGTCGCGAGAGCGCAGCTCGCGCGAACCCGGAATCCCGAGATAGCTGAACATCTCTAGATTCCGGGTCTGCACACCAGCCGGCTTCGCCGACTGGGTGCATCCCGGAATGACGGAAGAATTGCGCTACCTCACCCTTCTGATCCGCACATATAGCGCGCCTTCGCCGCCATGGCCGATGTGGGCTTCCTCAAAGCCGACCACCAGCGAACGGAATTCCGGCAGGCCGAGCCACAGCGGGACCTGGCGACGCAGCACGCCGCGCTCGGATTCGGCACCGACGGTGCGGCCCTTGCCGGTGATGATCAGCACGAAGGTCAGACCATCGCGGTTGGCGCGCTGCAGGAACGCGAACAGTGCGTGATGCGCGCGGGTCTGCGTCATGCCGTGCAGATCGAGCCGCGCATCGATGTCCTTGCGGCCGCGTGACAGCTGCGAACGTTCGCGGCGGCCGAGCGGCGCCAGCGGCGGGACTGGTGGCGGAGTTGGCACCTTTATCGGCTGTGCGATTGGCATGGGCGGCGAAATCTTGCGTGCGGCAGCAGGCTTCGCAGCAGCCGGCGCTTCTTCACTGACCGGTTGCGCCTTCACCACGCGCATTTTCTTGCGCAGCGGTTTGGTCTGCTTGGCGACACTGTCCCACAGCGCGCGCTCTTCCTCACTCAACGCACGCCGGCGGCGTGGAGTGACGGGATCGAGCAGCTGTGGCGGGCGCGAACGCTTCATTCCCAGAAGAAACGGTGACGTCGATGATGGCGGACGCGACGATTCACGCGGCGCTTCGATTTGACCTCGGGTTTGATCTCCGGTCGCGCTTCGGGCAACGGCACCGGCTTCGCTGCCGGCTGGACCTGAGCCGTTGCCGGCGCTGAAGTCTTCGCGGTTTCAGGCGCCGACGGCGTGTCCTTCACAACAGGTGCCGCCACTGCCGGATTGGCAACTGGAGTCTTGGCCACCGGCTTGTCGGGCGCCTTGCTGTCCGGTGCCTTGCTCTCGGGAGTCTTGTTGGGCGGCTCTTTGACGTCCTTCGCGGGGTCCGGCTTTGTCGGCTCGGTCTTCTGCGGAAACAGTTTTGCGATGTGTTCCGACGGCCGTGCATGCGGCAGCGGCAGCGCGCGGCCTTTCTCCACCGGATCGAGACTCTTCGGCACCAGCATCACGAAACGTGCGGGATGGCGCAGCCGGCCGGAGACCTTGCCGGCGTCGGCGCCGGCACCGAAATAGATGTCGGCGCGCGCCGGGCCGACGATCGCAGATCCCGTGTCCTGCGCCACCATCAGCCGCCGGAACGGCGTTTTCGATTGTTCGGAATCGATCGGCAATTCGCCCTCGATGAAGAACGGCGTGCCGTAGACGTGCAGCGATTTATCGACCGCGATTGAGCGGCCCGGGGTCAGCGGCACGCCCTGCGCGCCCACCGCCTCGTCGGTGGCGGAGAGCTGTACCTCGCGGAAGAACACATAGGAGCGGTTCTGCCGGCGCAGCTCGTTGGCGCCATCCGGATTTTCCTCCATCCACTGCCGGATCCGCTGCATCGACATCTGCTCGCGCGGGATGATGTTGCGATCGATCAGGATGCGGCCGACCGGCGTGTAGCGAAAGCCGTTATGCGCATCGTAATTGATCCGCACCATACCGCCGTCCTCGAGCCGCACCCGCGCTGAGCCCTGGATCTGGGTGAACAAGAGATCGGTCTGGTTTTTCAGCCAGCAGATTTCGAGGCCGCGGCCGGCGATGGCGCCGTCCTCGATCTCGGCGCGATCGTAATACGGCACCAGCTTGCGGCGGCCGATCTTGCGAAACACCTCGCCGCCGTTCGGCATGCTGCTGGACGCCTGGGACATGCCGCGCACGAACAGGTTCGACGGGCGGCGATACACTGGCACGGTGTAGACGTCGGTTTTGGTGCGTGAGCCGTCAATGATCGGCTCGTAATAGCCGGTGACGAAGCCTTCGGGCTCGCCGAGCCGCGAGATCCGCATCGGCAAGAAATTCGCTTCGAAGAAGGCACGCGCTTTGGCGTCGTCGGGAATCTCGCTTGCCCTGGCGGCACGACAGGGATCGCGCAGCGAGATGCCCAGCGCTTTCGAATCCTTCGCCTTCGGATCCGTCGGCGGCTTGCGTTGCACGGAAATCGGATTGCAGCTGGCGCGAAACGCCTTGAAGGCCTGCAGGTGATCGTCCTCGCTCCAGCCGGCGATGTCGGCCCAGGCGACGGGCGCATACTGGCTGCCAGTGATTTCGAACGGCCAGCTAGGATGTAAATGTGAGACCCGCGCCGTCGCCGGCACAGGCAGCCATGCCGCCGCCATCACGCACAGCGCGGCAAGTCGGCCGGCGCCGGATGCGTTATTGAACGCTGCCGGTGCCAACCAGCTTCCAGTTCGGATCGCGCGAGGCGATGTCGCGGGCGAATGTCCAGACATCGGTGATATCGGTGACCTTTTCCGGATTTCCATCGACGATGGCGCCCGTTTTATCGCGGGTCACCGAGATCATCTGCGACACGAAACGCACGGTGAGCTGCGCGTTGCGATCGCGCACCTCGGCACTGACCAGTTCGGCCTTGTCGATCGAGACGAAGCGGGTTTCGGTCTTCTGCTCGTTCTTCTCACGCTCCTTGATCACGGCGTCGAAGCTCTCAAAGACTTCTGACGACAGTAGATCCTTCAGCGCGCGGCGGTCGCCGTTGGCGAAGGCCAGTACGATCATCTCATAGGCGCCGCGGGCGCCGGTGAGAAAATGTCGGGGGTCGAAGGAGGAATCCTGCGCGACAATGGCGTCAAGGCCCTGAGCCAGCGGCGTGCCGGGCTCGGCGAGGCCCTTCCAGCGATCGGTCGGCGGGATCACGTCGGCGGTCGGCGACAGCGTTGTCGGGTCGATGGCGCCACCCGGCATCTGCACGACGTTGCTGTCCGACACGCCGGGCGCGACGTCACGCGCGGCGGCGCGATCGAACGGCGGACGCTCGGTCCCGGTGCGCTGTCCCAGAACATTGCGCAGGCGCAGGAAAATGAAGACCGCCAGCGCCAGGAAGATGATGGTGTAAATATCCACGTCGCATTGCTTTCTGATCGGCGCCGGGCTGAGCCCGGCGGAAGAATGTCTCGCCCCGAACGGTCCAAAGAACGTTCCCGGGAACTGCAGGCACCATATGCACCCATATCAAGTGTGGACCTGACCCATGTAGGCATGAAAGCTGGGCCAGCCAATGGCGAGGTTCGGCCCGAGGCTGCGGCAAAGCCGCCATCCGTCGAGATCTCCCCGCTTCGATTTCGATGAATTCTAGCGTGTTTTGCCGGGCAGAGGAAATCGGATCGCAACCGGAAAACCCGCCCCTTCAACCGTTTAACCCGATTTATAGGCAAATGCGACCGGTTTTGCCGCGAGGCTCCCGCAATCCCGGTTGCGCCGGACGACTTTCGCCAGGGGGCGGGCGGTGTCGTCCTTGTCGAACGCAACGGGGCTATGATAGCCACTCGCCCGACAAATGCATTTTACCGTCCGCGCGAACGCCTGCGGACCGGTTCCCCTTCGCCCGACAGCGCTTCAGGAGATTTTTATGACCAACGGCAACGGCACCCCTCCCGAGGCGGCTTCCGCTCCCCAGCTCAACGTGCTGGCGCAATACACCAAGGACCTGTCGTTCGAAAACCCGAACGCTCCGGCCTCGCTGGCGCCGCAGGCGCAGCAGCCGAACATCAACATCCAGATCAACGTTGCGGCCAACAACATTTCCGAGAACGAGTTCGAGGTGACGCTGTCGGTTGAGGGCAAGGCGGATAGCGCCGGCTCGGTGATGTTCAGCTTCGAGCTGGCTTATGCCGGTGTGTTTCGCATCGTCAATGTGCCGCAGGAGAACCTGCACCCGCTGATCATGATCGAATGCCCGCGGCTGCTGTTCCCGTTCGCCCGCGAGATCATCGCCACCGCGGTGCGCGACGGCGGCTTCCCGCCGCTGATGCTGGACCCCGTGGATTTCGTCGGCCTCTACCGCCAGAACATGGAACGGCAGGCCCAGGCGGAGCAGGGCAAGTCGAACTAAAACATTCTGGATTCGCGTGACTTAGACACTGTCATTCCGGGATGCACGCAGACGGCGAAGCCGGCTGGCGTGCAGACCCGGAATCCCGACCTGCTCAACTATCTCGGGATTCCGGGTTCGCTCGCAGCTGACGCTGCTCTCGCCCCGGAATGACAAACTCAGCCCAGAAAATCATTCCAGATCGGTTTGTCGCCCAGCGAGGCGACAAACGCACGGTGGTCTGTCCGATCGGACTCGGTAATGCGGGGCGCGAGCGGTTCCGTGCGCTGACGCCGCGGCGCATCGTTGATGCCACCGGTGTGCTGCACCGGAACGTCGTCGGCCAAGATCAGCTGCGACTGCCGGGCGCCGATCAGGTCGATATAGACCTCGGCCAGCAATTCCGAATCGAGCAGCGCGCCGTGCTTGGTGCGGCGGGAATTGTCGATTTGATAGCGTGAGCAGAGATCGTCGAGCCGGTTCGACACGCCGGGATGCTTGCGCCGCGCCAGCATCAGCGTGTCCACCAGACGGTCGCGTGGGATCTGCGGCCGCTTGATACGGTCGAGCTCGGCATTGATGAAGCCGATATCGAACGAGGCGTTGTGGATCACCAGCGGCGCATCGCCGATGAATTCCAGAAAGGCATCGACCACCTCGGAGAACAGCGGCTTAGTCGAGAGGAATTCGGCCGACAGCCCGTGCACGTTGAAGGCCTCGAGCGGCATGTCGCGCTGCGGGTTGATATGGCAGTGATAGGTCTGGCCGGTGGGCATGCGGTTGTAGATTTCGACACAGCCGATTTCGACCAGCCGGTCGCCGCGCAGCGGATCGAGGCCAGTGGTTTCGGTATCGAGAACGATTTCGCGCATCGTCTATGCCTGGCTGTAAGGGGAATCAGGGTCGTCGCCGCGGCATCCTAGCAGCCTGGGCTAGAATTTCACCGATCTGCGCGCGTACGGGGTCGAGCCCATCGGAGGTATCCACCACGAAATCGGCGCGCTTGCGCTTTTCGGCGTCGGGGAGCTGCCGCGCCAGGATGGCATCGAGCTTCTCGGGCGTCATGTTGTCGCGCGCCAGAATGCGCTGACGCTGCAGTTCCGGGTTGGTCGTCACCACGACAACGGCATCGACGCGCTTTTCGCCGCCGGTCTCATACAACAGCGGCACATCGACCACCGCCACCGGGGCTCCGGATCGTTCGGCATCGTCGAGAAATTTCTTGTGATGGGCGCCCAGCAAGGGATGCACGATCTGCTCCAGCCGCTTCATCGCGGCGGGGTCATGAATCACCTGCGCCGAGAGCTTTGCGCGATCGACCTTGCCGTCTACCGTGGTGCCGGGGAATGCTGCCTCGATCAACGGCGCGGCCTCGCCTTCATAGATCAGGTGCACGGTA
Source organism: Nitrobacteraceae bacterium AZCC 2146 (assembly GCA_036924855.1). Taxonomy (NCBI): domain Bacteria; kingdom Pseudomonadati; phylum Pseudomonadota; class Alphaproteobacteria; order Hyphomicrobiales; family Nitrobacteraceae; species Nitrobacteraceae bacterium AZCC 2146. The sequence goes on from JBAGRP010000001.1 coordinate 4,777,825, forward strand.
GCATCGGCGTCATAGACCGGCACGCCGGCCTCCGCGAACAGTTTTGCGGTGGTCGATTTACCCATTCCGATCGAGCCGGTCAGCCCCAGTACAAGCATCAAAACCTCTTCGATTCAGATCGCGACCAAGTGCGCGCTGCGGAGAAAACCAAGCAGCGGCAACAACGGGAGACCAAGAATGGTGAAGTGGTCACCCTCGATGCGCTCGAACAGATGCACGCCAAGGCTCTCGAGCTGATAGGCGCCGACACTGGTGGTGACAGCATCTCCCGCAGCATCCAGATAGGCAGCAATCGCAGCTTCGTCCATGGCACGCATGGTCATCCGCGCCACCGACACATCAGCGAATAATGTCTCGCCATCGCGGACAACGGCAATGGCCGAGTGCAGTTCATGGGTTTTACCCGCGAGCGAGAGCAACTGCTCGGCCGCCTGCATGCGTCCGGATGGCTTGCTGAACAGCCGTTCGCCGAGAGCCAATGTCTGGTCCGCGCCTACAACATATCGTCCGGGATTATTCGTGGAAATAAACAGCGCTTTTTTTTCCGCGAGCAGCGCAGCGATGTCGCCCGGCGCTTTCAATCCTGATGCCTGCTGAATCTCGCGCTCATCGATATCGGCGGGAATCGCATCGAACGGAATGCTAGCGTTCTTCAAAAGCAACTGCCGCGCAAAACTTTGCGAAGCCAGAATCAGCGACTGTTCACCACGCCAGACGGTCATTCGGCGAGCCGCTGCCGCTGCCGATCGGCCATTAGCTTCATGATCGCCGCGGCGGTTTCCTCGATCGAGCGGCGGGTGACATCGAGCAAAGCCCAGCCGTATTTCGCACTCAGCTTTCGCGCATAGGTCACTTCGTCGGCAACGGCCTGACGATCGATATAGTCCTCATTGCCGGGGTCGGCGCCGATGCTCAGCAAACGGTTTTGCCGGACCTGAATCAGACGCTCCGGCGTCGCATGCAGGCTGACGATCAGCGGGTTCTTCAGGATTTCGAGCTGACGCGGAATCGGGATGCCCGGCACCAATGGTACGTTGGCCGCACGAACACCGCGGTTCGCGAGATAGATCGAGGTCGGCGTCTTCGAGGTTCGCGATACGCCAACGAGAACCACGTCCGCCTCTTCCAGTCCTTCGACGTGCTGGCCATCGTCATGCATCATCGAATAATTCAGCGCGTCGATGCGCTTGAAATATTCTGCATTCAAGGTGTGCTGCGCGCCGACGCGGCCGGTGGTGGAAGCACCAAGATAGGCCTGGAACAGTTGCATGACCGGGCCGATGATCGACAGGCTCGGGCTGTTGATCTCCTGGCATTTCGCTTCGAGCCGCCCGACCAGATCTTTTTCCAGCAGCGTAAAAAGCACGATGCCCGGCGCTTCCTCGATTTCGCTCAGCACGCGGTCGAGCTGCTTTTGACTGCGCACGAGAGGATAGACATGCTCGACCGGGGTGACGTTGGCGTATTGCGCCGCGACCGCGCGCGCCACGGTGATCAGGGTTTCGCCGGTCGAATCAGAAACCAGATGGAGATGAAAATAGCTGCCGGTGGCGGGCACCATGACCATGTATGTCCTGTGAATCGCTGTGGAGCTTTTCCGCGAGATCCGCCGCCGCCGCCGCGCGTCCGGGATAACTCGGATTCTTCTTCACAGGCCTCATGAATGGATAACGTTCGGCGGTTGCCCGAATGATAATGGGGTTATGTGGATTTGTCTCTTGGTAAACCGACGGCAGGGCCGCGCAAGTGGCTGCGCGGTATATCGTTCTTTCAATCGAGGAGTACCTGCAAAAATCATGGGACGATGTGCATAAGCCCGGGACAAAACGGGATGGCGTTGCGCGAGCCCAATCCACCGCTACTTAGACTCAAACCTAAGAATCTATAAGTATTGTTTTAGAAAAGGATCGCTTGCGGATATCCCGTCGATCGGGTCTTTATCCGTCGTCGCTGTCACGCCGATGTTTGGCCGAACGTTCCGGTGTTACAGGCTGACGATGCGCAAGATTGCCGGCGAGTGAGAGCTTTCGAGATGTACGAATGGGCCAAGGCACTGCATGTGATCGCTGTCATCTCCTGGATGGCGGGCATGCTGTATTTGCCGCGGTTGTTCGTCTACCACTGCGACGCCGAAATTGGCTCGAAGCAATCCGAAACCTTCAAGGTGATGGAACGCCGGCTGCTCAGGGCGATCATCAATCCGGCGATGGCCGCGACCTGGATTTTGGGATTGTACCTCGCCTGGGCGGGCCACTTGTTCACGGCCGGCTGGTTTCACGGCAAGCTGCTGCTGGTGATCCTGATGTCTGGTGTGCATGGTTTTTTCAGCGCCCGAGTGCGCGATTTTGCCAACGACAAGAACACCCGAAGCCAGAAATTCTATCGTATAATCAATGAAGTACCAACGGTCCTGATGATCGGCATCGTGATCCTGGTGATCGTCAGGCCATTCTGACGAAGCGGCTGCCCGAGCAGGCAGCAGCGAATTGCTTGCGTGGTGTCATCCGATTTCATATATTGGGGTCTCCCACCCCACGCAGGCGATGTGGTTTCGTTCCGGTTTTAGAATTCGACCGGCCGCCATGTCAGGCTTGAAGCCTCTTCAGCACCTTCCTTGCTCAAGACTTCCTTCCTGAAGACCTGCGGACTTTCCTGATCTTCTGGCGTCCGCATTTTCTTCGGCCACCTCGCACCCCACTCCTCCCCGACTTTCCACAGGACCATCCCAATGCGGGAAATGAAACTACAGGACCTCAAGGCCAAGACGCCCGCCGAGCTCGTCTCGTTTGCGGAAGAGCTTGGGGTCGAAAACGCCAGCACCATGCGCAAGCAGGAGTTGATGTTCGCCAGCCTCAAGCAGCTGGCCATCAAGGAAACCGACATCATCGGCGAAGGCGTCGTCGAGGTTCTCTCCGACGGTTTTGGATTTTTGCGCTCGCCCGATGCGAATTACCTGCCGGGTCCGGACGATATCTACGTCTCGCCATCGCAGATCCGCCGTTTCGGTCTGCGCACCGGCGACACCATTGAAGGCCATATTCGCAGCCCGAAGGAAGGCGAACGCTATTTCGCGCTGCTCAAGGTCAACACCCTCAATTTCGAAGATCCGGAAAAGTCCAAGCACAAGGTCAATTTCGACAATCTGACCCCGCTGTTTCCGGACCAGCGCTTCCGCCTCGAGCTGGAAGACCCGACCCGCAAGGACCTTTCCGCCCGTGTGATCGACATCGTCGCGCCGATCGGCAAAGGCCAGCGCGCGCTGATCGTGGCGCCGCCGCGCACCGGCAAGACCGTTCTGATGCAGAACATCGCGCATTCGATCACCGCCAATCACCCGGAATGCTACCTGATCGTGCTGCTGATCGATGAGCGGCCGGAAGAAGTCACCGACATGCAGCGATCGGTGAAGGGCGAGGTGGTTTCCTCGACCTTCGACGAACCCGCGGTGCGTCATGTCCAGGTCGCCGAAATGGTAATCGAGAAGGCCAAGCGTCTGGTCGAACACGGCCGCGATGTCGTCATTCTGCTGGATTCGATCACCCGCCTCGGCCGCGCCTACAATACCGTGGTACCGTCCTCCGGCAAGGTTTTGACCGGCGGCGTCGACGCCAACGCGTTGCAGCGGCCGAAGCGATTCTTCGGTGCGGCCCGCAACATCGAGGAGGGCGGCTCGCTGACGATCATCGCCACCGCGCTGGTCGATACCGGCAGCCGCATGGACGAAGTGATCTTCGAAGAGTTCAAGGGTACCGGCAACTCCGAGCTGATCCTCGACCGCAAGGTATCCGACAAGCGGACCTTCCCTGCGATCGACATCTCGCGCTCCGGCACCCGCAAGGAAGAACTCATCACCGATCCGCAGTTGCTCAAGAAGATGTACGTGCTGCGCCGGATCCTCAATCCGATGGGCACCATGGACGCGATCGACTTCCTGCTCGACAAGCTCCGCAACACCAAGAACAACTCGGAATTCTTCGAGTCGATGAATACCTGATCCCGGGAGACCGGATTGGACAGAAGGCGCTCCGGGCAACCGGGGCGCCTTTTTTGTTTTGGCGGGCAAATGTTTTAGTCAGGCCTCATGGCGAGGACGCGCCCCTTGGCACCGTCTCGAACCATGGAGCAGAGCATTCATCCTTCGAGACGCGCGCCAAGTGGCGCCTCCTCAGGATGAGGGAGACCCATGGTCAAGGAGTAGTCCCCGGGTGTGTGGGGCCGCTCATGTTGCGGCATTTGTTGCAGCAAAGATTGCAGCAAAGGCTGCAGCATAAATCAGACTAATTCGAATTTCGTTTGCGTTTACAACGGGGCGGCGACAAATAGGCGATGCATCCGCGCGATCAAACCATCTTTGCCCTGTCATCGGGCCGGCCGCCGACCGCGATTGCCATCGTGCGGGTGTCAGGCACGGAGGCCAGGCGGGTGTTGTCGGTGCTGGCCAAGAAAATACCCGTACCTCGCATTGCCTCGCGGGCGCTGCTGACCGACGCAGCTGGCGAACCCATTGATGATGCTGTCACTTTGTGGTTTCCGGCGCCGGCCAGCGCGACCGGCGAAGACGTTGCTGAATTTCACATCCATGGCGGCCGCGCGGTTCTGGCGGCGCTGGTAGCCGCGCTGTCGAAATTTGAAGGCGTGCGCTCCGCCGAACCCGGCGAATTCACCCGGCGGGCTTTCGAGAACGGCAAGCTTGATCTGACCGAGGCCGAAGGGCTCGACGACCTGATCCATGCCGACACCGACCGGCAGCGCCGCCAGGCATTGCGGCAGCTGAAGGGCCTGCTCGGCGACAGGGCCCGCGACTGGCGCAAGCAGATCATCGAGGCCTCCGCGCTGATCGAAGCCGGCATCGATTTTTCCGACGAGGGCGACGTGCCCGCCGAATTGATCGCGCCGGCGCTGGCCCGCGTGCAGCTGCTGCTCGACGAGATCGAAGACGTGCTTGCAGTGCAGGGGCGCGGCGAGCGACTGCGCGACGGGCTGGTGGTGGCCATCACCGGGCCGCCGAATGTCGGTAAATCGACCTTGATCAACCAGCTGGCGCGGCGGGAGGTGGCGATCGTGTCGCCGCACGCCGGCACGACGCGGGACATCATCGAACTGCACCTCGATCTCGATGGCTATCCGGTGACGGTGATCGACACCGCGGGCATGCGCGACGCCGTCGATCCGGTGGAGCAGGAGGGCGTTCGTCGTGCCCGGAGCCGTGCTGCCGACGCCGATCTCCGGCTTTGGTTGGTCGATGCTCAGGCTCCCATCGAAGCCGGCACCGACGACGGGCTGCAGCAATGGATGGCGGAGGGGCAGGCCGGCTTCTGGGTTGTTCGCAACAAGGTCGATGACCTCGGGGATCACGCGGCGATCGGCCTGGTTCGCGGTTGGCCTTGCCATTCGATCTCAGCGGCAAACGGCAGAGGTATTCCGGAGCTGATTTCGGCTCTTGCGGGGTTTGCGGCACTACATTTCGACGACGAATCCTCGCTGATCAGCCGCGCCCGCCATCGCGAGTTGCTGCGGCAGACGGCGGACGCGCTTGGGCGTGCGGTGGATTTGCCGGAACATTCCGAGCTGATGGCTGAGGATCTTCGTGTTGCGGCGCACAAATTAGGGCAGCTGCTGGGGCGGGTGGATGTCGAGGACATCCTCGACGTGATTTTCCGCGAGTTTTGTATAGGGAAGTAATATTACTTTGTTTATTTCTTTAAATTTTGAATAAATATTCATTTTATTGTTTCACGTGAAACGACAGAAAGCCTGTGCGGGGCCTGGCGCAGCTACCACCTCATCCTGAGGAGCGTCGCCCTCGCGACCGCGTCTCGAAGGATGGCCACGCACGCCTCATGGTTCGAGACGCGCGCCTAAGAGCGCACTCCTCTCCATGAGGTCACCGAGCGCTCTGTTTCACGTGAAACAACTGCCTGCAATTTCTCACTTCCCGCTTTTCCCGTCCCGCGCTAGAAGTCGCGCGCCATGCCAGATTCATTCGACGTCATTGTCATCGGAGGAGGCCACGCCGGCTGCGAGGCGGCGACGGCGGCTGCCCGCATGGGCGCCCGGACCGCGCTGGTCACCCACCGCTTTGCCACCATCGGCGCGATGTCCTGCAACCCGGCAATCGGCGGTCTTGGCAAGGGCCATCTGGTCCGTGAGGTCGATGCACTCGATGGCCTGATGGGCCGCGTCGCCGATGCCGCCGGCATCCAATTTCGCATGCTCAACCGCAAGAAGGGCCCGGCGGTCCGCGGCCCCCGCACCCAGGCCGATCGCAAGCTCTATGCCGCCGCGATGCAGGCCGCGATCGTCGCGACCGAAAATCTGAGCGTGATCGAAGGCGAGGCGGATGACCTCATCATTGCCAACGGTCGGGTCGCCGGCATCCGCCTCGGCGACGGCCGCGAGTTCTCCGCAGGCGCCGTGGTCATCACCACCGGCACCTTTCTGCGTGGCCTGATCCATCTTGGCGAGAAGAACTGGCCCGCTGGCCGAGTCGACGAAGCCCCGGCGTTCGGCCTGTCAAAAGCCTTCGAGCGCGCCGGCTTTACCCTCGGCAGATTGAAGACCGGCACTCCGCCGCGGCTCGACGGCACCACGATCGACTGGGCCGGCGTCGAGATGCAGCCCGGCGACAATCCGCCCGAGCCGTTTTCGGTGATGACCGACCGGATCACGACGCGGCAGATCGAATGCGGCATCACCCGCACCACGCCGGCGACCCATGATGTGATCCGTGCCAATGTCCATCGCTCGCCGATGTATTCCGGCCAGATCAAGAGCAGCGGGCCGCGCTATTGCCCATCCATCGAGGACAAGATCGTTCGCTTCGGCGACCGCGATGGCCACCAGATCTTTCTGGAGCCGGAAGGTCTCGACGACACCACGGTCTATCCCAACGGCATCTCGACCTCGCTGCCGGAAGACGTCCAATCGGCGATCCTGGCGTCGATTCCGGGTCTGGAGCGGGTCCGCATGGTCCGTCCGGGCTACGCGATCGAATATGACCATGTCGATCCCCGCGAACTCGATCCGACCCTGCAGACCAGGCGACTGCCGGGCCTGTTCCTGGCCGGGCAGATCAACGGTACCACGGGCTATGAAGAGGCGGCGGCGCAGGGCCTCGTGGCAGGGCTGAACGCCGCCTTGGCCGCCAGCGGGGCTGAGATGGTCGTGTTCGATCGCGCCGATGGCTATCTCGGGGTGATGATCGACGATCTCGTCACCCGCGGGATCACCGAGCCGTACCGGATGTTCACCTCGCGGGCGGAATACCGCCTGACGCTCCGCGCCGACAATGCCGACCAGCGGCTCACCGACAAGGGAATTGCGCTCGGCTGCGTCGGCGAAGCGCGTTCGCTGCGTCATGGGGCGAAGATGGCGGCGCTGGAAGCCGGGAAGGCGATGGCGAAGTCGCTGTCCATCACGCCCAATGAAGCCGCCAAGCACGGTCTGGCCCTCAATCACGACGGTCAACGCCGCACGGCATTCGAATTGCTGGCCTATCCGGATGTCGGCTGGACCGAAGTAAGCGGGATCTGGCCGGAATTGTCGGCCATTGACCCAGCAATCGCGGTCCATCTGGAGATCGACGCCAAATACGACGTGTATCTGAAGCGCCAGACTGCCGATGTGGACGCCTTCCGTCGCGACGAGGGGCTGATCCTCACCGATATCGATTACAGCCTGGTACCGGGGCTTTCCAATGAAGCCCGCTCGAAACTGGAAACGGCGCGGCCGCGCACGGTGGGGCAGGCGGGTCGGCTCGACGGCATGACGCCGGCGGCATTGGCCATTCTGGCGGCGTATCTGCGCCGTGAGTCCCGCAAGAAGCCTGCAGTGGTGTCTGCGTAATCCTGTTTCACGTGAAACAACGGCATTCGAACGCCATAGGCAGCACATGCGGATCACGAGACGCGCCGAGTATGGCGATCTGGCTTCGCTGCTGGATGTCTACCGACACCTGAACCCCGCGATGCCGACGCTGCCGGAAGATCGTATCCGCCAGATCTGGAGCGACACGCTGGCCAGCACGGATACGGCGCTGTTCGTCAGTGTCATAGACCGACTGGTTGTCTCCACCTGTCTGCTGGTAACGGGGCCAAATCTCATGCGCGGCGGCGCGCCCCATGCGCTGCTCGAAAACGTCGGCACGCATCGGGACCACCTGCGCCAGGGACATGGACGCGCCACCATCGAGTCTGCGCTTAAGGACGCCTGGAGCAGGGGCTGCCACCACGTCTTCCTGGTCACCGGGCGCGGATGTGCCAATCCCTATGTGCTCAGCTTTTACGAAAGCTGCGGCTTTGAAACGGGCGGCAAGACAGGGCTTATGGCGCTGAGGCCGGATGGCGTGAGTTCGAACTCATGAAGCGCGAACAACCCCGCCGGACGCTACCTGGGCCGCCGCCGAGGCCAGAATGCCGCCGCCGCGACCATGGCGGTAAATAGAATGGTGGCGACGACCATCTGGACCACGCCAAAGTTCAGCGCATCGCGTGCGACAAACAAGGCAGCAATCGGTGCAGCCAGCAAGAGTAAGATTCGCGCTATGAGGCTCATGAACATCTGCTCCGGGACGTTCTTTCTTACGTCGGCGGGTGGCGCCGGATATTGATCCCGATCAAATCCATCGGCAGCCGTGCCGGGCGAGTCGAGCATTCTCGAATTGAGCCGGACCACCACAGTCCTCATGGTGAGGAGCGCGCGCTTGAGCGCGTCTCGAACCATGAGGAGATTGTCACCGACCTTCGAGACGCGGTAGCAAGCGACCGCTCCTCAGAGTCTGACCGAAAATGCGGGCAACAAAATCAGGCACATCGCCAGAGTTCGTCATGCCCGGCCTTGAGCCGGGCATCCACGACTTGAAGCAATCGCACTGGAAAAGACGTGGATGGCCGGGACAAGCCCGGCCATGACGAATTTGCTCGACGGTTGAGCGTCTTAACAAACGACCGAAAAAGCGAGCTGCATTTTCGGTCATACTCTCGGGATGAGGAATCCATGTGGATCGGACGGTTCATCTCAAATGGAAATGCTAAACGTTACGGTGCCGGACTCCATGCGATTGCTCTGCGCAAAAGGATAGATACCCGGCGCGCCGGGGCGTATGACATGGCTCCCACATTCCCAACCCAATCGTCCGCAGACCTAACGCCTATGGCCCAACGCTCCCAGCAAGCTGCCCCAGCACCCCGGCTTGATACCGACAAGGCCGCGGCCCTGAATCTGACCCCTGTTTCACGTGAAACAGAGGTGCGGCTGGATCGCTATGTCGATCTACTCGTGCAGTGGCAGGCGAAGACCAATCTGATTTCGCCATCGACGCTTCCAAATCTCTGGACCCGGCATATCTCGGATTCACTGCAGCTGCTGACGGTCGCGCCGGCCGCGAAGACGTGGCTTGATTTCGGCAGCGGCGGCGGCTTCCCCGGCGTGGTGCTGGCCTGTGCGATGGCAGAAATTTCCGGCGGACATGTCCATCTGGTCGAACGCAACGCCAAGAAGGCGGCGTTCCTGCGCGAAGCGCTGCGGGTCACGCAAGCTCCGGGGACAGTTCACTTGGCGGATATCGGGGATAGTGTGGATAGTTTTCCCGATGGCGTGGATTGCATCACCGCCCGTGCAGTGGCTCCGCTACATATCCTTATCGGTTTCGCGGAACCCTTGATGAAAGCGGGCACAAAAGCCTTGTTTCTCAAGGGGCAAGATGTAGATGCGGAATTGACCGAAGCCACTAAATATTGGAAACTAAGCCCACGCCTCCATGCCAGCCTTACCGGCGGACAAGGCTGGATTGTCGAACTCGATCGCATCGAGCGGCAGGACCAGTCCGCCCCAGCACCCCATGGCCCCGCGCATGACCGTAATTGATGAGCACTATCAAGAAGTTAGCGGAAATTCCGGGCCCGGGCACCCGCGCATTCTGGCGCTCGCCAACCAGAAGGGCGGCGTCGGCAAGACCACTACCGCGATCAACCTCGGCACTGCACTGGCCGCCATTGGCGAGCGCGTGCTGATCGTCGATCTCGATCCGCAGGGCAACGCTTCCACCGGCCTCGGCATCGATCGCCGCAACCGCAACTGCTCGACCTACGACGTGCTGATCGGCGAAGCGCCGCTGCGCGATGCAGTGGTTGCCACTGCCGTGCCGCGGCTGCATATCGCGCCCTCCACCATGGATCTCTCCGGCCTCGAACTCGAACTCGGCGCCATCCGCGATCGCGCGTTTCGTCTGCGCGATGCCATCGCCGCGTTGAACGTCAATGTCTCGCCCGACGCTGACTACACTTACGTGCTGATCGATTGCCCGCCGTCGCTGAATCTTCTCACCGTCAATGCGATGGCCGCGTCGGACGCGATCCTGGTGCCGCTGCAGTGCGAGTTCTTCGCGCTCGAAGGCCTGTCGCAATTGCTGCAGACGGTGGAGCAGGTGCGCTCGACGCTGAATCCGAATCTGTCGATCCATGGCATCGTGCTGACCATGTTCGACTCCCGCAACAACCTGTCTAACCAGGTCGTCGCCGACGTTCGCCAGTTCATGGGCAAGAAGGTCTACGACACCATGATCCCGCGCAACGTGCGGATCTCGGAAGCGCCGTCCTACGGCAAGCCGGTGCTGGTCTACGATCTGAAATGCACCGGCAGCGAAGCCTATCTCAAACTCGCCACCGAAGTGATCCAGCGCGAGCGCGAGCTGCGCACCGCGCATTGAAGTTGCTTCTATCGCGACGATGATTTTGAGTCCGTCATTGCGAGCGCAGCGAAGCAATCCAGAGCTACAAGCGAAGACTGGATTGCTTCGTCGCTACGCTCCTCGCAATGACGGGGTTACCACCAGTGTCAAAACGTAAGCGTCTAGTGCGGAGTATTGCTAAGTGAGTCCAAGGGAGCTGGCGATGGCCGATGAAGCGCGTTCGCGATTGGGCCGGGGTCTTGCAAGCCTGATCGGCGATGTCGGCGGCGAAGCCGCGCATGTCGAGCGGCCGCGTGCGCAGCGCAAGGTGCCGATCGAATTTCTCAAAGCCAATCCGCGCAATCCGCGGCGCAGCTTTTCCGATGCCGAGCTCGGTGAGCTCGCCGATTCGATCAAGCAGCACGGCGTGATCCAGCCGATCGTGGTGCGGCCGCTGAAGGGCGTACAAGATCGTTTCGAGATCATCGCCGGCGAACGGCGCTGGCGCGCGTCACAGATCGCAGGCCTGCACGAAGTGCCGATCATCCCCGTCGATGTCAGCGACAACGTCGCACTCGAGATCGCGATCATCGAAAACGTCCAGCGCGAAGACCTCAATGCGATGGAGGAGGCGCAGGGCTATCACGCGCTCGCTAATGAATTCAAACGCGGCCAGGAAGAGATAGCGAAGATCGTCGGCAAGAGCCGCAGCCATGTCGCCAACATGATGCGGCTGACGAAACTGCCGGACGATGTGCAGGCGCTGATCTCATCGGGCGAACTGTCGGCGGGCCATGCGCGCGCACTGATCAGCCTGCCCGACCCGTCTGCTGCCGCGAAGCGCATCGTTGCCGAGGGTCTCAACGTTCGCCAGACCGAAGCGCTCGCCCACGAAGAAGGCGTGCCGGAGCGCAAGCCGCAGAAGCCGCGCGTCGGCAAGGTGGCCAAGGATCCCGACACCGTGGCTTTGGAGAAGCGCGTCAGCGACGCACTCGGCCTCAAGGTCAGCGTCGATCATCGCGACCCCGGCGGCGTGGTGCAGATCAAGTACCGCGATCTCGATCAGCTCGACGAGATCATCAAGAAGCTGGAACTGGATTTGTAGTTCTTATCCGTAGCCCGGATGAGCGAAGCGACATCCGGGACCGGCGCGCATGTGGAAACGGTGATCCCGGATGTCGCCTCGCTCATCCAGGCTACCGGCGAGGCTATCCCCGTCGCCGCGCATTCACTGCGATCGACATCAGTGCGCGCTGCGCGATCACGGCACCGAGCGCGTTTTGCTTGCGGACGTCGAGGGCGGCCACCGCGAGCTGGTCGATGATCCCCGCCAGCCGCGCCGCGGAGAAATTGCGCAGTGCGTTTTCCACCGCACCCTTGCGCGAAAAGTGCAGCCGCGGAAATCCGCTCTCCACGGCTGACGATGCCGAGGCGCCGTCTTCCACCGCGAGGCTGGCCTTGTGCAGCAGCGCGGCCTGCCGCTGCGCCGCCGACATGATCACGCCGGGATAGGTGCCGGCAATCATCGCCTTGTTGAACTCAATCTCGACCACCGTCGGATTTCCCGCGAAGGCGCCATCGACGATCGGATCGATCTTCAGCTCGGAGGCGTCGGCCACCACAGCCATCACGTCGTCGAGGGTGACTTCGCCTGACCCATGGGCATAGAGCGTCAGCTTGCGCAATTCGTTGCGCGAGGCCTGGCGATCGCCGCCGAGTAGCGCCATCAATGAGGCGCGGGCGTCCGGCGCGATCCGCAGATTTGAGGCACGCAATTCATCGTCGATCAGTTTTGCAAGATCGCGCTCGGTGTCAGGGTAGCAGGCGATCGCCACCGCGGTCCTGGCGCGCTCGCAGGCCTTGCGCAGCGGCGATTCCGGCCTGAGCTCGCCAGCCTCGATGACGATGCGGCAATCCTTCAACGGGGAGTCCGCCAGCGTATCGACGCCGCTGGCAAAACTGCGCGATCCGGCGCGAACGCGGATCGCGCGGCGGCCGCCGAACAGCGGCACCGTCATCGCTTCTTCCACCAGGCGCGAGGGCTCGGCGGCGAGATCGTCGCCGTCCATGCGGACCAGCGAAAATGGATCGTTGGGATCGTCGACGGCGGATTTCACCAGCGCGTCGGCGCGCTCGCGCACCAGGCCGGCGTCGGGGCCGTAGAGCAGAATAATCGGCCGCGCCGCATCCGGCCGGGCGAGAAAAGCGTCGATATCTTTTCCGCGAAGCGCGACCACCAGACGTGGCTCAGGTGCCGGCGAAGAAGAACGACGCCAGCCGGGTATTGATGTTGTCGGCGATCTCGCCGGCGGCGCGGTCCTCGGCGTCGCGGAAGGCGCGGGCGCGGGCGAAGCGCTGCAGCTGGCCGGGAATATCGTAGGTGACGCGCGAGAAGGTGTTGCCGGTCAGCACCTGCTTGCCGGTGGCGATCTCGATCAGGCCATAGGTGGCGTCGATGCCGTAATTCTCGCTGGTCGGCAGCGCGGTGTTGGGATCGACGATCAGCGAGGTGCGGCTCGGATTGAACCGAATCATCAGCCGGTAGCTCGGCGGCAGGCCGGTGGCGCTGCCATACAGTTTGAACATCAGCGCGTTGCGGATCGCGACGCCGACGCGCGCCTGTGGCGAGCCATTGGCATAGGCCAGCGGCGGTACTTCGACGCCCGAGAGTTTGTCGCGCAGGCCCGGGGCGCCATCGCTGCGTTCGGCATACATCGGCTGGAAGCAGCCGGCCGTCAGCGCCGCCAAAGTGGCGATCACGACAAGCCGGGCGACGATGCGGGATCTAGCCGACAACATTCACGATCCTTTGCGGAACAATAATCATCTTGCGGACGGGTTTGCCGTCCAGGGCCTGTTTTACTGTATCGAGTGCCAAAACGGCAGCCTCAATTTCCGGATTCTGCGCGTCCCTGGCCACCACCACTTCGCCGCGCTTCTTGCCGTTAACCTGCACCGGCAGGGTCATGGTGTCTTCAACCAGCAAATTGGGCTCGATTTGCGGCCAATGCGCCTCCGAGACCATGCCCTTTTGCCCGAGTACGCTCCAGCATTCCTCGGCCAGATGCGGCATCATCGGCGCAAACAGTTGAACAAGGATGACTGCGGCCTCATGCAGCGCCCAGCACATGTCCGGCGCCGCGGTGCCCGGCCGCGCCAGCGCTTCGCCGAGCGCGTTGGAAAATTCGCGGATATGGGCGAGGCAGACGTTGAAATGCAGCTTTTCGATGCCGGTCGTGACCTTGTCGAGCGCGCCGTGGGCAGCCTTGCGCACCGCCAGCGCCTCGGCGCCGAACTCGGCCGGGCGGGCGGCGGGCGCGGTTTTGCCGTGCTCGGCGGCTTCGCCGACCATGCGCCACAGCCGCTGCACGAATCGCGAGGCGCCCTTCACGCCTTCCTCGCTCCAGATCACATCGCGGTCCGGCGGCGAGTCCGACAGCATGAACCAGCGTGCGGTGTCAGCGCCGTAGGTGCCGATGATGTCATCGGGATCGACGGTGTTGCGCTTGGACTTCGACATCTTCTCGATCGCGCCGATCTCCACCTTTGAGCCGTCGTCGAGCATGGTCGCGCGCCGGCCGTCGCCGTCGGGGACGATCGCGATCTCCGCCGGCGAGGCGAATGTGCCGTCCTCTTTCTTGTAGGTCTCGTGCACCACCATGCCCTGGGTGAACATGCCGGCAAACGGTTCGTCGAAATTGACGTGACCGGTGGCCTTCATCGCGCGGGTGAAGAAGCGGCTGTACAGCAGATGCAGGATCGCGTGCTCGACGCCGCCGATATACTGATCGACCGGCATCATCCGGTTCGCCACATCGGGGGTGGTCGGCGCCTTCTCGTTCCACGGATCGGTGAAGCGCGCGAAGTACCAGGACGAGTCCACGAAGGTGTCCATGGTATCGGTCTCGCGCGTCGCCTTGCCGCCGCATTGCGGACAGGTGACGTGCTTCCAGGTCGGATGATGGTCGAGCGCGTTGCCGGGCTTGTCGAACGTCACATCATCGGGAAGCACCACCGGCAGATCGCTGTCGGGCACCGGCACGACATCGCATGTCGGACAGTGGATGACCGGGATCGGGCAGCCCCAGTAACGCTGCCGCGAGATGCCCCAGTCGCGCAGGCGGAAATTCACCTTCCGCTCGCCAACCGGCATGTTGCCGCGGATCTCGCCTTCGAGACGTTTCGCAACTTCGTTCTTGGCCTGCTCGATGGTCATGCCATCGAGGAAGCGCGAGTTGATCATGCGGCCTTCGCCGTCATAGGCGATGTCCGATATGACGAAGGTCTTCGGATCCTGTCCCTCGGGACACACCACCGGCGTGTTGCCGAGGCCGTATTTGTTGACGAAGTCGAGGTCGCGCTGATCGTGCGCCGGGCAGCCGAAGATGGCGCCGGTGCCGTATTCCATCAACACGAAGTTGGCGACGTAGACCGGCAGCTTCCAGTCGGGGTCAAACGGATGAATCGCCTTGATGCCGGTGTCAAAACCCTGCTTCTCGGCAGTGTCGATGATTTCCTGCGCGGTGCCCTGGCGTTTCGTTTCCGCGATGAACTCCGCAAGCGCCGGGTTCTTTGCCGCTGCTGCCAGCGCCAGCGGATGATCCGCCGCGATCGCCATGAACTTCGCGCCGAATAGCGTGTCGTGGCGCGTCGTGAAGACCTTCAGTTCGCTTTCGCCATTGGGCGCGGTTGCACCATCGAGCGCGAAACGGACCAGCATGCCTTCGGAACGGCCGATCCAGTTGCGCTGCATCAAGCGCACTTTGTCGGGCCAGCGGTCGAGCGTATCCAGGGCGTCGAGCAGCTCCTGCGAATATTTCGTGATCTTGAAAACCCACTGGTTCATCTCGCGCTGTTCGACCAGCGCGCCCGAGCGCCAGCCGCGGCCGTCGATCACCTGCTCATTGGCGAGCACGGTCATGTCAACCGGATCCCAGTTGATCTTGCGCTTCTCGCGCTCCGCGAGTCCGACCTTCATGAAGTCGAGAAACATCTTCTGCTGATGTTTGTAGTAGGAGGGATCGCAGGTCGCGAATTCACGCGCCCAGTCCAGCGACAGCCCCATGGTCTGCAGCTGTTTCTTCATTGAGGCGATGTTGTCGTAGGTCCAGGCCTTCGGCGCGACCTTGCGCTCGATCGCGGCGTTTTCGGCCGGCAGGCCGAAGGCGTCCCAGCCCATCGGGTGCAGCACGTTGAAACCCTTGGCGCGCATCGTCCGCGCCACCACGTCGCCCATGGTGTAGTTGCGGACGTGGCCCATGTGGATGCGGCCGGACGGATAGGGAAACATCTCGAGCACGTAGTATTTCGGCCGCGGGTCGGCATTCGAGGTGGCGAAGATCGCCTTCTCGTCCCACTGGCGCTGCCAGCGCGGCTCGGTCTCGCGGGCGTTGTAACGTTCGTTGGTCATGGGATTCGGTCTTTGTCGGCGTCAAATGGCGCTGACTAGGACCATGAAGGCCCAGTCACGTCAATTGGTTGGCAGCACTCGTGGGCCAGGCGCCGTGCATTGCGCGCCAAACGGTTGTGGCATTTTTGGTACAATCTCAGGGAATTCAGCGGCCGCCGGACAAGTCGAGTTCCGGGTGCGGCTTTTTAGTGTCCAATGGTCGCCTTCTGGTTGTAGCGGGGAGAGGGCACCATGGCGAAGGCATTGCGAAGGAAAGCAGGGAAGGCGAAGGCAGCAAAAAAACGAGCCAAAAAGGCCGGCAAAGTCAAGGCAGCGAAGCGCAGGGTCAAAACCAGCGCGAAAAAATCGCGCAAGAAATCCAGCAAAAAGGGCGTCAAGGCAGCGGTTAAGAGATCGGGCAAGGCGAAGCGGCTGGTCGCGAAAACAAAAAAGAAGGCCGCAGCCAAAAAGGCGGGACCGCAGCCGAAGAAGACGAGAGCCGGGGCCGCTCGACGGCCTCCACCGGCGCAGCCGTCGACGCCAGCACCGCCGTCAGCCGTACCGGGAAATCTCCTTGAGAAAACGTCGACGCGGCTCGATCTGCCGAATGTCGCTGCTTCGGTGTCAGTCGATGCCGCACGGAAGCTTACGCCTTCGCAGGCGGTTACGCGTTGCGTGAACGGCTATCTGCAAGAAGTCGAGCCGGAATGGAATAACGACGGTCGAGGTAACGAAAAGACACTCGGCGAGCTTCATATCCACGTGCCGCTGTTCTTGGCCGGAGTCTGCGAGTGCCTCGAAGCGATCGGCTATACGTTCGACACGCACGCCGTCGGACAAACGGTACACAGCGACACCACCGTGTCGGATGCAAAGCAAGAAATCAGAAACGCCGTGGTCCCATTCCGTGGGAGAGCCCAATGAAGAGGAGCCTCCTTGCCGGCCTTTTTGTTGTGCTCACGACACCCTGCATTGCTGCGGCCTTCAATTTTCCCGCGCCGTCCGAGATTTGCGAAGACGGTGTCGTGAACAAAGCGAAATTGGCGAAGGGCATCATCATCCTAAGTCCTGACGCCAAGAATCTCTATATCAGCGCGGACGATGGTCCGACGCGACCGGCCGAATTCAAACCTCAATGGCGGCGGATATTTCTCGATGACCAGTTCTGCATAGGTGACCCCGGATGCAAGGGGCCTTCGACCAAAGAAAAGCCGGTTAACGGCAAGCCGGTGATCGATTATTCGGCGGCAACGGACGCATTGCGGGCTCTGCGCGAGGGCTTCGCCGATGCGATGGCAACGGCAGTGAACGGCCGATATTATTCCATGCCCGATCCGACCATCGGTCTGAAGTATCTACGTATCTCCGACAACACGGTCATCAAGTGTGTGGGGCCGGATTACCCGGTTGTCGAAAAACCCTACAAACTTGCCTTGCCTGTTCGCCTGCGTGCGAATTCGGATGATCTTGCGATCGACAGGAACGATCAGAGACCCGAAGTGAAAAGCGTGTTCCAGAGAGTGAAGCCAGCGACGATAACTTATACGCAAGACGGAGTGGCAAGGACGAACGTCGCGCGCCTGCAGGCTGCGATCGGCTATCCAATTTCGATCCCGAGTCCCGAGAGCTTTCGCTATTTTGACGGAGAACTCGTTCCTTTCATCGCCGCTACACAAACGATCACGAAGGCGGCGGGGAAGCCTTCGGTCTATTCCGACAGCAACACTGTCGCGGTCGGAACCTTGCTGAACGTCGAAGGGATTCTGAAGGGCATCAGCGGCCTCGACAATGTGTTTTCAGCAAAGCCGCAATACCTTTGGAACACCAAGGACAAGAGCGAAATTGCGAGTTTGAATTTCGTCTACACGCCTTACGTACAGGGGCCGTTCCGGCTCAACACAGACATCAGGATCGGTCATTTGGACAATGCTGGATGGCTGACGCCTCTGTTCGACGTTCGAGATTACGTCGGCGAGTATACCAAGGTCGGAATCGATGCGGTCCAGGCCCTCACAAATCAGTCGTACCACCGCGCCGGTACGAAGCTCGGCTTTGCTTACACCTCCCCCGAGGAATACGGGCATTTCGTTCTCAATGTCACGGAGACTATGCTTTACGGATTTTCCGGTAGCGTCAGGCGCCTTGACTTGTTCGAAGCGGACCTGTCGTTCTATTTCGACAGCACAAACAACTTCGCCTTCACGCTCGCATACAGCAAGGGACGGAACGTAGACACGGCCGAACGCGTCCAGACCTGGACCGCCGGCCTGTCGGCAAAATTCTGATTTCTCATCCTGCCATCGACACTGCTGCGGTCCCGAACGTCCGGACAAAACCGTGCTCGACCACGGTGTTGCGGCCGCGGCGTTTGGCAGCGTAGAGCGAGGCGTCGGCGGCTTCGATCAGATCCTTCGGCTGTTCCAGTTGGATCGGCGTCGCTGATGCCACACCGACGCTGACAGTGACCTGCTGATAGGCGCTGGTGGCGTGCGGGACGCACAAGCTCCAGATCGCGACGCGGACCATCTCGCCGATCTGCACCGCCCGCGCCACATCGGTGTTCGGCAGCAGCAGGCAGAATTCCTCGCCGCCGTAGCGGCCGGCAAAGCCCGAGGTGTGATGGGCGAGGCCGGCCAGGGCTTCGCCGACGCGTGCGAGGCAGGCGTCGCCTTGGGGATGGCCATAGGTGTCGTTGAACAGCTTGAAATGATCGACGTCGATCATCAGCAGCGCCAGATCGTCGCCGGATTGCTGCGCCTTCAGCCACTCGAAATCGAGCCGGCTCTGGAAACCGCGCCGGTTCGCCAGACCTGACAGCATGTCGATCGACGCCAGCACGGTGAGCTGCTCGTTGTTCGCGCGCAGTTCGCGCTCGCGGCCACGCAACTGCGCCGCCATGCCGTAGAATGCCCTGGCGAGCGGGATGAATTCGGCAGGCAGCCGGTTGCGCGCCACCCGGGCTGACCAGTCACCGCGGCCGAAGCGCTGCGCCATGGCTTCCATCATCTCGATTGGCTTGATGATCAGCCGCTCCGCCACCACCAGCGCGCCCAGCAGGACAAACAGGCAGACGAAGCCGAGCTGAAGATAGGCGGTGCGGATTTCATGGTCGGCAATCGCCGAGACCCGCGCTTCGTCGATGCTGACGATGAGTTGTGCGCTGGTGCCGGGAATTCCCGCAAACGATACTGCGCGCTGGGTGCCGTCACTTGCGGTAAATGACAGCGATCCCGTCTGACGATCCGAATTGAGCGTGTACTTCGCAATTGCCGGCAGCAGAGCGAGATTTTCCATGGGCCGGCCGATCATGCTGGCCTGGTCGGAGGGCGCGGCGAGCACGGTGCCGGCGTGGTCGACCAGCACCGCCGTCACGCCGGGCTTGCCGCCGAGCTTGCTCATGATCTTCGACATCCAGTCGAGATTCACCGCGGCGATGATCACCGCGTCGTCGTCGCGGGTAATCCCGGGCGCCAGATAGGCAGCCATGACGCTTGGCTGATTGGTGAGGCGGCTGAACAGATAGTTGCTGACGACGAATTCGCCTGATGCCAGCGCTTTCTTGAAATAGGGACGATCGCCAAAATTGAGACCGTGCTCAACGACGTCGGGCCAGGTCGAGCATTGCGCCGTGCCATCCTTGCCGGCCACCGTCAGGCTGCGGATCCACGGCATGTCGCCGCGCAAGCTGGCGCGCATGATGGCACAGCTTCGATTGACCTGGGTCGCGGAGGTATAAATATACGCGGACGATTTCAGCACGGCCTCGACCGACGCAAAAACCTCCTGCTGTGCCTCGGCGCTATGTTGTACGACGCTGGAGAAATCGCGCGCGGAGAGTGTGATCTGTTCAGCGCGGGTGGCATCCAGTGCGCGAATACGCTCCGCCATCAGTGGCCCGACCAGGATCAGCGCCAGCAGCACCAGCCGCGCACGAATCCCAAGCAGCCCCCTGAGCTTCGCTTTATTGCGGTTGATGCTGATGCGTGACATCTTCGCCCCCTAAGCCCCGCGGACATAGGTATGTGAAAGCCTTCAAAAAGCCTTTCCCGGATTCGCTAAACTTTGATGGATCTCACGAAAGTTCGCGCCTTGGTTGAAAATAAATCAGTGCATGACGTCCCGGCCGTAACTCCTTCTTTACCAAACGACCGACTTGCCTCGGTCGAGTACGACATCTTCCGTGCTTGCAACGAAGCACGTCGTGACCGCGCTTCCGTGACGTTGATCGCCGTGTCCAAGACATTTGAAGCCGACGGAATTCTGCCGGTTATTCAATCCGGTCAGCGGGTGTTCGGAGAAAATCGGGTTCAGGAGGCGAAAGCCAAGTGGCCGGCGCTGCTGGCCACTCAACCCGGAATTGCGCTGCATCTGATCGGGCCGCTGCAGTCCAACAAGGCCAAGGAAGCTGTCGCGCTGTTCGATGCGATCCACTCGGTCGACCGTCCCAGCATTTGCGAAGCGTTAAGCAAGGAAATGGCTCTGCAGCAGCGCTCGCCCGAGCTGTTCGTGCAGCTCAATACCGGCGAGGAACCGCAAAAGGCCGGCATCGCACCGAGTGACGCCGACGCCTTCATCGCGCGCTGTCGCGATGTCTACGGCCTGAAGATTTCCGGCCTGATGTGCATCCCGCCGGTGGACGACGCGCCGGCGCCGCATTTCGCCCTGACGGCGAAGATCGCCGCCCGCAACGGGCTGACGGGCCTGTCGATGGGCATGAGTGCCGACTTCGCCATCGCGATCCAGTTCGGCGCGACGCATGTGCGCGTCGGTTCGGCGATTTTCGGGCGGCGTTGAAGCCACCGTAGCCGGATGCAATCCAGGTTCCCTTGCACGTTGTGCATTCTGGATTGAGCTTCGATCATCCGGGCTTCCGAGTTACCCGATGACGATCTTCGTTCGTGGCCCGATCCGCGTTAGCAGATGCAGCATTGCGGGTCTGGTCATGGCGACGCAGCCGGCGGTCGGGGCAAATTGGGGGCGCGCGAGATGCAAGAACACGGCGCTGCCGCGGCCGGCGATGCGTGGCCGGGTGTTCTGGTCGATCTCGATGATGAAATCATAGAGGTGATCATCGCGGCGCAACCGGTCGCCAGCGCCGCTGTCGCGTTCCAGCCGCACCGGCTGGTTATAGTGCCGGTCGGCTGGATCCTCGCACCAGCCGTCGGTGGGCGTGATGGCACGGATCGGAAGCAGGGTGCGCGGCCGTGGGTGCCGGTCGGCCCGCCACCACAGCCGCAGAGGGTGGAATGTGCCGCGTGGCGTGGCGCCGTCGCCTTCGCGTTTGTTCGCCTTGATTCCGCCGCGACCAAGCGCGACCGGTAGGATCAGCCGATCCGTGACCAGCCAGCCGCGGAGCGGATTGCCGGCGGCTGCGCGAATGCGGATCGCCGACAACGTTCGATCACGCAAGCTTGTTCGATAAGTGTCTGAAATAACGAGACTTCCCATCCGAATCGCGAACTCCGTATTGCGCTGCCCACCGCAAATGCTCTATTTCGCGCTGCACAGTACATTCGCCAAGAATGCTGCTGGTTTTGCGCTAGGATACGCGGTGATTTCGCAATCGGACACGCGTTCTGACTAAACTTTTCAGCTCGACGGCCCGCTCCCCCCGCAACAGAGCCGTCCAAAGGATTGTCGCAATGCCCAATGCCCGCAAGATCCTGATCGTGGATGACGATACCGATTTGCGCGAAGCGCTGGTCGAGCAATTGTCGCTGCACGAAGAGTTCGAGGCCTCCGCCGTCGACACCGGTGCCAAGGGCGCGCTCGCTGCCAAGACCAATTCGCCCGATCTGGTGCTGATGGATGTCGGCCTGCCCGACACCGATGGCCGCGAAGTGGTGCGCAGCCTGCGCAAGGGCGGCTTCAAGGCGCCGATCATCATGCTGACTGGGCACGACACCGATTCCGACACCATTCTGGGCCTCGAATCCGGCGCCAATGACTATGTCGCCAAACCATTCCGCTTCGCCGTGCTGCTGGCGCGGATTCGCGCCCAGTTGCGGCAGCACGAAGCCAGCGAAGATGCCGTCTTCACCGTCGGCCCCTACAGCTTCCGGCCTGGCTCCAAGATGCTCACCGGTGCCAACGCCAAGAAGGTGCGGCTGACCGAGAAGGAAACCGCGATCCTGCGTTTCCTGTACCGCGCCGGCCAACTGCCGGTGTCGCGCGAGACGCTGCTGCAGGAGGTCTGGGGCTACAATTCCGGCGTCACCACCCATACGCTGGAAACCCACATCTACCGCCTGCGCCAGAAGATCGAGAAGGACGCCGCTAATCCTGAAATCCTGGTGACCGAAGCCGGTGGCTACAAGCTGGTGCCGTGATACGATTCGGACGCCGATTCGCCATTAGTGGTCGGTCATTTTAATGCGTCGCGATCACCCGGTCCTGCATGTCGATCGATGATGATGTTGCCCTGCTCGAGCGCGTCCCGACATTGCGCCTGTTGGGCACCGCGGCGTTGCGCGTGCTGGCGATCGGCTCCGAACAGCAGGAATTCGCACGCGGCTCGGTGTTGTTTCGACTCGGCGACGATGCCGACTGCGGCTATGTCGTTCAGCGCGGCGCGTTTCGCATCAGCCTCGACGATGGCAGCGACTACGAAGTGATCGCCGGTCCGGGCACGCTGATCGGCGAACTGGCGCTGATGGTGGCGATGCAGCGGCCATCGACCGCGATCTCGCTGGAATATTCCACCATCATCCGGATCTCGCGCAGTCTGTTTCAGCGCGTACTCGAGAGCGACCCCGCCGCGGCACGTCGGCTGCGCGACGACATGGCGACCCGTGTCAGCCAGCTCGCCAGCGATGTCATGCTGGTCGGCTCGAAACTCAGCCTGTAGTTCGCCTCAGAGCTCGAGCACCGTCGTCACCGGCACGTGGTCGGACGGCCGATCCCAGCCGCGCGCGTCGCGTGTCACCGTGAAATCGCGTATCGTCTCCTTCAACGCGCCCGACACCCAGATATGGTCGAGCCTTCGGCCGCGATTGGCCAGCGTCCAGTCGGCGGCGCGGTAGCTCCACCAGGTGTAGATCTTTTCCGACAGCGGAATTCGCTCGCGCGCGACGTCGATCCAGCCGCCCTCGCCCTGCACGGCGAGCAGCTTCTCACATTCGATCGGGGTGTGCGACACGATCTTGATCAGTTGCTTGTGCGACCAGACGTCGTTCTCGTGCGGTGCGACGTTGAGGTCGCCGACCAGGATATGGCGCGCATCGCCGCGCGGATGCAGCGGCTCGCAGGCTTTCATCTCGTCGAGGAATGAGAGCTTGTGCTCGAATTTCGGATTCGCCACGGGGTCGGGAATGTCGCCGCCGGCGGGCACGTAGAAATTATGCACGACGAGAGGCGCCGGCATTCCGGCCTTGGCGCCGAACGACACTGAGATGTGGCGCGAATCGATGTTGTTGCAGAACACCCGGATGTCGCTGGCCTCGAACGGCAGTTTCGAGATGATGGCGACGCCGTGATAGCCCTTCTGTCCGTTGATCGCGGTGTGC
This sequence comes from Nitrobacteraceae bacterium AZCC 2146, assembly GCA_036924855.1. NCBI lineage: Bacteria > Pseudomonadati > Pseudomonadota > Alphaproteobacteria > Hyphomicrobiales > Nitrobacteraceae > Nitrobacteraceae bacterium AZCC 2146. The sequence goes on from JBAGRP010000001.1 coordinate 4,801,385, forward strand.
TCATAGCCGAGCTGCCTGAGGCGCTTCAGCGGAAAGGCATCGTCGGGACATTTGGTTTCCTGCAGGCACAGCACGTCCGGCTGCACCTCCTCCAGGAACTTGGCGACGAGATCGATGCGCAGCCGCACCGAGTTGATATTCCAGGTCGTCAAGGTGAAGCGCATGGAGATCCGGTGTTTGTCTGAAGCAAGGAAGCGCGCAAGGAAGCAAGGAAGGAAGGATGTGAGACGGTGTATGCGGTCATCCTTCGAGGCGCGCAAGAAAGAGAGCGCAGCTCAGGAGGACGCTGTACATCTTATGAGGCGTTAATTTGCGCTGCCGCCGGGATATTTGGTGAAGTCGATCTTGAACAGGCCGGGATCGGGCTTCTTGACGGTGTCGAGATTGTAGATCGCCACGGTGGTGTCATAGCCCTGCGGGTCGGTGACGGTCCACTGCTTCAACTGGTTGTCCTTGGTGCCGATCATCAGCATCAGTCGGGAGGTGCCGACCAGGGCATTCTTCTCTTCGATGGTGACGCTGATGTAGAGATCGTCAGCGGTGACCGCGACCACATTGGTGTCGCGCATCAGGTCGATGCGGTCCGACAGCAGATAGCGCAGCGGCGTTTGCGACAGCGGATAGATGTCCTGGGTCGCCAGCTTGTTGTCGCGCACCGCCAGCGACGAGCCATCGGCGATCATCGCAATCGTTGTCGGTGCGTCATATTCGAACCGCACCTTACCCGGCTTCTGGATGTAGAAATCGCCGGTGGTGCGGCTTCCGTCGGGGCCGACCTGAACGAAATTACCTGACAACGTGCTGAGCGACGACAAATACGTGCTGACCTTGCCGGCCTGTGCTTTCTGGTTGGCATCGAAAGTCGCAAAAATACTCGCCGGCACGTTGCGGCGCGGGTCGGGGATCACCGGATTTGGCGGTGTTGCGGTCTTTGGCGCGATAGCCACCGGCGGCCGGATCGGATCGGATGCCGACATCTGGATATTGCCGCCACGTGCCTTCGGCGCCGGTCGCGGCATCGGAATCGCCTGCGCGAAAGCCGATGGCACCAACAGGCCGGCAACGAAGGCGACGGCAAGCCCGATTGCTCCGACACGCATGCCGCCGCGAATGATGAGCCGGTTTGCGGCATGATGGGTCGCGGGTCTCATCAAGGCGTCGTCCTGTTCGGCAGATACAGACCATTTTACCGCGCTTTGCGCCAGAATGGGTATCCGTTTTGCGGTCCGGTCGGCAGCATTTCTCGTCGTTGTCGCATTCGTTGCTGCAGAGGCAGGCGCTAACCCGGCGCTGTGGCGATTTCGCGACTCGAAAACGGGATTATCCATCGGCCGGGTCACGCCTCAAAAGCCGCTCTCTTCTTCTTCGATCAGAATCTCGCGTTTGCCGGCATGATTGGGCTGGCCGACGATGCCTTCGTTCTCCATCCGCTCCATCAGCGACGCCGCGCGGTTGTAGCCGATCTGCAGCCGACGCTGGATGTAGCTGGTCGAGGCCTTGCGATCACGCTTCACGATCTGCACCGCCTGCGCAAACAGATCGCTGCCGCCATCCCCGGCCCCCATGCCGGTAGCATCGAACACCGCGCCGCCTTCTTCCTCTGATGGTTCTTCCGCGGTGACGGCTTCGAGATATTCCGGCTGGCCCTGGGTCTTGAGATGGCGCACCACTTTCTCGACTTCCTCGTCCGACACGAACGGCCCGTGGACGCGGCTGATGCGTCCGCCGCCGGCCATGTAGAGCATGTCGCCCTGGCCAAGCAGTTGCTCGGCGCCCATCTCGCCGAGGATGGTGCGGCTGTCGATCTTCGAGGTGACCTGAAACGAGATGCGGGTCGGGAAGTTCGCCTTGATGGTGCCAGTGATGACGTCGACCGATGGGCGCTGCGTCGCGAGGACGACGTGCAGGCCGGCGGCGCGTGCCATTTGCGCGAGACGCTGCACCGCGCCTTCGATGTCCTTGCCGGCGACCATCATGAGGTCGGCCATTTCGTCGACGATGATGACGATATAGGGCAGCGGCTCGAGATCGAGTTTTTCTTCCTCGTAAATCGCCTTGCCGGTCTCCTTGTCGAAACCGGTATGCACTGTGCGGGTGAGTTCCTCGCCCTTGGTCTTCGCTTCCAGCAGGCGCTGATTGTAACCGTCGATGTTGCGGACGCCGAGCTTGGACATGCGCTTGTAGCGCTCTTCCATCTCGCGCACCGCCCACTTCAAGGCGACCACGGCCTTCTTCGGATCGGTGACCACCGGCGTCAGCAGATGCGGAATGCCGTCATAGACGGACAATTCCAGCATCTTCGGATCGACCATGATGAGGCGGCACTGGTCCGGCCGCAGCCGGTACACCAGGCTGAGGATCATGGTGTTGATGGCGACTGATTTGCCGGAGCCGGTGGTGCCGGCGATCAGCAGATGCGGCATGCGGGCGAGATCGACGATGATGGATTCGCCGCCGATGTTCTTGCCGAGGCAGAGCGGCAGTTTGGCGGCGGATTCGTTGCCGTCCTTCACCGTCAGCAATTCGCGCAGGTAAACTTTTTCGCGATGCGCATTCGGTAGTTCGATGCCGATGGCGTTGCGACCGGGGACCACGGCGACGCGCGCCGACAGCGCACTCATCGAGCGCGCGATGTCGTCGGCGAGGCCGATGACGCGCGATGACTTGATACCAGGCGCGGGCTCGAGTTCATACAGCGTCACCACCGGTCCGGGATGGGCCTTGACGATTTCGCCGCGGACGCCGAAATCGCTGAGCACGCCTTCCAGCGCCCGTGAATTGGTTTCCAGCTCGGCCTTGCTGAGCGGCTGGCGATCGGCGGCGCGCGGCGCCGATAGCACCGAGACCGACGGCAATTCGAATTTGTCAGAGGCCTTGCGGGTCGGCTCGCGTGCAGGAGCGGCCTTCTTGCGCGGCGCGCGGGCAGCCGGCGCTTCCTCGATCTCGTCATCATCGTCGTCGCTATCGTCATCGTCATCGTGGCGATAGTCGTCATCCTCATCGCTTCGGCTTTGCGGCGCAATCGACGGACTGTTGCGGCGGCCGCCGAGATTGGGCTCCTGACGCTCGAACGAGGCGGCGCGCGGCTCCGGTGCGCTCGTCACGAATTTGGCGTACAGCATCGACAGCAGCCGGCCGATCCGCGCCTTGGTGCTCATCGCGGCATGCACCGCCCAGCCCAGCGAGACCGAACCGCGGTCGCTTTCTTCTTCCTCGAACGGTGCGTCCTCGTCTTCGACCGCAGCAAATTCTTCCTTCGGCTGCGATCCCAGTCCGCACGCCATCAGGAAGGTCGCGACCATCGCCGTGCCCAGGATCACGCCGAGCACGAAACGGTAGATGAAGCCGACCGGACCGAAGACGACGGCCGGCGCGCGGAACAGGGCATCGCCGACCACGCCGCCGACGCCAGTTGGCAGCGGCCACGAGCCGCCGTGCTGCCAGCAACTGGCGAAGCCCGAGGCGATGACGGTGCAGAGAATCCAGCAGGCAATGCGCAGCGCCTCGCGGTCGAAGTGCCGATGCGTCATCATCCGCCAGCCCCATACTGCGACGGGCAGGATCAGCATGATGGCGCCGAGGCCGAGGATCTGCATCAAGAGGTCGGCACCGATGGCGCCGGGATAGCCGGCGATGTTGCGGATCGCGCGCGAGGTGGCGTGGCTGAGGCTGGGATCCTGCACCGACCATGTCATCAGCGCCGCGGCGGCGATGCCGGCCAGGCCGATCAGGCCGAAGCCGGCCAGCTCGCGCAGCCGTCGCACCAGCATCTCGCGGATCGACGCTGGCAACTGCCCGACCAGGGGAATCACACGTTCGATTGTTGTGCTCATATCGGAGTGCTCATGACGCCCTGCGACTAATCCAGAATCTGGACCAGCCGATGCAACGCTTCGGCCGTTGTTTCACTGTCCTGCACCAGGGCCAAACGAATGTAGCCGGCGCCGGGATTGCTGCCGTCGGGTTGCCGGCGCGCCAGATAACTTCCGGGCACCACGCGCACGCCGCCGTCTCTGTAGAGTTTCAACGTCGCTGCCTCATCGCCGCCATAAGCGGAGACATCGAGCCAGAGGCAGAAGCCGCCGGCCGGACGGCGATAGCCGTAGCGGTTGCCGAGAATCTGATCGGCGAGATCGAATTTGAGCCGGTAAAGCCGGCGGTTCTCTTCGACATGGGCCTCGTCGCTGTAGGCGGCGATCGCCACATGCTGCAGCGGCACCGGCACCTGCGGTGCGGCGACGTTGCGCAGCTCATGAAAAACGCTGAGAAACTTCTTGTCGCCGGCGGCGAAGCCCACCCGCATGCCCGGCAGGTTCGAGCGCTTCGACAGCGACTGGAACGCCACCACATTGCCGAAGTCCGGTCCGGCGCATTCCAGCATGCTGCCGGGCGCGGCCTGGGTGTAGATTTCCGAATAGCATTCGTCTGACAGCACGATGAAGCCGTAGCGATCGGCGAGACCTTTCAGACGCGTAAAATAGTCGCGCGATGCGACGGCGCCCTGCGGGTTCGCGGGCGAGGCAATGTACATCGCCACCGTGCGCGCCAGCGTGGCGTCGTCGAGGGCGTCGAGGTCGGGCAGGAAGCCATTCGCCAGCGTGGTCGGCAGAAATACCGGCTCGCAGCCGGCAGCGCGGGCGCCGGCGCCATAGGCGGGATAGAACGGATTCGGCAGCAGGATCGCCGGCGTGCCGTGGCGCGGGCCGACGAAGCGGGCGGCCGTGATCGCGGCAAAGAACAGCCCCTCGCGGCTGCCGTTCAGCACCAGCAGTTCGGTTTCGGGATCGAGCGGACGCGGCAATGCGAACCGCGTGCCCATCCAGCTGGCGGCGGCGCGGCGGAACGGCTCGATGCCCTTGGCGGCGGGATAGCGGCCGAAATCGGCGGTGTATCTGGCCAGCACCGGGCCGACGAAATCCGGCACCGGATGCTGCGGCTCGCCAAGCGACAGCGTGATCAGCGGCTTGCCGGGCTGATACGGCGCCAAGAGCTCGGTCAGCCGGGCGAACGGCGAGCGCTCGCTGTCCCGGCCATCGGCCGGACTGCTCGCGCCTTGACCAGATCCTTGCGCCGCGCGGGAAGAAGCGGTCATTGCCATACTCAAGCGCCAACTTTCGGGGCGGTCGACCGCCCCACGGGATCGACCGGAATTGGATCAAACCACCATAGATACGGCGAGGTTAAGACGCGATTAACCATCGGCGATCCGGGCTGTAAATGCGGGTTCGCGCGATGGATTCATGAGTTCCGTCGCCGCGACTGGTTGCGGTTCGAGAGCCCCCAAAAAGGTGAAGGGCCCCAGCTTGCGCTGGAGCCCTTCGACGGGTGGAGCATTGCCGGGTATGTGCCCCAACCGGTTCCTTGAGGCGCGCTTCGGAAATCCAGACCGGTTTTCCGAAGCTTCGCCCGTGGCGCTTACATGTTGTAGGCGCGTTCGGTGTGCTCGGTGACGTCGAGGCCTTCGCGCTCGACTTCAACATTGACGCGGAGACCGACGATGACGTCGACGACCTTGAACAGGATCGCCGAGCCGACGCCGGACCACACCAGCGTGGTCGCGACAGCTTTGCACTGCGAGATCATCTGGGTGACCAGGTCGTAGTCGCCAACCTTGCCGGCGACGTAATCCATGACACCCGTGCCGCCCAGGGCCGGGTTGACCAGGATGCCAGTGCCGAGCGCACCGATGATGCCGCCGATGCAATGCACGCCGAACACATCGAGCGAGTCGTCATAGCCGATCGCATTCTTCACCACGGTGCAGAAGAACAGGCAGACGACGCCGACCACCAGACCGAGCACCATCGCGCCCATCGGACCCGCATATCCGCAAGCGGGCGTGACGGCGACGAGGCCGGCGACCGCGCCGGACACGGCACCGAGCAGCGAGGGGTGACCCTTGGTGATCCACTCCGCGAACATCCACGACATCGCAGCCATGGCGGTGGCGAGGAACGTGTTGGTCATCGCGAGAGCGGCGGTGCCCGAAGCTTCGAGGTTCGATCCGACGTTGAAGCCGAACCAGCCGACCCACAGCAGGGACGCGCCGATCATGGTCATGGTCAGCGAGTGCGGAGCCATCAGCTCCTTGCCGTAGCCGGTGCGCTTGCCGATGATCAGGCAACCGACGAGACCGGCGATACCAGCGTTGATGTGCACCACGGTGCCGCCGGCGAAGTCGAGAGCGCCCCACAGGAACACCTGGCCGGCATCGGCCATGACTTCGTCAAGCTTGGCCTGTGCCGCTGCCTTCGCGTCGGGAGCCGCTGCTGCGAGCGCCTTGGCGGCTGCGACGATGGCATCCGGTCCAGCCCAGTACCAAACCATGTGCGCGATCGGGAAGTAGATCAGCGTCACCCAGAGCGGCATGAACAAGGCAATCGCCGCGAACTTGGTGCGTTCGGCGAAAGCGCCGACGATCAGGCCCGGGGTAATCGCGGCGAAGGTCATCTGGAAGCAGAAATAGACCAGTTCCGAGATGTTGGCGTCTGCGGTGAAGGTCGCAGCCATCGAATCAGGCGTGACGCCCGAGAGGAAGGCCTTCGAGAAACCGCCGATATAGGGCGAACCGCCGGTGAAGGTGATGCTGTAGCCATAGAGGGCCCAGAGCACCATCACGATGCAGGTGGTGTAGAAAACCTGCATCAGTACCGAGAGCATGTTCTTGGAACGGACGAGGCCGCCGTAGAACAGCGCAAGGCCGGGGACGGTCATCAACAGCACGAACACCGTCGAGGTCAGCATCCAGGCGTTGTCGCCCTTGTTGACCGTCGGATCGGCATAGGCCGCTGTTGCGGCGAACAGGCCGACGGCGAGTGCCGCCAATCCCGCGCCAGAGGGACGCTTAAACGTCATGTGTTTGACTCCTGATTGATAGGGATGAGCGCGAAATCAAAGTGCCGCGGCATCGGCCTCGCCGGTGCGGATGCGAACCGCATGGTCGAGGTTGATGACGAAGATCTTGCCGTCGCCGATCTGGCCGGTTTTTGCCGCCGTGGTGATGGCTTCGATGGTTTTGTCGACCTGGTCCGAGGCAACAGCCACCTCGATCTTGATTTTGGGCAGGAAGCTCACCGCATATTCCGCGCCGCGATAAATTTCCGTGTGGCCCTTCTGCCGGCCATATCCTTTGACTTCCGTCACCGTCAAACCATGAACGCCAATGGCGGTCAGGGCATCACGGACTTCCTCAAGCTTGAATGGCTTGATGATCGCCATAACAATTTTCATGGGTCCTATCCCCGCTTGGGCCCGGCCGAAAAATGCGGTCGGGCGATCTCGACTGAGGTTCACCACGCGGAGAAGTTCACTACGCGGGCACAGCCAGCCTCGATAGAATCAAATGCCGTGCCAGATCGGTGGAATTCTCTAACGGTTTATGAATCCCCAGCTTTTCGAGCTTTCATCGTGGTGCGACAAAGTGTGCTATTCGGTCGCGCCCAAACTCTAGCCATTTCTGCTTAAAACAAAAGCATGACAGGCTCTCGACATATTCCTGCTTATGAGGCAGGCATAAATAAGGTATTACAATACGCAAAACCAAGGCAATAATGCCGGGATTGCGTAATCTAGAGGCCTTCCAACTGCAGCGCGCGAAAGCCCTGCGCCGCAACCGGTAGCCCGGATTATCCAGCTGCCGGTGGTTTGCGACCCCGGGCCGGCGGTCTTTCAAGGGAGCTGCAAGGGGAGCAGTTAGAGCGCGTCGCTGTCGGTCTCGCCGGTGCGGATGCGGAGCGCGTGGTCGATCGGCGTCACGAAGATCTTGCCGTCGCCGATCTGGCCGGTGCGGGCTCCGGCGGAGATCACCTCGACCGCTTTGGCGGCGAGGTCGGATGATACCGCGATTTCCAGTCGCAGCTTGGGCAGGAAGTTCACCACATATTCGGCGCCGCGATACATCTCGGTGTGGCCCTTCTGGCGGCCGTAGCCCTTCACTTCGGTGACGGTCATGCCGTGCACGCCGATGGCGGTGAGCGCCTGGCGTACTTCGTCCAGCTTGAAGGGTTTGATAATCGCAACGACGAGCTTCATGAACTGACTTTCCTGCTAAAGGCGGTCTGTGCGCCAGCCTTGGGCCAACCTCACGCAGCTACCTCTATGCCAATCTTATCGGCATGGCGCGTGGAAAATAAGCGGAAATTTTGCCTGCGAGATAGGCTTTTCGCAGCATCGTACCATGTGCGTAAAAAATTCACTCAGGCCGGGGGCTTTCGCGCCGCTCGCGCATCGAGCCTTCCTGCGCCACCGACGCCACCAGCGTACCGTCGGGCTTGAAGATCAGGCCGCGCGCCAGGCCGCGGCCGCCCTGGGCGCTCGGACTGTCCTGGCTGTAGAGCAGCCATTCGTCGGCGCGGAACGGCCGGTGAAACCACATCGCGTGGTCGAGGCTCGCCGCCATCACCCGGCCGTCGAACAGCGTGCGGCCGTAGCGCGCCATCACCGAATCCAGCAGCGAGAAGTCCGAGGCATAGGCCAGCGCGCACATGTGCAGCGCCGGGTCGTCCGGCAGCTTGGCCGCGGTGCGGATCCAGATATTGATCTTGCCGTCCGGAATGGCGGTACCGAAATAGCGCTGGAACTCGACGGGCCGCAATTCGATCGGCCGGTCGGATTCGTAATAGCGCCGGATGAAGTCCGGCAGCTGGGTGATGATCGGGTTCTTGGCCAGCTCTTCCGCGGTCAGTTTTTCCGGCGGCGGCACGTCGGGCATCTGGTCCTGATGATGGAAGGAATCCGCCTCCTCGGCGTGAAACGACACCATCATCGAGAAGATCGCCTGGCCGTGCTGGATCGCGGTGACGCGGCGGGTTGAATAGCTCTTGCCGTCGCGCAGCCGCTCGACCTCGTAAATGATCGGGATCTGCGGATCGCCGGGCAGGATGAAATAGCAGTGCAGCGAATGCGGAAAGCGGCCCTCGACGGTGCGGCACGACGCCACCATGGCCTGGCCGATCACCTGGCCGCCGAACACCCGCTGCCAGCGCGTCTTCGGGCTGCGGCCGCGGAACATGTTCACCTCGATGGTCTCGAGATCGAGAATGTCGAGCAGATCGATCAGGCTCTTGGACATCAAACGCCTTTCGGTCGGCAGCCTTGGTCAGGGCGCAGTTTACCAAGATCGAGATACCGTGGCCGCCCTTGTTTCGCGTTCCTGTTTCGCCCAGCTATAAGCGCGTGGCAACAGTGAGTACGAAGCATCATGGCGGCACAACGAGGCATTGTCATCGGCGGCGGCGCCTTCGCCGGGCTGGCGCTGGCGGTGGCGCTGCGTCAGGGACTTGGGGCCGGCCTCCCGATCATCGTCGCCGATCCCGCGCTGGCAACACGGCCGAGCGGCGATCCGCGGGCCACGGCCATCGTTGCCGCCTGCCGGCGGCTGTTCGAGGCGATCGGCGTGTGGGGTTCGGTGGCTGCGCAGGCGCAACCGATCCTCGACATGGTCGTTACCGATTCAAAGCTGGAGGACGCCACCCGCCCGGTGTTCCTGACCTTTGCCGGCGAGGTTGAGCCGGGCGAGCCCTTCGCGCATATGGTCGAGAACCGGCAGCTGATCGACGAACTCGTGAAGCGTGCGGAGGTGGAGGGCATCGATCTGCGCGCCACCGCCGTGACGACCTTTGCTGCGCGCCCCGACGGCGTCAGCGTCACGCTTGGCGACGGCAGCATTATCGAGGCGAGCCTGCTGGTCGCCGCCGACGGCGCGCGTTCGAAGTTGCGCGAGCGCGCCGGCATCGCCACCCATGGCTGGGACTACGACCAGTCCGGCATCGTCGTGACGGTCGGCCATGAGCGCGATCATCAGGGCCGCGCCGAAGAACATTTTTTACCGGCAGGCCCGTTCGCGATCCTGCCGCTGACCGGCCGGCGCTCATCGCTGGTGTGGACCGAGAAGCGCAGCGAGGCCGCGCGCATCGTCGCATTGCCGGATGAAGAATTTCACGGCGAGCTTGAACAGCGGTTCGGCCTGCATCTCGGCGAAGTGAAAGCGCTCGACAAGCCCCGCGCGTTTCCGCTCGGCTATTTCGTCGCGCGCTCCTTCATCGGCGAACGGCTGGCGCTGGTCGGCGACGCCGCCCATGTGATCCATCCGATCGCCGGGCAGGGTCTCAATATGGGGTTGAAGGATGTCGCCGCATTGGCGGAGACCATCGTCGATGCGGCGCGGCTCGGCATCGATTTCGGCCAGGCCGATGTGCTGGAGCGCTACCAGCGCTGGCGCCGCTTCGACACCATGGCCATGGGCGTCGCCACCAATTCGCTGAATCTGCTGTTCTCGAACAAGTCGACCTTGCTGCGCAGCGTCCGCGACATCGGGCTCGGCCTGGTTGATCGCCTGCCGCCTTTGAAGAACGTCTTCATCCGCCAGGCGGCCGGGCTGTCAGGCGAAATCCCGAGGTTGCTGAAGGGCGAGGCGCTGTAAGCGGCGCCTTGATCTCGGGCTCAATCGATCTTGCGCGCTTCTTCCGGCAGCATGATCGGGATGCCGTCGCGGATCGGATAAGCGAGTTTCGCTTTGCGCGAGATCAGCTCTTGCCTGCTGGAATCGAATTCCAGTTGGCCCTTGGTCAGCGGGCAGACCAGGATTTCCAGCAGCTTCGGATCGACGGTTGATTCTTGTCGTTCGGGTGAGGATGTTGTCATGCGCGAGCTCCGGCGGACGGCCCAGGGTTTCCGAACTTGTAGCATATTCGTTCGGACCGCGTGTGACGTGCGATGCTTATCGCGAGGCGACCCGGATCAGTTCCTCCAGAACGGCCGCCTGCCGGTCTCGCGGAAGGGGCTTCTCCGACAGCGCGAATCCCAGGAAAGCCCAATAGAGGATTTGCGCCCGCGGGCGGGCGATATCTGCAGGAATCCCGGACCCCTCCAGCAGGCTCTCGACATAACCAAGCCTGCGACGGTCGATCGCCTGAACCGCGGCACGAGCCACGGGGCTGAGCGTGGCCCAGCTGCGAATTGCCGACTCCAGCGCCGGCTTGCGACCGAAAGTCCGCCGCAGCAGCAATTCGATCGGGTCTTCGTTCCCGACCGCCGCCTCGATGCCCGCGATGATCTGTTCAGCGGCGACCTCGCGCCAGTAGGCCAAGACAGCCGCGTGGAACGCATCGACGTCGGCGAAATGCCAATAGAAGCTTCCCCGCGAGACGCCCATCGCCTTGGCGAGCGGCTCGGCCTTCAGCGCGGTGAATCCGCTTTCGGCCAGCGTCTTGAGGCCCTGGTCGAGCCAATCTTTTACAGACAGTTGATCGCTCATCGGGGCACCATACACAACTGTATTGACATTCGCCAGCGCTGCGCGCAAGTTCTCCATACAGTCATGTATGGAGGGACGGGCAATGCGCGATCTTCTGCTGCAATGTGCTGGAGTAGCCGCCGTCGTGGTCGCCATCATTCACGGCGTGCTCGGTGAAACCAAAGTGTTTGCGCGCGCGACCATCGAGCCGCCGCGCCTGCGCAACCTCATTCGTCTGGTCTGGCAGGCCAGTACGGTTGCATGGATTGGCGGTGGTGTGCTGCTGATCGCGGCACCGTGGATGGCGTCGGAGCCGGCGCGCCACTGGATCGTCGTGACGATGGCCGGCGTGTTTGCCTTCGGCGCGCTCGGCAACGCCTGGGCGATGCGCGGGCGGCACTTCGGATGGGTGGCGATGGGCGCGGTGGTGGGGCTAGCGGTGGCCGGCTATTGATCTACTGCAGCCCGGTGTCGCCACTGGTGCGTTTTTTCGCCAGGTCCATTTCCGTCACCGCAATCAGGATCTCGGCGCGGGTTTTCAGGTCAGGTGCTTCCAGCATCGCCTGCTTTTCCGGCGGGCCGTAGGGCGACATCATCGCCAGCGCGTTGACCAGCGCTTCGTTGGGCGCGCTCTCGATGCCCTCCCAGTCCACCTTGAGATTGTTGGCCTTGAGAAAGTCGGTCAGCACTTCGAGCAACGCCTCGCGATCGACGTCTTCTTCGCCCTTGCGGGCGGTGAAGTCGTCGAGGAAGGGGAAGTAATCGACCTTGCACTGCCGATAGGCCGTCAGCACGGTCAACTCCTCGAGCACCTTGAAGCGGGCGACGCCGGTGAGCTCGAGGATGTAGCGGCCGTCGCCAGCTTCGGCGAGCTGGGTGATGCGGCCGACGCAGCCGACGCGAAACAGCGCCGGCCTGGCTTCATCCTGGGAATGCGCCACGTCGGGTTGAATCATGCCGATCAGGCGATGCCCGTCGCGGAACGAATCATCCACCATCGCCAGATAACGCTGCTCGAACACGTTGAGCGGCATCTGGCCACGCGGCAGCAGCAGCGCGCCGGGCAGCGGAAATACCGGGATCACCTCGGGGAGGTCGCCGGGCCCGCGATAATCGGCATTGATCGGCATGTCCGGTTCCGGTGCTGCAGAGCGGGGACGGATTACGAGAACAGAATGGTCGATAGCCGCTTGCGGCCATCGACGGTGGCCTCGTCGGTCGGACCCCATGCTTCGAAGAATTGTACCAGCTGCTTGCGCGCGCCGTCCTCGTTCCACTTGCGATCGCGCTTGACGATTTCCAGCAGATGGTTGGTCGCCTCGGCACGCTGGTTGGCGGCATTGAGCGCGGTGGCGAGATCGAACCGGGCCTGATGGTCGAGCGGATTGGCGGCGACCTTCTGCTCCAGTTCGGTGATCGGGCCGAGCGCGCTGGCCTGCTCCAGCAGATCGATCTTGGCCTGCACGGCCTTGACCGCGGCATCATCGCGCTTGGCTGCTGGGACCAGTTCCAGCGTCTGCTTGGCCTGTTCAATGGCGCCGGTCTCGACGTAACAGCGCGCGAGGCCTGCCAGCGCCGGGATGCTGGTGGCGTCGGCGGCAATCACCTCGGCATAGATCGAGGCCGCGGCGGCTGGATTGCCCTCGGCGAGAATCGCTTCGGCTTCCAGCAGCAATTCGGCGGCGGTGGGCTCGGCGCCCGGCATGCCGGCGGTCAGCTTATCGATGAAGGCGGTGACCTGGCTTTCCGGCACCGCGCCCATGAATCCGTCAGCGGGCTGGCCGTTGACGAAGGCGATCACGGCGGGAATCGACTGGATCCCCATCTGACCCGGAATCTCCGGGTGCTCGTCGATATTCATTTTGACCAGCTTGACCTTGCCTTTGGCGGCGGTGACGGCCTTTTCGATGATCGGCGTCAGCGTGCGGCAAGGGCCGCACCACGGCGCCCAGAAGTCGATCAGCACCGGCTGGCGCTTGGATTCCTCAATGACATCCTGCACGAAGGTCCGTGTGGTCGTTTCCTTGATGAGTGCGGACGCTGCCTGCGGTGCCGAATCTGCCTGCGGCGCCTTGGCGCCGCCCTGTTCCAGTATGGTCACGTGAACCTCGCCTGATGTCCGGAAAATTTGGCCGCTTCTAGCATGGCCCGGCGCTTAAATGGCGCTGACGACAGCAATTTTCAATCGGGCGAAATGCCCCCGGCAGCGCTGATTCGGTCGCAGCGGTGCGTTTTTGCCGTTTCGGCATCGATTTCGACCGAAATCAGCTCGAATCGGCCGTTAAGGCCGATTAACCCAGCCATTCAGGCCGTAAGTCTGGCTGTTGCATTCGTGAGCCGCATTTGGCATAGGTCTGCGCGTTGACGGTGAGTGATCGCCGTCCAGCTTCTCGGATGCGGGTGTAGCTCAGTGGTAGAGCACGACCTTGCCAAGGTCGGGGTCGAGGGTTCGAATCCCTTCGCCCGCTCCAGAATTTCTTGGCTAATTTCTTGGCTCTTATTTTGACACGTTGATCTTCGATGACAGGCCGCCGCAAGGCGGCCTTGTCATTTGCGGATGTGAACGCGCGTCGCTTGAAATCATCAGGCGTTAGGCCGACAATCCCCAAACTCATCGGGTGCGGGACCAACGATGCCGGCAACAACGGATTCCAACCTGGAAATTGCCCGGCGCGCCAATGACGAGGCGCGGGCCGATTTTGCGACCTGGCTGATGATGGCGAAGCTGAACAGTATCGACGCGCTGCCACAGGAAGCGCAGGCCTTCTTTGCGGGCTACCGCGCTCTGCTGGCCCGCGACAAGCGATCCGAATCAGCCGCCGCCGAAGCCACCATTCAGCTCGTGTACCGGAGCTACTATTCCCGCATGGGCGGCACCGGCACGGCTCCCATCATCAAGACGGCTCCGAGAACAAGAACAATGCCCCAGAACCATGGCGATAACGTCACGCCCTTCCGCAAGATCAAGCCAAACACGCCGCCACCGCCGCGTGAAAAGAAAAAGCTGCCGGTGGCGCTGATCTTCATCGGCCTGGTGATCCTGGCGGTGCTTTACAATTACGCCAGCCGGGGCATGCTTTGAGCGTTGGCGCGGGAGCGCAATGGCCGGAGTTGCCCTATGCGGCGTGGCGCGCCAGCGCCGAGACCCTGCAGCTGTGGACCCAGATCGTCGGCAAGATACGGCTGTCAAAAACGCCGTGGCTGAATCACTCCTGGCACGTGGCGCTCTATGTCACCGCGCGCGGGCTGACGACCTCGCCGATCCCCGATGGCGCCCGCAGCTTTGAGGTCACGTTTGATTTCATCGACCATGTGCTGCGCATCGACACCAGCGACGGTGCGCGACGGCAGTTGCCGCTGCGGCCGCAATCGGTTGCGAGTTTTTACGCCGAGCTGCTGGTTGCGCTTGCCGAACTCGGCATGGACGTCGAAATCGACGACGTGCCCAATGAACTCGCCGAACCGATCCGCTTTAGCGAAGACCACAGCCATGCGAGCTACGATGCCGACGCCGTGCAACGGTTCGGGCAGGTGCTGCGGCAGGCCGATCGGGTGTTCAAGCAGTTCCGCACCGCATTTCTCGGCAAGGCCAGTCCGGTGCATTTCTTCTGGGGCAGTTTTGATCTCGCAGTGACGCGATTTTCCGGCCGCCGCGCGCCGGCGCATCCGGGCGACGTGCCGCATCTCGCCGACACCGTCGCCCGCGAGGCCTATTCGCACGAGGTCTCCAGCGCCGGGTTCTGGCCCGGCGGCGGTGCGATCGATTACCCCGCGTTTTATTCCTATGCCTATCCCGCGCCGGACGGCTTTGCGGCGGCGCGCGTAAAACCTGATGCGGCGTTCTTCAGCAAGGACCTCGGCGAATTCATCCTGCCCTATGACGCCGTCCGGACGTCGGCCGATCCGGATGCGGCGCTGCTGGATTTTCTGCAAAGCACGTATGAGGCCGCGGCCGATCTGGCCAAATGGGACCGCGCCGCACTCGAGTGCGCTATCGGACAGCCAGGAATGCCAAGGCGAATCTGATAGTTCGCTGCGCAGACTTCGCCGTGGCGCGCCAAAATTAAAATGGCTGTGCTCGGACCCGCTTGAAGAAATTCCCCCTCGACGTGTCGCCACCCGCCGCTGCCTCGTAGTTGCGCTTTTCACCTTGCGCAGTTGTGGTAGCATTTGGCGTCTGAAAAACAGCAGGCCAACAAAGTTCGTCTCGTACGTTCAAATAAACATTGCAGCCACAACGAGCTGCACAGGGAGTGACGCGATGACATCGATATTCAATCGATCCGTTTTTGCGTGCGCCGCGATCCTCGCCGTGGTGGGGATCAACCAGGTCAGCGCACAGGAAAAGCTCAAAAGCTACAAGTCCGATACCAAGGAATTCTGGACCCATCCGCCGGATGACTGGTTCCTCGGCGACGAGACCGAAGCCCAGAAGGGTCTGGCGCCGCCGGCCGGCCCGCCGACGGGTGCGTCGGATGCCGAACTCGCCGCCATGATGAAGAAGATCAAGCTGCCGGCCGGCTTCAAGATCGAGGTCTATGCCTCGGGTGTGCTGGCCGCCCGGCAGATGGCCTGGGGCGACAACGGCACGCTGTTCGTCGGCTCGTTCGGCCTCGGCAACGTCTATGCCATCACCGACAAGGGCGGCAAGAAAGAGGTCAAGACCATCGTCAAGGGGCTGAAGATGCCGACCGGCATCGCGTTCCGCGACGGCGCGCTCTACGTCATCGATATCGACAAGCTGATCAAGTACGACAACGCCGAAGCCAATCTCGACAAGCTCGGCGATGGCAAGGTGGTCTATGACGACATGCCGTCCTATGCCGCCCATGGCTGGAAATATCTCGCGCCGGACAAGGACGGCTGGTTCTACGTGCCGTTCGGACCGCCCTTCAACATCGGCCTGCCGCCCACCAGCCTGTCGCAGATCCGCCGCATCGATCCGAAGACCGGCAATGCCGAACTGGTCGCGCTCGGGGTCCGCAACAGCGTCGGCGGCGACGTCGATCCGCGCACCGGCAAATACTGGTTCACTGAAAACGCCCGCGACTGGATCAGCGACGACATGCCGAGCGACAAGCTCAACATGGTCTCGAAGCTCGGCGAGCATTTCGGCTATCCGTATTGCCACCAGGGCGACATGCCGGATCCGAAATTCGCGATGGGTCATCAGTGTTCGGAGTTCACGCCGCCGGTGCTGAATCTCGGCGCGCATGTGGCTCCGCTCGGGATGAAGTTCTACACCGGCGATCAATTCCCCGCCGAGTACAAGAACAACATCTTCATCGCCGAGCATGGCTCGTGGAATCGGCATAAGTATCAGGGCGCGCGGATCAAGCGCGTCACGGCCGACCCGGATGGCAAGAACGCCAAGCAGGAAATCTTTGCCTCCGGCTGGATCGAGGGCGACCAGGGCTATCTCGGCCGTCCCGCCGATATCGTGCTGGCCAAGGACGGGTCGATGCTTATCGCCGACGACTGGGCGGGCGCGATCTATCGCATCAGCTACGCCAAGTGATGGTTGTCATTCCGGGGCGCTTGCTTGCGACGCAAGTCGCATGCAGGCGAACCCGGAATCCCGAGCTGCTCAACCATCTCTGGATTCCGGGGATGCGTTCCAGCCGGCTTCGCCGACTGAAGCGCATCCCGGAATGACGAGCTTGGGTTTGTGATGGAAGTGCCAATGATGCGTCGCCTGCTTTGTCTCGCAGTGAGCTTGTCTGCCGGTGCGTTCCTGATCCAGCCCCTTCGCGCCGCCGCCGATCTCGCCGCCGGCAAAGAAAAGGCCGAGCTCTGCAGTGGCTGTCACGGTGAAAACGGCATCTCGCAGACCGAGAACATTCCGTCGCTGGCCGGTCAGCCCGATCTGTTTGTGCAGTGGCAGCTGATCTTCTTTCGCAGCGGCACCCGCAAGAACGAGCAGATGCAGCCGGTCGTCGAACAGCTCAGCAATGAGGATGTCCGCAATCTCGGCGCCTATTTCGCGTCGCTGGCGCCGGCGGCCAAGAAGCCTGACGATAATCCCGATCTGTCGCAGAAGGGCGCGCAAGCCGCTGTCGGCCGCCGCTGCGCCTCATGTCACACCGACACCTATGCAGGCACGAAGGCGGTCGCCCGGGTCGCCGGGCAGCGCGAAGAGTATTTGCTCAAGGCGCTGCACGACTACAAATCCGGCGTCCGCGCCGGCGGCGGCATGGCGGCGATGGCCGACGTCGCCTACCCGCTCAGCGAGGAAGAGATCGTCGCGCTGGCGCATTACCTGGCGCATTTGTAGAGGACTATGTTTCATATGCGTCGTCCCGGCTTGCGCTCGCAAGCTCGCTTGCCGGGACGACGCAGAACATAAGCGGGTGAGCTATCCCCGCGTTCTCTCATACGCCTTGAGATGCGTGTAGATCACCCGCAGTTTTGGTACCGGTGCCTTTGCGGCGTCGGCGCGGGCGATCAGGTCGCCGATGATCTGGTCGGATTCGATGGCGGCGCCGACCTTGATGTCGCGGAACATCGACGCGGTCAGCATCGACCCCTCCGCTGTCAGCATGCCCTGGGTGCGCTCCAGGAATGGCGCGCGCGGCGCGTAGCCCGCGGCCTTGGCGACGGCGCTGATTTCATCGCGGACGCCGAGGATGAAATCGCGGCCGCCGGGCGAGGCGATGATGTCGCCGACTGCGGCGCGCATCACGCTGGTGGAGCCGGCCAACGTGGCCAGGAACACCCACTTCTCCCACATCTCCTGCATGATGTTGTCGGTGGGTTGTCCGGCAAAATTGCCCTTGGCCATGATGTCTGCAATGGCGGTGATACGCGCCGACATCTTGCCGTCGCGCTCGCCGAAACTCAGCGACTGCATCGGCGAGAGCTGCACCACTTCGCGCTGTTCGTTCAGCGTCGCGGCAATGGCGCACTGGCCGCCGAGCACCCGTTCGGCGCCGAATTTCCTGTCGAGCACATCGAGATGCAGCATGCCATTCAGGAACGGGATGATCGCCGTGTTCGGGCCCACCGCCGGCGCAAAAGATGCGATGGCGTCGTCGAGATCGAACGCCTTGCAGCTCAGCAGCACCACGTCGAATTTCTCGCTGAGCTTGTCGGCCTGCACGGTCGGCGGATTCTTCAGCGTGACGTCGCCATGCGGGCTCTTGATGACCAGGCCGGCGCTGGCCAGTTCGCTGGCGCGCTTCGGTCGGACCAGAAACGTCACGTCCGCCCCGGCCTGCAGCAGCCTGCCGCCAAAATATCCGCCGATGGCACCGGCGCCGACCACGAGAATGCGCATGTCAAAATCTCTTCTTTGTTTTGCTGGGACGGAATCGCACGCGTCGATGCGATCGTCGGGGCGGGATCAATTCGAATGACGCATTACCACTTTTCGCCGAACGGCCGAATTTCCAACTCGAACGTCCAGGCACTGCGCGGCTGCTGGTAGAGCTGCCAGTATGACGCAGCCACTGAAGACGGCGGCATCAACAAATCGGGATTGTCGAGGGCGTCCTTGCCCAAGAGCTGAACGCGGCGCTCGCGTACCCAGGCGGTATCGACGCCGGAATCGATGATCAGGTGCGCGACGTGGATGTTCTTCGGGCCGAGTTCGCGGGCCATCGATTGGGCTACCGCACGCAGGCCGAACTTTGCGCTGGCGAAAGCCGCATAGCCGCTGCCGCCGCGCAGGCTGGCAGTGGCGCCGGTGAAGAAGATGTTGCCTTGACCACGCGCGGTCATCAGCCGTGCCGCCTCGCGGCCGGCGAGAAAGCCGGAATAGCACGCCATTTCCCAGACCTTGCGAAACACCCGCTCTGTGGTCTCCAGAATCGGGAAATTGACGTTGGCGCCGACGTTGAAGATGCAGACTTCCAGCGGCGCATGGGCGTCGGCGTCGTTCAGAAACGCGGCGATCTCGTCTTCTTTCCGTGCGTCGAGCGAGCGCGCGACGATGCTGCCGCCCATCGTCTCGATCTCCGTCACCAGCGGCGCCAGCTTGTCACCGTTGCGGCGGCCGGCGAAGACCGTAAAACCTTCGGATGCGAACTTCTTCGCGATCTCGGCGCCGATGAAGTCCCCGGCGCCGATCACGGCCACTGTGGCGTTGCGTTTCTGCACTGGATTTCTCCCGCTATTGGACTGCGCCGGAAATCAACTCCTCAATCTCGCGCAACTGCTCCTTGCCGTAAAACATCTCGTCGCCAACATAGAAGGTCGGCGAGCCGAATGCGCCGCGTTCGACGGCGTATTGCGTGTTTGCCACGAGCTTGGCCTTGACCTCGGGTTCCTGCGCGCGCGTCAGCAGTTTTGCACCGTCCAGGCCCGAAGCGTTCAAGGCCGCGATGGCGACTTCGGGGTCGTCCATCTTTTTTGGCTCGACCCACATGTGATGAAACGCCGCCTCGACGTATGTTTCGAACACGCCTTCGAGCTGCGCGGCAATCGCGGCACGCATCAGGTTGAGCGTGTTGACCGGAAAGAACGGATTCATGACGAAAGGCTTGACCTTGAAGCGCTTGATGAAGCGCTCGGTCTCGATGGCGTGGAACTCGCGCTTGTTCTTGACGCCGGCCAGCGATTCGGCCGGCGACTTGTTGTTGGTGGCCTTGAAGATGCCGCCGAGCAGCACCGGCAGGTATTCGAATTTGACACCGGTGCGCGCCTCGATCGCCGGGATCGCCTCATGGCTGAGAAAGGCGTTGGGGCTGCCGAAATCGAACAGGAACTGCGGGGATGTCCGGGTCAAAAAGTGCCTCCCTGATGTCTTTGCGGCGCATTGTGGCTCAGCGCTTCAAGCGCGTCCACTGCCTTTATGATGACCGTAATACTCTGGTGCCAACGCCCGCGGTCAAATCAGGCGTTGCACCGTGCGCTTGCGCCAAACCAGCAGGTAATAGCTCATCTGCAGAATGAACATGGCGCAGAATGTGATCGGATAGGCGGCCCAGACACCATCAAGGCCGATGGCGCGGCTGAGGACGATGGCCGAAGGCAGCTCGATGGCGACAATTGCGAAAATCAAGATTGCCAAAGGTGCGAACACCGTCCCGCTGGCCCGCATCATTCCCGAGAACGTCGTACCCATGCCGAACAGCACCGAACTCCACAGCACGATGTGGAGCAATCGCTGTGCGAGATCGAGCACGGCGGGATCGACAATGAAAAAGCCCATGAGGATGCGGGAGAACAGATAGGCCAGCGCCACCAAACCGCCGGTCAGAACGAGGTTCATCAGCAATCCGGTGCGGACGATGGCGCCGAGCCGGTCGGCCTTGCCGGCGCCAATGGCCTGCGCGCCGAAGATCGAGACCGTGATCGAGATCGATATGGCCGGAAACTGGACGTAGCTGAGAATCTGATTGACCGCGCCATAGGCCGCCGTGGCGTTGGAGCCGAAGCCGTTGACGAGGCCGAGCAGCACCAGTTCTGCCAGCGACATGACGACCATGCCGAGCGCGGCCGGAATACCGATCCGCAGCACCTTGCGCAGCAGCTCGCCGTTCAGCCGAATGCTGCGCAGGAATTCCGCGTCCGGCGCGAGCGGGTGATTCCTGCGGCGAAGATACACCGCGAGCCCGAGTAGCGTGACCACCGAGGACGCGGCCGATGCGCAGGCTACGCTGGCGACGCCGAGTTGCGGCAGGCCAAGCCAGCCGCGGATCAGCGCCGGTGTCACCACCAGGCCGACGATGGTGGACAGGGCCAGCGCCCACAACGGGGTCACGGTGTCGCCGACGCCGCGCATCATCGATGTCATCAGAATGAAAATGAAAGTAGCCGGCATCGCCAGCATCATGATGCGGGCATAGGCGCTGGCCTGGTCGAGAATATCCGGCGGCGTCGCAAGCGCGACCATCAATTGCCGGCTGAACAGGCCGCCGAACACGGCGATGATCGCCGCCAGCAAAATGGCGACCGCGAGCGTCGCGCCGGCAACGGCCTTCATCTTGTGGTACTCGCCTGCGCCCCAGGCCTGGCCGATCAGCACCGACGCGCCCGCCCCCAACCCGACGACGAAGGAGATGAAGAAGAACATCACCGGGAAGAACACCGATGCCGCGGCGAGCGCATCGACGCCAATCATCTGGCCGACATAGATACTGTTGATGGTTCCGAACAGCGATTGCAGGATGTTGCTCAACATCATCGGCGCGAGGAAGGCGAGAAATGTCTGCCACAAGGGCCTGGGACTGGGCACGCGAAATTCTTTCAAGTTGAAGCGGGCGACTTGGCTGCGGCGGCACGAACACCTGCGCGCCATTGAGCTGTGGGTTTTGAAGGCGCCGGTCAGCCGGAGGACTGCCCGGCGTGGTCGCTGAAGGCGAGCTTGACGATGTGATTGCGGATATCTTCGGGCCATGTGTCGATCAGGCCGACGAAGCGCCGCCGGTCGTCTGCGAACAACGCACGTGAGGCTTCCTCGAAACCTGGCCTGTCGCCTGATATCGCCGACATGAAATGATAGGCGGCATCCCGCGCCGCGCGGGCGCGATCCCTGTCGCCGCTTGCGCGACGGGCGTCCTCGACCAGTTTTCGCAGCGCGACCGAGGCGCCGCCCGGCCGCGCATTGAGCCATTCCCAGTGCCGCGGCAGCAGCGTCACCTCGCGCGCGACGACGCCGAGTTTCGGTCGCCCGCGTCCGCGCGGTTCGGGCGTGGCTGATTCCTCTGGGGTGGCCGAATCCGGCGATTGCGGCAGCCGCGCGATGACGTCCCGATGGGTGCCGCGAAGATCGAGATCGATCGGCCGCCCCGTCGCATCGTCGAAGATGATGATCGGCTCGGGGATGTCGCTTCCGGACGCAATTTTGACAGCGAGCGCGACCTCGGCGAGCGATCCAGACGCCAGCAGCCGATCAGCGGCGAATGCGGTAAAGGATTTGGAGGCCGCCTGATTCATCGCGAAAACCTGAAAGCAGTGTGAAAGACAGCGTTATTTATACCCGGGTAAATTGTGTTGTCAATATTACCCGGGCAATAATATCGAGAAAATTCCGTTCCCCGCCGACCTCGAAGGAAAATCGATGCTGACCGTCCATCACCTCAACAATTCGCGCTCGCAGCGGGTGCTGTGGCTGCTTGAAGAGCTCGGCGTGCCCTACGAGATCGTGCGCTACAACAGACAGCCCAACATGCTGGCGCCGCCGGCGTTGCGCGCGATTCATCCGCTCGGCAAATCGCCTGTGATCACCGACAACGGCAACACCATCGCGGAGTCCGGCGCGATCATCGAATACATCGTCGATACCTACGGCGCGGGCCGGCTGATCCCACCGCCAGGGACGCCGGAGCGGCTGCGCTTCACCTACTGGCTGCATTACGCCGAAGGCTCGGCGATGCCGCCGCTGCTGCTGAAGCTGATCTTCCTGATGTTGCCGAAGCGCGCGCCATGGCTGATGAAGCCACTGGTCAACGCGATCTCCGCGAAGGCGCTCGGCACCATGGTCAATCCGCAGCTGAAGCAGCACATGGCGTTCTGGGAAGGCGAGCTGAGCAAGAGCGAATGGTTCGCCGGCAACGAGTTTACCGCCGCCGACATCCAGATGAGTTTTCCGCTCGAAGCCGCGTCCGCCCGCGCGGGCCTTGAGCAGGGCCATCCCAAGGCGATGGCGTTTCTCGCCCGCATCCACGCCCGCCCCGCTTATCAGCGTGCGCTTGAAAAAGGCGGGCCCTACAGCGTTGGGCGCTAGACCGCTGGAAAGTCAGACAGCGGCTGCGGATTGCAGGTGAGGATGCGATTACGCTCATCGGTACGCTGGACCAGACGCCTACCCTCACCGCCACTGCTGGCTAGGCCCCGACGGCGGCACGTCGCCTGCGGTACTCGATCACTGGCAGACCACCCCAGCCCCAGTTCTCCGTTTCAACCTCTTCGATGACGACGAAAGTCGCTTCGAGGGGCTTGTGGAGTACGTCGAGCAGGAGCTGGCTGACGCCGGCGATGAGGGCTGCCTTTTCCTCTGGCGTGACGGAATCGCGGCCAGGACCGGATCCCTCCCGCGTAACCTGGATGGTGACGATCGGCATGGAGACCTCCTTTAGTGACCGGCGCTCTGACCGCCGTCGACATGAAGGATTTCTCCCGTCACGAAGCCGGCGGATTCGAGATAGAGGACCGCGTCCACGATGTCGCGCATTTCGCCCATGCGCTTGACCGGATGCAGCCCGGCGAGGAACTCGTGGGTTTCTGGAGTGTGCATCGGGGTCTTGATGACGCCAGGCGACACGGCGTTCACCCGGATGCCCTTCGTCGCGTATTCGATGGCGAGCGACTTCGTGGCTGAGTTGATGCCGCCCTTGGTGAGATTGGCCAGCACCGCAGGCACGCCTGAGATCGCATGATCGGTCAGGCTGGTCGTGATGCTGACAATGTGACCGGAGCCCTGCTTCAGCATCTCGGCCGCGGCGCGCTGCGTGATGTGAAAGAAGCCGGCGACGTTTGTCGCGATCTTCGATGTGAAGTCCTCGACCGTGTAGTCCGTGAACGGCTTGGCGATAAAAATGCCGGCGTTGTTGACCAGCGTATCGAGCCGTCCGAAGCGCGAAAGGGCTTCCTTGACGATGCGCTCGGCCGTCGCGGGATCGCCAATGTCGCCGGCGATAGCAAGAATATCCTGATCGCCGCTTTGCTTGATCGAGCGCGACGTTGCGACGACCCGATAGTTGCGATCCCGATACGCCTTGACCAGACTGGCGCCGATACCCTGTGACGCACCGGTAATGATGGCTACTTTCTGCTCGTTACTCATGATTTGCCTCAATGATGTCTTCCGGCGAGCGGTATTGCCGCCGGCAGCCTTTAGGAAGGCTGATCAGTGATCATTGTCGGGCACTTCACGAGGCCGGTGAATAACCGCTGTGCGGCAGTCACCCTTCCCTCGTTCGGAAGAATGTCGCTTTGATCAAGGCTTCAGGGCTTCGGCCTCCGCCGAGAGCCTCGCAAACTCCGCTCGCAAGCGCGGAGCCGCAAAGTCGAGGAAAGCGCGGACTTTCGGGACCGAAGTCCGGCCTTGCGGGGTGATCAGGTGAACCGGCAGGGGCAGCGGTTCGGCATTGCGGAGCACGATCTTCAGCGAGCCATCCTGCACGCGTTCAGCCACGTGGTAGGTATAAAGACGCGTCACGCCATGGCCGTCCACGGCCGACGCGAGCGCGGCCCGAACGCTGTTGACCACAAGCCGGGGCTTGAAGTGGACCGCGCGCGCGATCGAGCTGCCCGCTGCCGGCGGAAATACCCACGCGTCGTGCCCGAAGTGCGTGGTGGTGACGATGCGGTGCTTGGTTAGATCGGCAGGCTCGTCGATGCGGGGATGCTCGGCGAGATAGCGTGGCGACGCGACGATCACCCGCTTTACGTCGCCCCCGACCCGGACGGCAACCATCGAGGAGTCGGGAAGTTCGGCGACGCGAAGGGCTACATCGATTCCTTCATCGACAAGATTGGAGTAGCGGTCGAGCAATATGAGATTTACCGAAACCGCCGGGTAAGCGTCGAGATAGGCGTCGATGATCGGGCCCAGAATTTCTTCGCCGCTGATCGGCGGTGCGGTCACCGTGAGTGTCCCTCGCGGAGCGGTACGCTCATCTGCAGCGCTCATGTCCGCCTCTTCGAGATCGATCAGGATGCGACGACACGCCGAAGCGTAGCGCTCGCCGGCCTCACTGAGCTTGATCGAGCGGGTGGTGCGGTGAAGGAGTTCGGCGCCGACGTGCTGCTCCAGAAAGGCAATGGCCCGGCTGACGGCGGCCGGCGATCGCGCAAGCCGACGCCCCGCCCCGGCGAGGCTGCCTTCATCCAAGGCGGCGACGAACACCCGCATCGCTTCGACGCGATCCATGTATATTCATCCAAATGGAACATCGATCTCTTATCCTTCGGATATTCTCGTGTTTTCAGCAAGGGTGTAGACTTGGCGCTCTCAAATGGCCTGGACGGTTATGAGGGCAGCCACCAAGCCGTTCCTTCCGAGCAAAACCGCTGCAAAGCTAATGGCGCTACGATACCCGGTTTGATCCGAAGGAGGCTTCTGTGAAAATGAGTTTCAAGGCAGGAGAGGTCACGTTGGCCGAATGGAGGTCGATCTATCGCGGCGCCACGCCAACACTGGACAAAGGCTGTGAAGCCCGGGTGAAAGCAAGTGCCGAGGCGGTTGCCCGCATCGTTGAAAAAGGTGAGCCGGTCTACGGCATCAACACCGGTTTTGGAAAACTCGCGAGCGTTCGTATTGAGGCTGACAACATTCTCGCGCTGCAAAGAAATATCGTGTTGTCGCATTGCGTGGGCGTGGGCGATCCAGCTCCCACGCCGATCATCCGACTGATGATGTGCTTGAAGATTGCAAGCCTGGCACAAGGATTTTCCGGCGTTCGTCTGGAGACGATACAGCTATTGGACGCAATGGTTGCAAATAACATTATTCCAGTGGTGCCATCGCAGGGATCTGTCGGCGCGTCGGGCGATCTAGCGCCGCTTGCCCATATGACCTCGGTGATGATCGGTGTCGGTGAGGCATTTACTGGATCGGGACGAATGGCGGCTGTCGATGCGCTTGCAACGGCCGGGTTGAAGCCGATCGTGCTGGGTGCCAAGGAGGGACTGGCCCTGTTGAACGGCACTCAATTTTCGACGGCCTGCGCGCTGGCGGGCCTGTTCGAGGCCGAGATCCTTTTCAAGACAGCCATCATCAGCGGCGCATTGTCGACCGACGCGGCACGCGGCTCCGATGCTCCGTTCGACCCGCGAATCCATGCGCTGCGTAAACATCCTGGACAGATCGCGGTGGCCTTTGCCCTCAACGCGTTTCTCGCCGGCAGCTCCATCCGGGAGTCGCATCGGACGGGGGACGTTCGTGTTCAGGATCCGTATTGCCTTCGTTGCCAGCCACAGGTGATGGGCGCCGCTCTGGACGTCTTGCGCCAGGCCGCGAATACGCTTCTGACGGAAGCGAATGGGGTTTCGGACAATCCCTTGATCTTCTCGGAGGACGACCTCGCCATTTCGGGCGGCAATTTTCACGCAGAGCCCGTGGCCTTCGCGGCAGACATGATTGCGCTTGCTGTCTGCGAGATCGGATCTATCTCGGAACGGCGGATCGCGATGCTGGTGGATCCGGCGCTCTCAGGTATGCCGGCGTTCCTGACGCCAAGGCCCGGACTCAATTCGGGTTTCATGATTGCACAGGTCACGGCTGCGGCGCTGGTTTCGGAAAACAAGCAGCGAGCCTACCCCGCAAGCGTCGATTCCATTCCGACGTCCGCGAACCAGGAAGATCACGTCTCGATGGCAGCCCACGGAGCACGCCGTCTCTTGCCGATGGTCGAGAATGCGATGGCCGTGATCGCCATCGAGCTTCTGGCCGGCGCGCAGGGATGCGATTTCCATTCTCCATTGAAATCCAGCGACCGCCTTGAATCTGTTCGAAAGTTGATACGAACCAAGGTTCCCCATCTCGACGAAGATCGCTATTTCCATCCCGATATCGAGCAATCAATCCATTTGGTGCGGTCCGAATCGATTATCGCTGCCGCGGATTTTGCAGAACTGCCAGGCATCTGACGCGCGTGCGCTGGAAGGGGGCGGGCGTGCAGCGTCGGACGCTAGTCTGCCGGAAATCCAAACAGCCGCTGCGGATTGTCGACCAGGATGCGGTTGCGGTGCGCCTCATCCGGCACCCAGTCGGCCAGCAGATCGAGCAGGTCGCTGACGCCCATCATCACGTCCCAGTTCGCCACATGCGGCCAGTCCGAGCCCCAGACGCAGCGATCGGGGCCGGCTTCGGCCAGCATCCGCGCGAACGGAATCGTGTCGCGATAGGGCGGGCCTTCGACGGTGGTGCGATAGGCACCGGACAGCCGCACCCAGGCGCCGTCGCGGACCAGCGCCAGCAAGGCCTGGAAGCCGGCATCGTCGGTGCCGCGGGTAGTCGGGAAATGCCCCATGTGATCGATCAGGAAGGGCACTGGCAGTTTCGCAAAGCGCGACGCCATCGCCGGAATGTCCTTGGCATCGATCAGAAACTGCAGATGCCAGCCCATCTCGCGGCACAGCGCCGCGTAATCCTCGAGTTGCGCGAAGCCGACACCGCCGCCGTACAATACGTTCATCCGCAGCCCGACCACGCCGGCATCCTTCAGTGCGGCGCGTTCCCTCTCCGGGCAATCCAGCGGGATCACCGCGATGCCGCGCAGCCGCTTGCGATTGGCGTTGAGCGTTTCCGTCAGCAGCCGGTTGTCGGTGCCGTGTACGCTGACCTGCGTCAGCACGCCGTAGGCCATACCGGTGGCATCGAGCATCGCAAGATACTCGGCGGCCGTCGCGGCCGGCGGCGTGTAGCTGCGCGCCGCCACGAAAGGATACTCCGGCGGCAGGCCGATCACATGGGCGTGGGTATCGACCGCGCCCGAAGGCACGGTGAACCGTGTCGCGCGGCGCTGCGTTGGCTGCGGCCCCGGGCAGGCCGGCGGTTCATCGGATTTCGAACGAGTTGGCTCAGACGTCTGCATAGCGAAACCCATCTCAGGCGAGAAACAACAAGTGGACTAGTTACGGGGGAAATAATGATTCGCAAACGTGTCACTTTCCGAGGTTTTATATCCCTCCCGGTGCAGGGGGTGGGAGTGCCAGCGACGCTGGGCGATGGCCAATCTGTTTTCATGGGGTGTCTTATGCCGACATTGGGAGCGCGCTGATTAGCAACGAAAAATCCCGCAAGACAAAACTGACGCTGGTGGGCGTGGATACGGCCGACAAGATCTCGGCGGTCGGACAATCCGTCCGTTCGACGTCGATATCCGTTGGGTTGGCGCAACTTTGTCGCAGAACGGGGTCATCGAGGAATCCGGAGTCTCGGCAGCTATCATGGGACATCCCGCCGCGGGCATTGCGTGGCTGGTGAACAAGCTTCATGACGTCGATACCAAGCTGCTGAAAGGGCAGATTGTGCTCGCGGGGTCGTTCACGAGGCCGGTCGATATTGCCCGCGGTGACGTGATTTCCGCCGATTATGGCCCGCTCGGTACGATCGGTGTTTCGTTCATCTGACTAAATGTTACGAAGAGCGGAGCTGGAGGCTCCGCTTTTCGTCGTTTGCCGCTCCGAAAATGTGGATCGTGCAGCGAACTCGAGCGATGATTTGGCGTTGGGTGAGCGAAAATTCCCGGCTCTCAAACCCGCACGCTTCTGGTCGCATCTCGTGCGATTGCCATGAAGGCACGCGCGGCGGCGGTCTGATAGCGATGAGCATCCCACAGCAATGCTCCGGAGCGGCGAATCCACGGAGGACCGATTGGAATCATCGCGAGGTCTTTCCGGGCATTTAAGCTTCGATCGGCAAGGACAGTCGGTAATCCTCCCGATTTAGCGAGTTCGATCAGGGCTTCGACCGAATCCATTTCGACCCGAATATCTAGCTTCGTATTCGGCGCCAGCGACTCGTCAAGAATGCGCCGGGTCGCGAATGCCGTGGTCAGGAGTGCCAGAGGGCGTCGTGCGAGCGCTGTCAACGAAATTGATTGTTGCTGCGGCCTATTTTGCGACTTCGCAAGCACCAAGACCAATCGCTCCTCGAACAAGCGGTCGACTCCCAGTTCGGGATGCTGCGGCGGATCGAAAGCGATTCCGAGGTCTAGATGTCCAGACAGGATGCGCTGCTCGACACCGCGTGCATTGTCCGCCTCGACACTCAGCCGAACGTTGGCGTACTTCTCGCCGAAACTGCCGATGATCTTCGGCAGGAAGGCCGTGCTGTAGGTGTGTATCACGCCCACGCGAAGGGTGCCCGTCATGCCGCCCTCCAGCTCGGCGATCGCCGTGCGGGCAGCCTCGGTCTGGACCATCAGACGTTGTGCATGTTCGCGGAGCGCGAGCCCTGTCTCGGTCAGTTGCATGCCGTTGGCCGTTCGGTCGAACAAGACGGTGCCGAGATCTTGTTCAAGTGCGCGAATCTGCTGCGACAGCGTCGGCTGGGCGACGCCTAAGATCTCCGCAGCTTTTGCCATGCGTCCATGCGTGGCAATTGCCAGAAAATATCGGAGACGCCTCGGATCCATGGCCGATTACCTTTTCCTATCGGATCTATAGTTTCAACTCTGTTGGCCTATGACGCTTCTCATGCCACTGTTTGTCAATATCAGATTTGGCGCGGCGTCTGCGGGGCCGTTGCCTGAATACAAAAAACCGAACGGGAGGCTTTTCCATGCCATCACCACTGACCTTATTGGCCCACGCAACCCGTTTTGCCGTGGTGGTTGGCTGTATCGCTATCGGCGCGAGCCGTGCAGCGGCTCAGGAGTACCCAACCAAGCCAATCCAGTTAATCGTCCCGTTCGCGGCGGGCGGCGCTGCCGACATCATCGGCCGAACGATTGCGGAAAAGCTGAGCCAGACTTACGGCCAACAGGTCATTGTCGACAACAGAGGCGGAGCAGGCTCGAATATCGGCATCAACGCGGCCGCCAAGAGCGCCCCGGATGGCTACACGCTGGTGCTCGCGTCGATCGCCGTGGCCGTCAACCCGTGGCTTTTCAAATCGATGCCGTACGATCCGGTGAAGGACCTGACACCGCTGACGTTGGCGCTTGAGACGCCGAACGTGGTGCTTGTGCCGACCGCGTCGCCAATCAAGAACGTCAAGGATCTGATCGCTTTTGCGAAAGAAAAAGCGAAATCCGGTGGCGCCACCTATGGCTCCGCCGGCGTCGGTTCTTCTCTGCATCTGGCAGCGGAGGTCTTTCGTCAAAAGGCCAATATCGAACTGACCCACGTTCCCTATCGCGGCTCGTCGCCGGCGCTGACGGATCTGATGGCCGACCGGATCGACCTGATGTTCGACAACGCCTCGACGGCGCTTCCGCAGGTACAGGGCGGCAGCCTCCGCGCCATTGCCGTCACCACGAAGGAGCGCATCGCCGCGTTGCCGGACGTGCCGACGATCGACGAATCCGGCGTGCCGGGCTTCGAGCTCGGCAACTGGTGGGCCATTTTTGGTCCGGGCCAGATGCCGCCGGCGCTGGCGGAGCGCATCAGCGCCGATATCCGCAAGGTTCTCGCGGACCCCGATGTGCAGAAGCGTTTCGCCGACGTCAGCGGGCGCGTCATCGCGTCGTCGCCCCAGGAACTCGCCGCGCACCTGGCGAAGGAGAGCGCCAAATGGAAGCAAATCGTCGATGCAGCGGGCATTCGCGGGAGCCAATGACGACGGACGCCGGAAACAAGACGGCGATCGATCACTGACGAATATCAAGCAAAGACGCGCGCTCATGGTGAGAGCGCTCATGGAGAATGATGTGAAGAAGGTACTTTCAGGTCTGGTGGCATCCGTCATGGTCATCGCCACCTCGGCTGCCGTGGCACAGAACACCGGGCCGCTTAAGTTGGGCGCGGTCCTCGATATGTCCGGCCTCTTTGCCGACATTACGGGGCCGGGCAGCGAGGCAGCAGCCAAGATGGCCGTCGAGGATTTCGGCGGCGAAGTCCTCGGGCGCAAGGTCCAGATCGTGGTCGCCGACCATCTCAACAAGTCTGACCTGGCCGCGAATTTCACCCGCGAAATGATCGACAACCAGGGCGTCGAAGCCATCGTCGATGTGGCGGGCTCCGCCACGGCGCTGGCTGCGGCGGAAATGGCCAAGACGCGCGGCAAGATCATCATGTTCAATGGTCCCGGCGCGGTCAGGCTCACCAACGAGGCGTGCGGTCCTTACATCGTCCACTACACCTATGACACCTATGCGCTGGCCAGCGTCACCGGCCTCGCTACGGTGAAGCGCGGTCTCAATAGCTGGTTCTTCCTCACGGCCGACTACGCGTTCGGCCAGGAACTGGAGCGCGACACCTCGAACGTCGTCACCAGGGCGGGCGGCAAGGTTGTCGGCAGCGTGAAGCACCCGATCAACACGTCAGATTTTTCGTCGTTTTTGCTCCAGGCGCAGAGCACCAAGGCAAGCGTGATCGGTCTGGCCAATGCGGGTGGCGACACCATCAATGCGATCAAGCAGGCGGCCGAGTTCGGCCTGACCCAGTCCGGACAGAAGATGTCGCCATTGCTGGCGTTCATTTCCGACATGGACAGCGTCGGACTCGAGACGGCGCAAGGTCTGCTGCTGGCCGAGGCGTTCTATTGGGACCTCAATGACGAAACGCGCGCTTTTTCGAAGCGCTTCATAGAGCGCACCAAGCGCGCGCCGACGTCGGCCCAGGCGGGCGTCTATTCGTCCGTCACGACCTACCTGAACGCGGTGAAGAAGGCGGGTACCACCGATGCAGCGGCCGTGATGAAGGTCATGAAGGAAACACCGATCAACGACATGTTCGCGAAGAACGGCCGGATACGCGAGGACGGCCGCATGGTGCACGACATGTACCTGTTCGAAGTGAAGAAGCCGTCGGAATCGAAGGGGCGTTGGGACGACTACAAGCTGCTTGCGACCGTCTCCGGCGAAGACGCATTTCAGCCGCTCTCGGCTTCACGTTGCCCGTTGATCAAGAAGTAAAGCGGAAGACGGGAGGCGAATGGATCGCCGAAAGCATTCCCATTCGGGCCTTCCGCCATAAACAACAGGAGCAACCTTCATGATCACCAGCGTTGCAGCCCGCGTCGATGATGTCGAGACACTTTTGATCGACGTGCCGACGATCCGCCCCCATCGATTGTCGATGCATACGATGAACAGCCAGACCCTGGTCCTGGTCATCATCCACTGCTCCGACGGGACGACCGGAATTGGCGAGGGCACAACCATCGGCGGCCTCAGCTACGGCGAGGAGAGTCCCGAGGGCATCAAGCTGACCATCGATACCTACATCGCTCCAGCCATCGTCGGAATGGATGCATCCCGGGTCGCCATCCTCATGGACGATGTGCGGCGACGGGTGAAAAGTAATCGCTTCGCGAAATGCGCTGTGGAGACGGCGCTCTTGGACGCGCTCGGCAAGCGCCTCGGGCTACCGGTGTCGGAACTTCTCGGCGGTCGCCGGCACGACACCTTGCCGGTCGCCTGGACTCTGGCCAGCGGTGACACGATCCGCGACATCGCGGAAGCCGAACAGATGCTCGAAGCGCGCCGCCACAATATCTTCAAGCTGAAGATCGGTCTGCGTTCAGTGGATGCAGATGTGGCGCATGTGGCGGCCATCAAGAAGGCGCTTGGAGACCGCGCCAGCGTGCGCGTGGATGTGAACCAAGCGTGGAGCGAGCCCGAGGCGCGGCGCGGCATTCCCGCTCTCGAAGCGGCCGGCGTGGACCTCATCGAGCAACCCCTGTCGCGCGATAATCGTGGAGCACAGGCCCGCCTCAGTGGTCGCTTCGCCGTGCCCATCATGGCCGATGAGGCATTACATGGGACGACGGATGCTTTCGATATCGCGGCGCGGGGCGCGGCCGACGTATTCGCTCTAAAGATTAACCAGGCAGGCGGTTTATACGATGCCGTTAAGATGGCAGCCATCGCGGAGGCCGCAGGTATCGGCCTTTATGGAGGCACCATGCTGGAAGGCGGCGTGGGCACCGCCGCCTCGGCGCAGGTCTTCTCCGTCCTGCCGCAACTGGCATGGGGTACGGAGCTATTCGGACCGCTGCTGCTGACCGAGGAGATCCTCGCGACGCCGTTGCGTTATGCCGACTTCGTGCTGCAGGTGCCAACGGCGCCTGGCATCGGCGTCGAATTGGACATGGAGCGCGTCGCGTTCTTCCGTCGCGATGGTTACTCGCCGCGCGTCCACCCGGCACGCGCATCAGTAGGAGCTTGAATCATGCTTTTCCAGGTTGAGATGGACGTACAGATTCCGCCCGGGCTGGCTCCCGACGTGGTTGAAAACCTGAAGAAGACCGAACGTGAACGCGCGCAGGAATTGCAAAGCGGTGGCCAATGGCGCCATCTTTGGCGGGTCGCTGGACGCTATGCCAATGTCAGCATTTTCGATGTGGAGAGCAATGAGGAGCTGCACGACATTCTGTCGACATTGCCGCTCTTTCCCTTCATGCACGTAACCGTGACACCCTTGTGCCGGCATCCATCGTCCATCCGATCGGACGACAGCTAGACGCGCCTGGCCCGGGAAGCAACTCGCCGTTTTACGGTGTGCCGACGGTGATCCACGGGATCTCGCTTGGTAGCGAAGACCGGCCGGTACAAGTTGCCGGCCTATATCCAGACCGTGCCAGGCAGCTTGCCGAAGATCGAAGTCCACGCCTGCCGGTCACGCTACAAACGATGAGACCAACCTTCCGCCGAGCCGATAAAACGTTCCCATCTCTAGGTTTGCCGTTATCCGGCTCCAAAACCCGCAGCCGCTCGGCTTGTCCGCCAGTGCCCGAACGCTCGGAACATCGCCAGGCTTTTCGCTGTGAGCACAGTCCGCAAGACGTCGCCATGGCTCCCGCATTTCCCGGCCGCTTCTCTCTACATCTACTTTTTCGATTGCCCCCGTACCTCTCTTGCTTCCTGGAGACATGTCAGCAATTCGACGTAGCTTGGCGTGTCATCACTGTTGGTGTCGGCCGTGCAAGTTGTCTTGTCCGACTTGGAAAATTGAGACCATTGCGCCTGAAGCTGCTGACGCGCCTGCTGCTCATCACTTACGCATTTCTTCAGCGGCTGCTCTTCAGTAAGGCCCGATGAAGCAGCGTTGTCCAGGCGGCAGCCCCGCGCGATATCAAATTTTGGCACGTTATCAGCAACCGTAATGACCAAATGCGATCCGAGAATTATTATTGGGAATGAAACCAGCATTTTTGCTCTCCTGTGCAAAGCGACACCCCCAGTCGTTAGAGGGTTCTTTTATCGCGGCGATCGACTTTCAGGCGCACAGTTCAACTAGAAAACCGCCTCTTGGCGAGCACCTCACGATCAATCCCGAAACAACACAATAGAAATCGTAGCTTTTCTCATGCCGGCAATCCTGGCTATGCGCTCGCTTAAGGATTGAGCGGCGCGAGAGCATTGCGCAGCGGCGCACTGGAAATTTGCATTAACCCGGCAAACGGCTGACCAAGCTCCAGGATAAGGTATATCGCGCCGGCGGCCGACAGCGCAAAGATGAACAGAGATCCGACAACGATTGCGTTGGGTTTGGCGAACAGGCTGAAGCTTTCGAAGATGATGGCGAGCCAGAAAATCAGCACCACCAGAAAGGGCATGGGAATTGAATTGTCGGCCTGCGTAAACAGCAGCAAGCGCGTTTGCGCGATATCGTTGCCGATCTGTATTGCCTGTGCTTGCAGGGAGCGTTGAGCATCGTTCGTTGGAGAAAGTTCCCGCAGTTTCATATAGAACGCATCAGTCACAGCGCTTGCCTCGAAGGGGACTGCCTTAGCCAGATCGGACTCGTGCCACATTCGGTCAGCCAAAATAACGACGCCACGCCGCATCAGATTGCGGACTACACTTGTTTCCGCCCCATACTGTGCCAGAACATGGTCGAGGAGGATAATATTGGCCGTCATTTGCTTGATTTGAGTGCTCTGCGTGTCGTATGAATTTTTCGCCGAAGCGATAAGCAGGCCGAGGACAAGTGCGGCTATTGTCCCGATGAGGCCCGTACCCAGCCGGACCACATCCTTCGCATCGGTGCTCAGATGATGCTCCGCCAACGTGCTGCGAAGCAATATTCCGAGCAAGGCGCCGCCGGAGATGCACACAAACGTGATGCACGATAACGCGATTGCACTCATGGTTCACCACGATTGTGAGACAGCAACTTGGCGACAGGCAACATTAGGACTCCTGCGGCATCGCTGGGTGCTGCCGCAGACGTTCTGCCGCGCATGGTCGGCAACGAGCCCACGTGGTTTTCGAGCTGACCTTCGTGGATTGTTCAGTACACCCTACGGCGGACAGCGGCCCGTGGCGCAACAACAACAGCGCGGGCAGCAGGGCGAACAACAGGCCGCGCGACGACGGCGGCCCCGCCCGCAGCGACGCAGCCGGCGCGAACCACGCCGCGAGCGCAGACAACTGCGCTTGCTTCCATCGTGCTCAACGCGATGAAGCTTCCTGCCAGCAATAGAGGGATCATCAGATGTTTCATGACGGCTCTCTTTCGGTTGTGAATCGGTCGTTCGGTCAATCGCATTTCCGCTTCGTTCGGTAACTCAGCGCCGCATTGCTTAGGCCGCAGAGGCCACTGCCGGCCTCTTCGCAAGCATAGCTCGTCGATCGTGAATGAGACTTTCCAGCCGATGGGCCACCACATTCAGCGTAGTGGCATCTACCGCGCTCTCGTCCCCACTCGCGGATTTGGCGCGTTGCGCTTTGAGAATTTCGTCAATTTCTTCTTCGATATCTGACAGCTCGGCCTCGGTGTCGACGTTCCGAATCCGGCGTGCCAAGGCATAAAGAGAATCCAAAGGGCCTTGCTGAGTTGGGGCCTCGCCGGTCCCTAGAAACTTCCAGGCCGCAGCAAGCACGGTGGCCGCGCCCCCAAGCACCATTGGCGCCAGATAGATCTCGTTGCCGTACTTATCCATGAAGCTCTGCTGGGTGCCGTTGTAGAAGGCTGCGGCTCCGGGATGCAGAGGAAGGTAGGCGTCCTGATCGGTGCTGGGAGCGGTGATTTGCGCAAAAATCGGCTGCTCGCCCAGCAGGTCTCTGCGCACGCTCAGAACCGTCTGCGTGAGGCTGGTTATCAAGTCGGTACTGAGCTTCTTGTTTGCGACCAGATATAATGAAGCCCTCAAGGTCGTCAGGTCATCGTCCGGAACCGGTGGCGATCCCCGCAGCGTGCCCTTTGGCACATCGAAGCTTTCATAGGCGCGTTCAGCTTCTGCAATTGCCCCCGCAGATTCGATCGGGATCAGTACCGGCACCATCTTTTGGCCCAGTTGAAAGAAGCCTCGCACGAATGACAAGTATTTCTCTGTCAAGGGGATCGCAACAAGTAGAGCGCTGACCTGTTTTGATTGAATCGCTTGCCGGGCATCTGCCAAGGCGATGTTCTTAAACACAACCTTTGCGCGGGCCAGGTCATATTCCTTGTTCAAGACATCAACAATTTTAGAGTTCGTTACTCCGCTAACCACGCCCACCGTATGGCCCTTCAGCTTGCTTATGCTGTCGATGGGAGATCCCGGTGGCGCGACGATCAGTACAACCACATGGCTCACAATGAGGACCGCTTGCGCTTGCGACAGGTCACCGACGTCGCCGCGAACCACCGCGAGATCCACTTTACCTGCCGAAAACGCATTAGCGGCTTCAAGTGCGGTACCGCTGTCGATAACGTTAAGCCGCACCGGCGCATTCGTCGAAACGAGCCGGCTTGCAATCGCAGACATTGCCTTGGCAGCCTCACCGTCAATGGAGCCGACCGCTACGGTCAGCGTTACCGGACGAGTGAAGTACCGATAGGCAAAGAGGCCTGCGCCTGTCGCAAGAACAACGACACCAACGAGCAGCGCAAAGCGAAGCCAGCGCGGCAGTTTTATCGACATCATGCTCGTCACTCCAACTACGCAATCCTCATCATGTTGCGTGGCTCGGATGCCCTCGGAAAGTGCCCGGTAGCGCCGCACCCGGCGCCACCCCTCCAGCTACTGGCTATCCGTCCCTAGTCTCGCGCTTTGGCGATCGCTTCTTGTACCTTCTTCTGTTCCGTAACGGCCAACTGTGTCGGCCCCAGCTTGACCGTCAGCTTCTCGATCTTGCCGTCGAATGCGAACGGCACCTGGTAGTCTTTGTCATTAACTCCTGTGCGGGTGTCGATCCCGACGTCGAAGGTTTCGTCAGAAACCTGCAGGAAAGCGATCGAGTTTGGCTGCTTCTGCGTGGCGACGACCTTACCGTCCACCTTCAGCACGCCGGTGCCGAAAAGACAATTGCCGAGGCCATACTCTGCCGCATCTGCTGCGCCGCAAACCGACAATGTTCCCGCGATGCAAAACGCTGAGCAAACCGAGCGCGAAGTCCTTTGATGTACGAAAGGCTTCATATCGACCCCCGAACGTTCAATCCGCACCATTCTTAGAAGGCGTGCCTCTTGACCTTATTCGTTCAACGGCGGGCGACAATGCAAATCGGACATGGATTCTCGCCGCCGCTGGATTCGCTTCGTTATGTTGCCAAATAGCTCCATCGAACTGGCCGAACGAAACCTTGCCGAACGTACGATCGTCTTACGATCGCACCCGTTATCGATATTGCGCTGCTGAAATCAGGGCTTGCGATTGGCGTTGAGCGTTTCCGCCAGCAGCCGGTTGTCGGTGCCGTGCACGCTGACCTGCGTCAGCACGCCGTAGGTCATGCCGGTCGCATCGAGCATCGCCAGATACTCGGCGGCTGTCGCGGCCGGCGGCGTGTAGCTGCGTGCCGCCACGAAGGGATATTCCGGCGGCAGGCCGATGACATGGGCATGGGTATCGACGGCGCCTGCAGGCACGGTGAACCGTGTCGCGCGGCGCTGCGTCGGCTGCGGCCCCGGGCAGGCCCGGGGCTCGCTCGATGGGGTATCAGGCGTCTGCATGGAGAATTCGTCCGCGGGTTTCCGGCAGCGCGAAGGCTGCGATGAAGAAAAGTCCGTAGGCCAGCACCGCGAAGATCGCGATCGCGTTGCCGAGCGAGGTCGAGGTCGAAAGCGCGCCGACCAGGAACGGAAACAGCGCGCCGATGCCGCGGCCGAAATTGTAGCAAAAGCCCTGGCCCGATCCGCGCAGCCTTGTCGGATACAGTTCGGTCAGGAACGCGCCCATGCCGGAGAAATAACCGGAGGCGAAGAAGCCGAGCGGGAAGCCGAGCACCCACAACACTTCATTGGTCAGCGGCACCTGCGTGTAGACGATAATCACGGCGATGGCACCGAGCGAGAAGGTCAGGAACAGGTTGCGGCGGCCGATCCGGTCGGCGAGCCAGGCGCCGACGAGGTAGCCGACGAACGAGCCGATGATTAGCGCCGCGAGATAGCCGGTGGAGCTGACGATCGAGAGCTTGCGTTCAGTGGTGAGAAAACGCGGCACCCAGAAGGTGATGGCGTAGTAGCCGCCCTGGCAACCTGTCGCTGCGAGCGAGGCGAGGATCGTCGTCTTCAGCATCGGAGCTGCGAAAATTTCGCTGAGCTTCGGACTATCGCCGCTGGCGTTTTGCTTGGCGCGGGTCTCGGCGGCAATCGCAGGTTCTTCGACGTAGCGGCGCAGATAAAGCACCAGCAGCGCCGGCAGTGCGCCGATCGCGAACATCCAGCGCCATGCGATGTCCGGCGGCAGCCAGGAAAACAGGATCGCCTGCGACAGCACCGCGAGGCCCCAGCCGACCGCCCAGCCGGATTGCACCGAGCCGACCGCGCGGCCGCGATATTGCGGGCGGATCGCTTCGCCCATCAGCACGGCGCCAGCGGCCCATTCGCCGCCGAAGCCGAGCCCGAGGATGGCGCGCGCGACCAACAGCTGATCGAAGTTCTGCGCGAAGGCGCAGACCAGCGAGAAAAACGAGAACCACAGGATGGTAATCTGCAAGGTGCGGACGCGGCCGATGCGGTCGGCGAGATAGCCGCCGAGCCAGCCGCCGATCGCGGAGGCCAGCAGGGTCACGGTGCCGGCAAGACCGGCGGTGCCGGGATCAACCTTCCACAGCGCGATGATGGTGCCGATCACCAGCGGATAGATCATGAAATCCATGCCGTCGAGCGCCCAGCCGGTGGCGCAGGCCCAGAAGGTGCGCCGCTCCGGCACGTTCATGTCGCGGTAGAAGGCAAGGAGGCTGGTGTCTTCGATCTCGGCGCGTTCGATCGCTTCCGGACCGGTCGGTTGAACCGTGCTCATGTGAATGCTCCCCAGACTGTTTTCATTGGCCGGCGTCGCGCGCCGGCTCGGGGGCATCTTACACCATCAGTATCCAGATGCCTCCGCGCCACGCGTACGCGGATCGGGCGCGCCGAGCAAGCCGTCCGGCGTCACCGCGATGGAATTGGCCGAGGTCTGGCCCATTGGCTCGACGACGCGGTGGCCCATCGCTCTCAGCGCCGTCAGTGCCGCTTCGGAAAAGCCGCGTTCGATGCGCACTTCATCCGGCAGCCATTGATGATGCAGCCGCGGCGCGGCCACGG
Organism: Nitrobacteraceae bacterium AZCC 2146; assembly: GCA_036924855.1. NCBI lineage: Bacteria > Pseudomonadati > Pseudomonadota > Alphaproteobacteria > Hyphomicrobiales > Nitrobacteraceae > Nitrobacteraceae bacterium AZCC 2146. The sequence continues at coordinate 4,840,626 of JBAGRP010000001.1, forward strand.
CCGATGCCACATCCATCCTGTAGTCCAGCACGTCGACGATCACCTGCAGCACCGTGGAGATGATGCGGCTGCCGCCCGGCGAACCGGTCACCAGCACCGGCCTGCCGTCCTTCAGCACGATGGTCGGCGACATCGACGACAGCGGCCGCTTGCCGGGACCGGGCAGATTGGCTTCGAAGCCGACCAGGCCGTAGGCGTTCGATGCGCCGGGCGCCGCAGTGAAATCGTCGAGCTCGTTGTTCAGCAAAACACCCGTGCCTTCGGCAACGAGGCCGACGCCATAGCTGAAGTTCAAGGTGTAGGTGTTGCTCACCGCATTGCCGGCGGCATCGACCACGGAATAGTGCGTGGTGTTGCTGCCCTCGCGCGGCGGCACCGCCGACAGCGCATCGGTCCACGGCGTCGCGCGATCGAGATCGATCGAGGCGCGCTGTTTCGCGCCATAATCCTTCGCGATCAGGATCGCGATCGGCGCGTTGACGAAAGCGGGGTCGCCGAGATAGCGGGCGCGATCGGCATAAGCACGCTTCATCGCCTCGATCATCACATGCAGCGACGGCGCCGTGCCCTGGCGCAGCTCCTGCATCGGAAAGCCCTCGAGGATGTTCAGCGTTTCCATCAGCACGATGCCGCCGGAAGACGGCAACGGCATCGAGACGATGTCATAGCCGCGATAGCTGCCGCGCACCGGTGCGCGGATCACGGGCTGATAGGTCTTGAGATCGTCGAGCGTAAAAATACCGCCGGCATTGTTGATGCCATCAACCAGTCTTTCCGCGACCGGACCCTGGTAAAATCCACGCGGCCCCTGCGAAGCGATCGCTGTCAGCGTTGTCGCGAGATCCGTTTGAACGAGCTTGTCGCCATCGCGCAGCGAACTGCCGTCGTCGCGCGAGAAGATTTTCTTTGTTGCAGGCCAGCGCGCCAGCCGCCTGTACCAGTCCGGCAACGTGTCGGCGCCGTCGTCTGTGAGCACAAAGCCGTCACGCGCCAGTGCGATGGCCGGCTGCAGCAGATCCGACAGGGTGAACTTCCCCGAGCCATATTTCTCCAGCGCCAGCGCGAGGCCCGCGACGGTACCGGGAATGCCGATGCCGAGCGCGGAGTCGCGAGACTTCGCGATGTCCGGCTTGCCGTCGGCGCCGAGAAATACATCGCGCGTCGTCGCGGCCGGCGCGGTCTCGCGATAGTCGATGGTGATGTCTTCATGCCGATCGGCAGAGTGGATCACCATGAAGCCGCCGCCGCCGATATTACCGGCGCGCGGATAGGTGACGGCCATGGCGAAGCCGGTGGCCACCGCGGCATCCACCGCATTACCGCCGCGCGCCAGCACATCGGCGCCGGCTTTCGCCGCGATCTTTTCCTGCGCGACAACCATGCCGTGTTTGGCCACGGCCGGATGAATGGTGTCGGGTGTTGGCGGTATGTAAACGCCGCGATGCTGCTCCTGCGCCTGGATGGAGCCGCAACTCGCAGCGATCCACACGAGTGCTGCGACCAAGGTGCAACGCAGAAACGTGAACGGGGTCATCGATCGCTCCGGCCGACTGGCGGCCATGATCGCACCACCGTCATCAATGCTATATGGCTTGAGAATCATTGGGCGCAACACTGCGTGATTCGCGGAGATTCCAGACATGGCGCTTGTCGCCGCTTCAGATGCACCGGTCGCAGAGACGCCAGCAACCTATCCGCCGCGTTCGGCCGTCATTGGCTGGATGCTGTTCGACTGGGCGGCGCAGCCCTATTTCAGCCTGATCACGACCTTCGTGTTCGCGCCCTATTTTGCGACGCGCGTGGCATCGGATGCCGCCACCGGGCAATCGCTGTGGGGCTTTGCCACCGCGGCTGCGGGGCTGATCATTGCGCTGGCCTCGCCGGTGCTTGGCGCCATCGCCGATGCCAGCGGCCGCCGCAAGCCGTGGATCGCAGGCTTCGGCGCGATCTTCGTGATCGGCGCCAGCATCATGTGGATCGGCAAGCCCGGCGATCCCGCGGTGATCCTGCCGCTGCTGATCGCCTATGGCTTTGCGACCATCGGCGTGGAATTCGCCACGGTGTTCAATAACGCGATGATGCCGTCGCTGGTGCCGCCCGACAAGATCGGCCGGCTGTCCGGCTCCGGCTGGGCGCTGGGCTATGTCGGCGGCATTTTGAGCCTGATCCTCGTGCTCGGATTCATGGCGGCGAATCCGACCACCGGGCGCACGCTGTTCGGCTTCGTGCCGCTGTTCGGCCTCGACCCCGCAGCGTTCGAGGGCGACCGCATCACCGGTCCGCTGACCGGTCTGTGGTTCATTGTCTTCGTGCTGCCGATGTTTCTGCTGACGCCGGATTTCCCGGCCAAGCTGTCGCCGCGCAAGGCGATGCAGGAGGGCCTGATCGATTTGCGCCACACGCTGCGCGAGCTGCCGAAGCATCGCTCGATGATGGCGTTTCTGCTTGCCAACATGATCTATACCGACGGGCTGGTGTCGCTGTTCGCCTTCGGCGGCATCTATGCCGCCGGGACCTTCGGCTGGAATACGATTCAGATCGGCAGCTTCGGCATCACGCTGGCGTTTGCCGGTACGCTCGGTGCCTGGCTCGGCGGCAAGCTCGACGACGCGCTGGGGCCGAAGCGCGTCATCGCCGGCAGCATGCTGCTGCTGCTGCTGTCGATCATCGCGATCCTGCTGATCGATCGCGAGACCATCCTGTTCATCAAGGTCACGCCGCCGGTGCCGGGCGGTGGATTGTTCGCCGCACCCGCTGAGCGCGCCTATCTGGCGCTGGGGTGTCTGATCGGCATGGCCGGCGGACCGCTGCAGGCGGCGTCGCGCACGCTCTTGATCCGGATGGCGCCGCAGGATCGCATCGCGCAGTATTTCGGGCTGTTCGCGCTGACCGGAAAAGTCACGTCGTTCGTCGGCCCGCTGCTGATCGGCATCGTGACCGCCGTCACCGCCAGCCAGAAGGCCGGCATGGCGGTGCTGGTGCTGTTCTTCGTCGCCGGCCTCGCACTGCTGGCGCGAGTGCGGGAAGCGTAAAGCAGCCAAGCATTGTCATTCCGGGATGCGGCAGACGGCGAAGCCGACTGGCGCAGGCCCGGAATCCAGAAGTGGTTGATCATCTCCGGATTCCGGGTTCGCTCGCAGCTGACGCTGCGCGCGCCCTCAGCCGCTCCGATTGGAGCGGCGGGGAATGACAGCTTGTCAGTGCTTGAAGTGCCGGACGCCGGTGAACACCATGGCGATCCCGGCGTCGTCGGCGGCCTTGATGACTTCTTCCTCACGGATCGATCCGCCGGGCTGGATCACCGCACCGGCGATCCCGCCGCAGCGCCTCGTATGACCACCTGCGCAGTCGGTGCGTGATAAATCATACTGATATTTCAATATGTTGCTGCAAAGGTACATCCATGCGCCCGGATCGCGACTAAGCCGGAACCCGAAATGCAACTTGAGGGTTTTGGAATGAAAAAGCTTTTGCTGGCCGCCCCCCTGCTGGGGATCAGTGTCGTGTCGGCATCGGCCGCGGACATCGCCGCCGTTCCTCTCAAGAGCCCCGTCGTGATGAATTCATGGGCCGGGTTCTATCTCGGCGCCCATGGCGGCTATGGCTGGGGCGACAACAGCTTTCTGACCGTGCTGTCGCCGGCCCCCAACCTGCTCACCGTGGGCGGCGTCAATTCCAAGGGTGCGCTCTATGGCGGACATGCCGGCTACAACTGGCAGTTCGGCCGCACCGTCGCCGGTGTCGAACTGGATCTCAGCGGCGCCGACATCAAGGGATCGAGCTCGGCATTTCTGTCGATTCCCGCGATCCCCGCGAGCCTGTCCGCGTCCCGCAGCGACGATATCAAGTATCTCGGTTCGGCGCGGGCGCGGCTCGGCTGGCTGCCGACCGACAACGTGCTGCTGTACGGCACCGCCGGTCTCGGCTGGGAGAAGGTCGAGCGCACGGAATCGCAAAGCCAGTCCGCCCTGGTCGGCGGCCTCCCCGCCTCGGTCAGCCAGACGTTTCGCAGCCCGATCGACCACTTCGGCTGGGTCGCCGGCGCCGGCGCCGAAGTCGCGCTGTGGAACAGCAACTGGATCGCGCGCGCCGAATATCTGCATTACGATTTCGGCAGCACCGAAGCCACATCGAGCTTCGTGACGACGCCGGCGAGCAACAACCGCATCGATCAAGGCGGCCGCCAGACCCTCGACACCGTGCGCGCCGGACTGTCCTATAAATTCGGCGTCTTCGGCGCGTCACCCGCCATCGCTTACGCCAAGGCGCCGATCGCCGCGGCGCCATCGTCGTCGTCAGCTTCTTGGGCCGGATTCTATCTCGGCGTTCACGGCGGTTACGGCTGGGCCACCGACAAGTTCTCGACCACGGTGTCGCTCGCCGGCGACACCGTCGGCAGCATCAAATCCGCAGGCTGGGTCGCCGGCGGACAGGTCGGACACAACTGGCAGTTCGATCGCGTCGTCGCCGGCCTCGAACTCGACTTCAGCGGCGCCGGACTCGACGGCAGTTCGTCGTCACCCCTGATCGGTGGCGGTGGCGGTGGCGCGACGGAGATGTATAAATTTTCCGAGCGCGTCAAATATCTCGGCACCGCGCGCGGGCGCCTGGGCTGGCTGCCGACTGGCAACGTGCTGCTTTACGGCACCGCCGGCCTGGCCTGGGAGCGCCTCGATAACACCGAGACCCATGCGACCACCAATGCCGGTGTCACCACAACATCGTTCTCCACCAGCCCCGTCGATCGCTTCGGCTGGGTGGCCGGCGCCGGCGCCGAGAGCCTGCTGTTCGGCACCAACTGGGTCGCGCGGATCGAATACCTGCATTACGATTTCGGCCATAACGCAACCGCCACCAACGCCGCCATCAACTTCCCGCCGACGCCGGCCGTTTCGATCGCGAGCACGGCCGGGCACCAGACCATCGACGTGGTGCGCGCCGGCCTGTCCTACAAGTTCGGCGATCCGGCGGCGGCTTCGGCTGTGGCCTATGCGAAGGCGCCACGGATGGCGGCGCTGAACTGGACCGGCTTCTATCTCGGCGTTCACGGCGGCCATGGCTGGGCAGACAACAGCTTCTCCAACGATCAGGGCGGCGGCCAGCGCTTCGAAGGAATCACATCCAAGGGATGGGTCGGCGGTGGTCAGGCCGGCTACAACTGGCAGTTCGGCCGCGCCGTCGCCGGCCTTGAAGCCGACTTCAGCGTCACCGACCTCAAGGGCGACTCCAATTCCCTGGTCAGCAATGCCGGCCTGAGGACGAGCACCTGGTCCGATGACGTCAAATATCTCGGCACCGCGCGCGGTCGTCTCGGCTGGTCGCCGCTCGACAACGTGCTGGTCTACGGCACCGGCGGCCTCGCCTGGGAGAAGATCACCCGGACCTCGACGTCAGTCGATCGGACTGCACCGGGCGCGACCAACACATTCGTCAACCCGAACGATCACTTCGGCTGGGTGGCCGGTGTCGGCGCCGAAACCATACTGTGGAATTCGAACTGGATCGGCCGGCTTGAATATCTGCACTACGACTTCGGCAGCATCGAAGGGACGGTCACGTCGTCATCGACCAATCCGGCGGCGAGCGTCAGCACCGACCGCGGCGGACGCCAGACCATCGACGTCGTCCGCGCCGGCGTGTCGTACAAGTTCGGCGACAACGGAGCGGTGGTCGCAAAATACTGATCCGCGTCAATCCAGCATCAAGCAAAGCCCGGCTTCGTGCCGGGCTTTTTGCGTTGGTGCGCGCGCTTGAAATCTCCCTTCCCCCAAGCGCAGCGAAGCTGCGCAGGGTCGGCCGAGCGAAGCGATGGCGCGCAGCGTGATCGCAAGCGGAGGCCGCTGCTGATCGGCGTCGTCACCGCCGTCACCGCCAGCCAGAAAGCCGGCATGGCCGTGCTGGTGCTGTTCTTCGTCGCCGGCCTCGCGCTGCTGGCGCGGGTGCGGGAAGCGTAAAGCAGCCAAGCATTGTCATTCCGGGATGCGGCAGACGGCGAAGCCGACTGGCGCAGGCCCGGAATCCAGAGATGTTCAATTATCTCCGGATTCCGGGTTCGCTCGCAGCTGACGCCGCGCGCGCCCTCAGCCGCTCCGATTGGAGCGGCGGGGAATGACAGCTTGTCAGTGCTTGAAGTGCCGCACGCCGGTGAGCACCATGGCAATGCCCGCGTCGTCGGCGGCCTTGATCACTTCGTCGTCGCGTATCGAGCCGCCGGGCTGGATCACAGCGGTGGCGCCGGCCTCGATCGCCACCAGCAAGCCATCGGCGAACGGGAAGAACGCATCCGACGCCACGACTGAACCCTTCGTCATCGGCTCGGCCAGCTTCATTTCGGTCGCCGCATCCTGCGCCTTGCGCGCCGCGATCCGCGCGGAATCGATCCGGCTCATCTGGCCGGCGCCGATGCCGACCGTGGCGAGGTCCTTGGCATAGACGATGGTGTTGGATTTGACGTGCTTGGCGACGCGGAACGCGAATTTCAGATCGCGCAACTCAGCGTCGGTCGGCTGGCGCTTGGTCACCGCCTTCAGGATCATGTCATCGACCACGGCATTGTCGCGCGACTGCACCAGCAGGCCGCCGGCGACGGTCTTGTAGGTCAGTCCCGCCGCGCGCGGATCGGGCAGGCTGCCGGCCAGCAGCAGCCGCAGAGTCTTCTTCGCGGCGACGATGGCGATCGCTTCATCGGTGGCGTCGGGCGCCACGATCACTTCGGTGAAGATCTCGGTGATGGCGCGCGCGGCCTCCGCATCGAGCGTGCGGTTCAGCGCGACGATGCCGCCGAAGGCCGAAGTGGAGTCGCAGGCCAGCGCCTTGCGGTAGGCCTCGATCAGGTTGCCGCCCTCGGCCACGCCGCACGGATTGGCGTGCTTGACGATGACGCAGGCCGCGGTGCGTGTCGCATCGAACTCGGCGATGCATTCATAGGCCGCATCGGTATCGTTGATGTTGTTGTAGGAGAGCTCCTTGCCCTGGAGCTGCCGCGCCGTCGTCACGCCGGGCCGGCCGTCCGGGGTGCGATAGAACGCCGCCGTCTGGTGCGGATTTTCGCCATAGCGCAGGGACTGAATCAGCCGGCCGCCGACGGCGCGGAAATCCGGCGCTTCGATCTTCAACTGCGCGGCAAACCAGTTCGAGATCGCGGCATCATAGGCGGCGGTGCGCGCATAGGCTTTTGCGGCGAGGCGGCGGCGCAGCGCAATCGTGGTCGAACCCTTGTTGGTGGCGAGTTCGTCGAGCACGGCCTGATAGTCCTGCGGCTCGACCACCACCGCAACGTCGTCGTGGTTCTTCGCGGCGGCGCGGATCATCGCGGGACCGCCGATGTCGATGTTCTCGATGCAGTCTTCGTAGCTCGCGCCTTTTTCGACAGTGGCCTCGAACGGGTAGAGATTCACCACCAGCAGATCGATCGGCGCAATGCCGTGATCCTTCATGGCCTGCGCGTGCTCGGCATTGTCGCGGATCGCTAGCAACCCGCCATGCACCTTCGGATGCAGCGTCTTGACCCGGCCGTCCATCATTTCCGGGAACCCGGTGAGGTCGGAGACGTCGGAGACCTTCAGCCCGGCCGCGGCGATCGCCTTGGCGGTGCCGCCGGTGGACACCAGGTCGATGCCATGGGCGGCCAGCGCGCGCGCGAATTCAATCAGCCCGGTCTTGTCGGAAACGGACAGCAGGGCCCGGGTCACGGGGCGCGAATGGTCGGTCATGATGTGTGTCCTGTGGAGGAAGGACGCCGCGTAGCACGGTTTGGCGGGCCACGAAACCGCGGATATTGCGGATCGGATGCGCAGCCACGCTTCCCGTCATTGCGAGGAGCCCTTGCGACGAAGCAATCCAGTCTTCGCTTGTGGCCCCTGGATTGCTTCGCTCCGCACAGGTCGGCGGAGCCGGCCTTGTGCGGGCTCGCAATGACGAATGCACTCTACAGCGGCAATTCCGGCTCGCGGCGGGCGTTGCGGCGGGCGGACGTGGCCGACGCCGACGAGGTCGAGCGGGCAAAGCTCCAGCGGATGGTGGAGGTCTGCTGCGAATTCTGGTGGATCACGATCTGCGCGGTGCGGCGCGGGCCGTCATTGCCGGCCAGGAACACGCTGTCTTCCAGCTCGACCTTGTCGTCGAGCGCCTCGAAGGTCCAGACGTCGCGGTTCGGCAGCACCAGCATGACGCCGCGGGCGTCGCTGAGCCGGCTCGCCTTTACCGACGGGTGCAGATGAAAACGCAAGGCGTAGTCGGTATTGGTGCCCTTGATCCGCGAGCCGGGTGCCGGAGCGAGGGTGTCCTCGCCGTCGAGCCGGGTGCCATCCTCGGCCGCCATCAGCACGCGGCGATGCACCACGCCGAAGCGGCTGAGATAACCGTCATGCGACGTGGTCAGCACGGTGCCGTTGCCCGTGATCTCGCGATAGCTCTCGACCACGCCGGGGCCGCCGACGATCGGCGCGCCCTGCAGAAACTTCTTCATCGAGCTGCGTTCGACGAACTGGCACGACGAGGTGCTGTGATAGGTCACGGTGGAATGCGCCGGCGTGCTGCGGGCGAAGGCGCGCCAGTTGTCGCGGCCGGTGCTCGGCATGCCGCAATTGATCACGATCCGGCTCGGGCCGGCGGAGAGCTCGAATGACAGCGTGCCGGCATGGGCGTCCTGGCTGACCTTCGGCGGCGGCGGCGGACCGGTGTCGATGATCACGGTCATGGTGCCCGCGTCGAGGCGCTGGAATCCGGTATGCGGCATATGCGCCATCGGCACGCCGTGGGTGTCGTCATAGGCCAGCAGGGTCGCCAGCAGATGCGACGGCGCGCTGCTCATGCCGTTGAACAGCGCGAAGCTGCCATCGCCATGGCGGAAGAAGCGCAGCATCGGCATCATGCGGTCGATGGCATTCAGCAGTGCCGGCGGCGGCGCGATGTTGCGGGCGGCAAAGGTCTGCCGCAGCGGCAACAGGTCGATCAGCAGTTCGATCAGCGCGCCGGGATTGCGGGAGATGTGGCCGCCGTCGGGCAGGATCTGGCGCTGCAATTCGTCGGACAGCTTGCGCGTCGCGGTGCGGATGTGGCGGGCCTGGTTGGCCAGGCACAGCGAGGCGTAGCACAGCGCGATCAGCACCTGCAGCCGTGGCACGCCATCCGGCACGTCCGACAACGTGTAGCGCAGGCCACGGATCTCGCGGGTCAGCGCGCGCAGGTAGCGGCGGTAGAATTTGCCGTCGGTGTCGCCGAGCACCAGGGGCGCCTGCGACAGCAGCGAGATTACGCGGCGGGCGGCGACGTCGGCGCGGCGGCCGACCGGGCGTTTGCGCGACGGGTTGGAAATCCAGTCGTCGACCAGCGAGCGCGCATTGGCGCGGGTGATCGCGGTATCGGCGGCGCGCAGATGGCGCAGCCAGCCGAAGCCGAGCAACGCGACTTCCCAGTCTTCCGATGGCGGCTCGAGATCGAAGATCGAGCGGCCGTGGCAGGTGACGATCTTGCCGGCAAACACGAAGCGGCCAGCATAGATTTCGGCGGCGCGGGTGGCGTCGGCGGTACGCAGGTCATGCGGCGCGATGATCAGGCGATCGGTGCGGCCGGGCCACAGCCGCGACAATGCGACCGAGCCGCCTGACGCGCGCGACATTGCAGTCCGCGCGAAGCGGCCGAGGATCAGCCTCGAAATACGTCTGCGATGAGCGACCACGCGCGCCTTGGACTCGGTGAAAGTTTCTTTGCGAATCCTTTTAGCCGGAAACGCGATCAGCACACACTATACGGCAGCTTCCTGTGGAAGCCTCTCGAATCGGGAAAATAAGCTGTAAATATCAGGATTTAACCAGCCGCGCCGCATAGAAACCGTCGAGCCCGCCAAGCCGGGGATCGTCATGCGGCAGATGGCAGGGCAGGGTCCGCAAATCGCCCTCGGCGGTCACGATCTCGGAAAGGCCGGCCACTTCGCTGGCATCGACCGGCGCCCGGTGCATGCTGGGATCGCTGGCGAGCAATGCTGCGATAGCCTGTTCGCCCTCTTCGGGTTCCAGCGAACAGGTGCAATAGACTAGGGTTCCACCCGGCTTCAGCATGGTGACGGCCTTTTTCAGCAGGCGCTGCTGCAGCGCGGTCAGCATGATGATGTCGGATTCCTGCTTCAGCCAGGCGACGTCCGGATGCCGGCGGATGGTGCCGGTGGAGGCGCAGGGCGCATCGAGCAGCACGGCATCAAACCCTTCGCCGGGGTATTCCGCGCCGTCGGCGATCACCGTTTCGGCCTCCAGGGACAGCCGGGCGAGGTTTTCGCGCAGCCGCGCCACGCGGTTCTGCGAGCGATCGACCGCGGTGACCTCGGCGCCAGCGTGGATGAGCTGCGCCGTCTTGCCGCCCGGCGCGGCGCAGAGATCGACGATGCGTTTGCCCCTGAGGTCGCCGAACAGCCGCGCCGGCAGTGCGGCGGCGGCGTCCTGCACCCACCATTGGCCGTCGGAAAATCCCGGCAGCATGGTCACCGAGCCCTGCAGCAGCGTGCGTACGGTTCCCGTCGGCAGCACCTCGCCATGCAGCCGCGTGGCCCATGGCTCGGCATCGGATTTCACGGTGAGGTCGAGCGACGGCTCGTGGCTCAGCGCCACAGCGATCGCCTTGGCGGTGGTCTCGCCGTAATTCGCGTTCCAGCGCGCCATCAGCCATGGCGGGATATCGAGGCTCTGCGCGGCTATCTCGTCGATCAGCGGCTGGCCTTCGCGGGCGCAGCGGCGCAGCACGGCATTGACGAGCCCGGCATATTTCGCAGCGCGGCGATCGGACTGCACCATCCGCACCGACAGATCGACAGCGGCATGATCCGGCACGTCCATCCAGAGAATCTGCGCGGCGCCAATCAACAAGGCGCTTTGCGCGCGCGGCGCGTCGGTGGGAACGCCGCGGTCAAGCAGCCGCGACAGTACATGGCCGAGCGTGCCCAATCGCCGCAGAATCGTCGCGACCAGCCGGCGCATCAGCGCACGGTCGCGGTCCGACAGGGCTTTCAGCCCGGGATGTGCGGCGGCGCCATCGAGCTGATCGTCGAGGGTGCGATGCTTGTGCAGCACGCCGTCGAGAATATCCGCCGCTATGCGTCGCGAGGCGAGGCCGGGCACCTCGGTGGGTGGTGCGTATCTTACTTGCGACATGGGAAAACATCACGACGGAGGACAGGCAACGGCGCAGCCAGCCTCAGCACGCGCCATCGTTCGGGGAGAGATTTTGTCGCATGCGAATATGCCAAATGTAAGAATCGCCTTTATATGCACACAGTCGAAGATGTTCTTGCAAAAGATATTCTTGATTGTGGTAACGCGTACGGCCCGCGCCGGTTCAGCAGGAAAATGAGATGAACGACATTCCCTCCGAGACTGCAACGTCCGCGCCGGAACGTGCGTCCGAGAAAACGTCCAAGGAAGTGCTCAAGAAGGTTTTGCCGCCAGCGGCGCAGCGTGCGCTGGCCGAAGCCGAAGCCCGCCGCGCGGCCGCCGCGGCAGAAGCAAAGACGGTCACCCATGCAAAAGAGCTTCAGGGTCCGGACGGTCCGGAGCCGACCCGATTCGGCGACTGGGAACGCAAGGGCATCGCGTCGGATTTTTGAATCGCCGCGAATCGCATTGTCATTCCGGAGCGTGAGCAGCGCCAGCTGCGAGCGATTCCGGAATCCCGAGATGCTGAACATATCTGGATTCCGGGTTCGCGCCAGTCGGCTGTCGCCGGCAGGCGCGCCCCGGAATGACAGTAATAAATTCTTGCGTCCGTTCGCGACTCATAATGATTATGGAACCATGTACCCATCATCGCGCATCCATGCGTCATCGCCGTGGCGGAGCCGGATCTCCGCGGCGCTGCCGTGGGTGTTCGTGCTCGGCATGGCGGCGGGCACGATGCTGCCCGGCAAGCGCTGGATACACTGGCCGCTGCCGTCCTCGACCGAATCGGACACGCCGGCGGCGCGCGATGCCGAAACCATCTGGAAGCGCGCCGGCAATCCCAGCGTCCGGCATCCGGTCGATGTGCTGCACACCATTGATGGCGATACGTTCGGCGCGCGGGTGCATCTGTGGCCCGGCCTCGATATCAATACGCGGATTCGCCTGCGCGGGATCGATGCGCCGGAACTGAAGGGGCAATGCGCGCAGGAAGTGCGAATGGCGGAGGCCGCCGGCGACGCGCTCACCAAGCTGCTCGGCGAAGGCGCGGTGACAATCTACAATATCGGGCCCGACAAATATCCCGGCCGCGTCGTCGCCGACGTCGCGACAAAGCGGACGCCGAACGTTTCATCCGCGCTGCTCAGCGGCGGTTATGCCCGCAGCTACAATGGCGGCCATCGCAACGGCTGGTGCGATCGGCGTTGAGCGCGAAGACTCGTACCGTCCGCAAATAAAAAGCCGCGCATCAAGCGCGGCTTTTCGCATCGAGAAGGCGCGATCGATCAGCGCTGAGTGACCACCACCGTCGTGCCGACGGAGACGCGCTGATAGAGATCGGTGATGTCTTCATTGTACATGCGCACGCAGCCATAGGACACGAAGCCGCCGACCGACCCCGGCCGGTTGGTGCCGTGGATGGCGTACTCGCCGCCGGCCAGCGTCATCGCCGCAACGCCCATCGGGTTGGCGGGTGAACCGCCTTCGATAACGTTCGGGATGTTCGGATTGTCGCGCTTCACGTCCTCCGGCGGTGCCCAGGCCGGCTGGCGATACTTGCCGTCGATCTTGGTGACGCCGGCCCACTGCTTGCCGGCCTTGCCGACGCCGACGGGATAGCGGACCGCCTGGCCCTGATCGAGCACGAGATAGAGCCGGCGCTCATTGGTTTTCACCACGATCGTGCCCGGCGCATAATCGCCGTGAAAGCCGACCATGTCGGGACGCGCCTGCGCCGGATTGGCGGCCAGCACGCCAGCCGTGATCGTGGCTGCCAGCGCCACTGCGATCTTCAAAGACATTGATCCTCCGCTTCGGCGACGGCCCTTTGAGGCCGGCCAAGTCACGCCAGCCATTCCGGCCAGCCACACAACTGCACGCATGAATTCTCGACCGGTCGCGTTAAACAACCGGTATCTGCCGGCGCGAAGGTCTGATCCAACGGCCGCATCAGAAGGAAATCCTGCCAACAAAGTAAATGCCCGGAAAACAACACCGGCGGGAAAACCGCGCGGCGGAGGTGCAGGCCCCTGACAATCGCGTGAGCGAACTATCCGGGCGGTGCGCTGCAGGCCGCTAGGCCAGTGTGAAGGCCTCATGGATCGCCGACTGGACTGCGCCGCCGGTGACGGCGCCGCCGCCCGCCACGAAGATCCAGTCGCCGAGGACTGCTGCGCCAACGGCGTGCCGCGGCGTCAGCATCGGCGCGTGGCTCTGCCAGCTATCGCTGGCCGGATCGTAGCTCTCCATCTGGCCGAATACCCGCTCCTGTGTCAGGCGGCCATCGCGCACCACGCCGGATTCGCCGCCCATGGCGAACAGCCGGTCGCGATACACCACGAGGCCATGGCCGGAGCGCACGGTCGGCAACGCCGCGCGCAGCTCCCAGGTGTCGCGCTCGGGCAGGTAAACGTGGTGCAGATCGGTATTGTACTCGAATGTGTTGAAGCGGCCGCCGATCACATGAATCAGGCCGCGATGCGCGACGCAGCCGACATGGTCGCGGGCGCCGGGCAGCGCCTTGCGGGTCTCCCATTTGTCGGTCTGGGGGTCGTAGACTTCGTGCCAGCCGACGCTGGCGCGTTCCGCGGCCGGCTCCGATGCGCCGCCGATCAGGTGAATCTTTCCGTTCAGGGCCACCGCAGCGCCGGCGCCGCGCGGGCGCGGCAGCGGTGCGATGCTGTCCCAGCGGTCAGCGGCGATATCATAGGCGTAAGCGTTCTGGTCGGAGCCGCGGTTCTGCTGCGTGAATCCGCCGAGCGCATAGACCCGTCCGGCGTCGGCTGCGACCGAGACGTGGTTGGCGCCGCGCGGCAGCGGCGCCGCATTCAGCCATTGATCTGCCGCGGGATCGTAGACGTGATGATAGGGCCGGTCGACGCGGCCTTCGCCATAGCCGCCGACGATATGCATGCGGTCTGCCCAGGCGGTGGCCCAAGCCATTTCGCTGCGCGGCAGCGGCAACGCCGCGCGGGCCTGCCATCGGCCGAGCGGACCTTTCGGCGCCGGGCTGTCATAGACCCGCTGCGCTTCCTGGTCCGGCGTCATATGATGCGGTACGCCGCCCTGCAGCTTTGCGAACGGTTCGGGCGAAGGCGGCACCGTGGGCAATGAATGATGCGCGGCGTCCTGGGCGCGGGCGGCAGTCCCGCTCGCGGCAATAGCTGCAAAACCCTGCACGAATGACCGGCGGTCCATCTTCGCAGTGCTCCTCCCGGCTCAGCCTTTCTTCGTCATTGCGAGCCAACGGGTCGGCGTAAAGCGCCGCCCGATGACGGGCTCTGCGAAGCAATCCAGAAACAACAAAGAAAGACTGGATTGCTTCGTCGCAAGGGCTCCTCGCAATGACGAGGTGTGTGCTTGCGGGTCTTGCTAGACGTCAGCCTTCTTGTTCTGCCGGTTGTGCACGAGATCGTCGACCACGGCGGGATCGGCCAGCGTCGAGGTGTCGCCCAGCGTGCCCGGTTCGTCTTCGGCGATCTTGCGCAGGATGCGGCGCATGATCTTGCCGGAACGGGTCTTGGGCAGGCCCGGTGCGAACTGGATCAGGTCTGGCGAGGCGATCGGGCCGATGTCCTTGCGGACCCAGGCCACCAGCTCCTTGCGCAATTCCTCTGATGGCTCCGAACCGGACATCAGGGTCACATAGGCGTAGATGCCCTGGCCCTTGATGTCATGGGGATAGCCGACCACGGCGGCTTCCGAGACCTGCGCATGGGCGACCAGCGAGCTCTCGACTTCCGCCGTGCCCATGCGGTGGCCGGAAACGTTGATGACGTCATCGACGCGGCCGGTGATCCAGTAGTAGCCGTCGGCGTCGCGGCGGCAGCCATCGCCGGTGAAATACTTGCCCTTGTAGGTGGAGAAGTAGGTCTGCTCGAAACGCGCGTGGTCGCCATAGACGGTGCGCATCTGGCCCGGCCAGGATTTGGCGATGCAGAGATTGCCCTGGGCTTCGCCGTTCAAAATCTTGCCGTCGGCGTCGACGATCTCCGGCACCACGCCGAAGAACGGCCGCGTCGCCGAGCCCGGCTTGAGCTTGGTCGCGCCGGGTAGCGGCGTGATCAGGATGCCGCCGGTCTCGGTCTGCCACCAGGTATCGACGATCGGGCAGCGCTCGTCGCCGATCACGCGGTGGTACCATTCCCATGCTTCCGGATTGATCGGCTCGCCGACCGAGCCGAGCAGCCGCAGGCTCTTGCGCGAGGTCTTCTTCACCGGCTCGTCGCCGGCCTGCATCAGCGCGCGGATCGCGGTCGGCGCAGTGTAGAAGATGTTGACCTTGTGCTTGTCGATCACCTCCCAGAAGCGCGACATGCTGGGATAGTTCGGCACGCCTTCGAACATCAGCGTGGTCGCGCCGTTGGCCAGCGGCCCGTAGAGAATGTAGCTGTGGCCGGTGACCCAGCCGACGTCGGCGGTGCACCAGAAGATATCGCCGTCGTGATAATCGAACACGTATTGATGCGTCATCGCCGCGAACAGCAGATAACCCGCTGATGTGTGCAGCACGCCCTTGGGCTGGCCGGTGGAGCCCGAGGTGTAGAGGATGAACAGCGGATCTTCCGCATTCATCGGTTCGCACGGGCATTCCGTGGTCACCATTTGGCTCGCTTCCCAGTACCAGAAGTCGCGCGCCGGATCCATGTCCACCGCGCCGCCGGTGTGCTTCACCACGACGACCCAGTCGACGCCGCCGGCCTTGGCGACCGCGGCATCGACATTGGCCTTCAGCGGCACCTTCTTGCCGCCGCGCAGGCCTTCGTCGGCGGTGATCACGATCTTCGATTTGCAATCGGTGATGCGCTGCGCGAGTGAGTCCGGCGAGAAGCCGGCGAACACCACGGAATGGATCGCGCCGATCCGTGCGCAGGCCAGCATCGCGTAGGCGGCTTCCGGGATCATCGGCAGATAGATGGTGACGCGGTCGCCCTTGCGGACATTGCGGGTGCGCAGGATGTTGGCGAACTTGCAGACCTCGTCATGCAGTTCCTGGTAGGTGATGTGCCGGGACTGCGAGGGATCGTCGCCTTCCCAGATGATCGCGGTCTGCTTCGCACGCTTCGGCAGATGCCGGTCGATGCAGTTCCAGGCGACGTTGAGGACGCCGTCCTCGAACCATTTGATGGAAATCTTGCCGGGCGCGAACGAGGCGTTCTCGACTTTCGTGAACGGCTCGATCCAGCCGAGCCGCCTGGCCTGCTCCGCCCAGAAGCCATCGGAATCGTTGACCGAGCGCGCATACATTTCGTTGTATTTGGCGTCGTCGACGAAGGCGCGCGTGGTCCATTCGGCCGGTACGTCGTAAATCTTCTCGGACATCGTTCCCTCCACCACCGTGCGACCGCTGCCACGACTTCGCCGCAAGCCGGTTCTCGTTGTTGCCGCGATTATGCGTCGGCGCGGGATAGCCGGACAAGCCGGGAGTGCCTAGGCCTTTTGTAGGTCTGCGGCGCGATCTGAAGCTGGCTTTGGGCGGGTAGAAGCTTCCGGGAATGCACCCCTGCCGCGATCACGATCGCGTTTTACGCGGGCCGAAAACCTCGCAATGCAGCTATTCGCGGCCAAAACCGGTAACCAGTAACCGTAATTTAAGGACTCCGGACTCGCAATGGCCGCCATAACCCCCTAAATGGCCCCGTCGAGCCCCGGCGCAGCTGCCGGTACCAGAAACCGGTTGCCGATATTACCAGAGGCAAGGCCGCGCGAGGCATACAACGCCATGATGGAACAGCAGAATTTTGCGCCTACGCGGGCAAAGTCCGCCGGTTCCGTCGTTATGATGCCGCGTGGGTTGAAAACCAGCCCCGGCAGCGTCGAGTTCCTCGCCCGCGAGCTCGGCCTCAAGCTCGGCGACCAGAGCGAGCTGACCATCCGCCGGCTCAAGCGCGGCAAGTCCTATTCTTTCGTTCGCGCCAACGGCACGGCCATTCGCCATGTCGGTACCATCAGGCGGCTGAATTCGATGGCGGTGCCGCCGGCCTATGCCGAGGTCCGCTATGCCGTCGATCCCGCGTCGCATCTGCAGGCCGTCGGCCGCGATGCCGCCGGCCGGCTGCAATACCGCTATCATTCGGACTGGGAAAAGGTTCGCGAGCAGCGCAAGGCGCATCGGTTGGCGCGGCTGGTCGGCGCCTTGCCGAAAATCCGCCGCAACGTGTCGCAGATCCTCTCCGGTGACGCACCGACCCGGGAATTTGCGCTGGCCGCCGTGATCGAACTGATCGCGCGCACGGCGATCCGCCCCGGCAACGAATCCTACATGAAGCTGAACGGCACCCGCGGTGCCACCACGCTGCTGAAGTCCAACGTGCTGCTCGAAGACGATTCTCTCGTGCTGACCTTCAAGGCCAAGGGCGGCAAGGCGGTTCGCAAGGAATGCGACGCCGCCAAGCTGGTCCGCGCCATCGGCATTTTGCGCACGGTGCCGGGCAAGCGCATGTTCCAGTACAAGGACGATGCTGGTCGTGCCCGCAACGTCAACACCGCGGCCGTCAACGCGTTTCTGCGCGAGATCGCCGGCATCAAGATATCGCTGAAGGATTTTCGCACCCTGATGGCCTCGGCCGTGGTGCTGGAATCGCTGTCGCGGATTTCGCCGGCCGAAAGTGCGCGCGGCCGTCGCAAGCAGGTGCTCGATGCGGTTCGCTCCGCTGCCGATGAACTGTCGAACACCCCGGCGATCTGCCGCAAGAGCTATGTGCACGACACCATCGTCACCGCGTTTGAAGACGGCATTCTCGAGCGTTTCGCCGCCACCATGACCGGCTATCGTTCGCAGTCAAAGCGCGAGCAGCTGCTGGCGCAGGTGGTTGCCGCGGCGGGTTGATCTCGGCTTTGTCCTCATCCTGAGGAGCGGCGTTCTTACGCCGCGTCTCGAAGGATGGCCACGCACCATTCATGGTTCAAGACGCGCGCGAAGTTGCGCGCTCCTCACCATGAGGCGGAGTTTCGTTGCAGGCAAAACGAACTACGCCAGCACCCAAACCGCGGTGAGCTTGATGTCGGCATCCTCCAGATCGCGCGAGACCGGTACCTGGTACTCAGCAATTTTGTGTAAGCGATCTTTTGGCAAAAAGCTGCGGCCGGGGTCCCCGATCAGCACCGTCGCGCCTTGCGCGGCTTTCGCACTCAGGAAGTTGAAGGCCCGTTCGGCCGTGTCGCGCTCGTAAAAGATGTCTCCGGCCAGAACCGCTTCGGCCGCCGGCGCCGCGAACCCGGCAAGCAGGTCGCCGCCGCAAACTTCGATCACCACTTTGTTTTCGTGCGCATTCAGCGTGATCGCCGTGCGCGCAAACGCATCGATGTCAAAGGCGACGACACGGGTGGCGCCGGCTCTCGCTGCGGCGATGGCGACCACGCCCGACCCCGAGGCGAGATCAATGACGACTTTTCCAGCGACGTTCGCGGGGTGATCGAGAATATAGCGCGCCAGTGCCTGGCCGCCTGCCCATGCAAAGGCCCAGAACGGCGGCGGCAGGCCGATCTCGTTGATCTCGTCTTCGGTCTTGGTCCACAGCGGCACGGCCTCGTCGGCGACGTGCAGCAGGATCTCCGGCACCAGCGGCACCGGCAGCAACAGAGTGTTGGCGATGATGAAGGCCGTCGGATCGCCGACGGCCGCTGGCTTAGCCGCGTCTGCGACGTTCACTGTGAGCGAAGGAGCGTGCGGGATCGCACGCTCACATCCCGCCCATCTTGCAGACGATCTTCCATTCCTCCGCCGTCACCGGCTGCACCGACAGCCGCGAATATTTCAGCAGCGCCATCTCGGCGAGGCTCGGCTCGGCTTTCACGGCGATCAGCGTCACCGGCTTCTTCAGCGGCTTGTCGGCCTTGATGTCGACGCAGACGAACTTTGCGGATTCATCGGTCGGGTCGGGGTAGTGCTCCCGGATGATCTCGACGATGCCGACGATCTCCTTGCCTTCGTTGGAATGATAGAAGAACGCGCGGTCGCCCTTCTTCATCTTGATCATGTTGAGCTTTGCGGTGTGGTTGCGCACGCCGGTCCAGGCTTCGCCCCTGGCGCCCTTTGCGACCTGCTGATCCCACGACCACGTCGAGGGCTCCGATTTCACCAGCCAGTATCCGGGGGTTTTCGGCGCCATCTCTATCCCTCTGCCTTGAACGGCCGCGTCAGCAGGCCTTCGATTGCCTGATCAATCGTCGCGGCGCCGCTGAGAATGGCCGCGACCGCGCGTGCGACGGGCATGTCGACGCCCTTTGACGCGGCGAGTTCGACCAGCACCGGCGCGGTGAATTCGCCTTCGGCGAGCTTGTTGCGTGCCGGTTGCTCGCCGCGGCCAAGCGCTGCGCCGAGCGAAAAATTCCGCGACTGCGCGCTGGAGCAGCTCAGGATCAGGTCGCCCAAGCCCGACAGGCCGGACAGCGTCTCGTTGCGCGCGCCGCAGGCGCGGCCGAGCCGCAGCAATTCGCTGAATCCCCGCGTGGTCAGCGCCGCCAGCGCCGAGGCGCCGAGCTGCTTGCCGGCGACGATGCCGGCCGCGATCGCCAGCACGTTCTTGGCAGCGCCGCCGATCTCGACACCGCGCACGTCGGTGGAGTGATAGGGCCGGAATGTCGCCGAGCCCAGCGCATGCACCAGCGCACTTGCCAGCGTTTCATCCGATGTCGCCAGCGTCACGGCGGTTGGAAGTCCGCGCGCGACATCGTCGGCGAAGCTCGGGCCGGACAGGATCGCCGGCACAGCCTTTGCCGCGGCTTCGGCAATCACCTCAGTCATGAATTGATGGGTGCCGCGCTCGATGCCTTTGGCGCAGGCGACGATCGGCGTCGCGTCGCTGAGATGCGGTGCCAGCGCGGTGACTGCCGCGCGGAGATTCTGCGCAGGCGTTGCAAGAAGAATGATGTCGGCGCGACCGGCCAGCACGAGGTCGTCGGTGACCTTGATGTTCGACTCCAGCGGCACGCCGGGCAGTCGCGGGCTTTCGCGCGTTGCGTCCATGGTAGCGGCAGTCGCGGCGCTGCGCGCATAGAGCACCACGTCGCGGCCGGCACGCGCGGCGACGCTGGCGAGCGACGTGCCCCAGGCTCCTGCGCCGATCACCGTGACTGAAGTGTAGTTCGCCATGACGTCGTCCTAGAACGCAGCGCGGGTTTTGGCGAAGCCGGCCGGCGCCGTCGCATCGGCATCCAGCAGCCAGCGCGCCCGCGGTGGCGCTTCCATGGTGTCGGTCAGTCCCAGCGCCAAGCGCTCGGCGCCGGCCCAGGCGATCATCGCGCCGTTGTCGGTGCACAATGCCGGCGGCGGAATGATCAGCGTGGTCTGCGCCTTGGCGGCGACCGCCTGCAGCGCGCCGCGGATCGCCTGATTGGAGGCGACGCCGCCGGCTGCGACCAAGGCGCGGGGCGCGCCGAACTGTTCCTGAAACAGCCTCAGCCCGACGCTGAGCCGGTCCGCAGTGGATTCCAGCACCGCGGCCTGGAAGCTGGCGCAGAGATCGCTGATGTCCTGCGGCTCCAGCGGCGCGATCCGGCTCGCTTCGTTGCGCACCGCAGTTTTCAATCCCGACAGCGAGAAATTGGCATCGGGACGGCCCAGCATCGGCCGCGGAAACGCAAAGCGCTTCGGATCGCCGCCGGCTGCGGCGCGCTCGACCTGCGGGCCGCCGGGATAGGGCAGGCCCAGCATTTTGGCGACTTTGTCGAAGGCCTCGCCCATGGCGTCATCGACGGTGGTGCCGAGCCGGACATATTGGCCGACGCCGATCACCGCGACGATCTGGGTATGGCCGCCGGAGGCCAGGAACAGGCAATAGGGAAACGCCAGCGGGCAGCTCAGCCGCGGCGTCAGCGCGTGGGCTTCGAGATGGTTGACCGCGATCAGCGGGGTGTCGTGCACCATGGCGATGGCCTTGGCGGTGGTCAGGCCGACAATGACGCCGCCGATCAGGCCGGGGCCGGCCGCCGCTGCAACGCCGGTCAGCTGCGCAAAATTGACGTCGGCCTCCTGCATGGCGCGGCGAACGATGCCGTCGAGCAGGTCGACATGGGCGCGCGCGGCGATCTCCGGCACCACGCCGCCAAAGGGCGCGTGGTCGTCGATCTGCGAATGCACGATGTTGGAGAGGATCCTGCCGCTGCCGTCGGGCTGGCGCTCGATCACGGCGGCTGCGGTCTCGTCGCAGGTCGTCTCGATCCCCAGCACCAGCATCGGTTCGTCGGTCTGCAATTTCAGTCCTTGCGTTATCGGCCAAAGCCGGGCTCTTCCTGCCCCGGCGTAGCATTGCGGGGTTGCCACGTGCAATCACCCGTTGCCGCGCAGGCGATCCATAGAGAGCTCAGCATGGCCATTCTCGTCACCCGCCCGCAGCCGGACAACGACACCACCGCTGCAGCCTTGCGGGCGAAGGGTCTTGAGGTGCTGCCGGCGCCGATGCTGCGCTTCGAGAAGGTGATGTTTCAGGACGATGCGGACGCGCATTACGGCGCGGTGATCGTCACATCAGCCAATGCGCTGCGCGCCATCGACGGTCAGCCGGTCAAGGACAGCCTGCTCAGGCTGCCGCTGTTCGCGGTCGGCGAGCGCACCGCCGAGGCCGCGCGCGAGATAGGCTTCAGCAACGTGATCTCGGCCGATGGCGACGCCACCGCGCTGCGCGAGCTGATGGTCGAGAGCGTCAAGGCGAAGACGCTGAAGAAGACCAGCACGCTGCTCTACCTCGCCGGCGCCGATCTGGCCCGCGACCTCGCCGGTGAACTGGGCGAACGCGGCTTCAATGTCGTCACCCACACCACCTACCGGATGGCGCCGGTGGTCGACTTGCCTCGTGAGGTCAGCGCCGCCTTTGCGGCTGGCCGCATCGAGGCGGTGCTGCATTATTCGCGGCGCAGCGCCCGGGCATTTTTCGATGCGGCAGGCCTGGCCGGCGTCGAAATCTCCGCTTTGGCGGTCCCGCACTGTTGCCTGTCGGACTCGGTGGCGTCCGTTGCCCGCGACGCCGGGGCGACGCAGGTGATGGTGGCGCGGTCGCCGGACGAAAATGCCCTGCTCGCGGCGCTGGACCGTGCCATCGCGCCCTTGTCGCGTTAAGGCCGTTATCGCGGTAAGAGAGGGCGCCGAATCCCGCCGGGTTCGCGCCGCAGGACGAGGAACTTTGGCGATGGTCGATGACAGGCCCGACGACACTGGACCGTCACCGGAATTGGGCCGGCCCAGGCGGGCGCCGCCGACCATCGAACTCCAGGCCACTGAAGTGACGACCGAAACCGTCGGAACTGGCGCCGATACCGCTGCTGCCCAAGAATCTCAAGAACCTGCGGCATCCGGCGAGCCGGCTCCCGAGGCCCCGGTGCCACCCGATCCCAAGTCGCACTCCAAGCCGCACTCCGAGCCGCGCGCGCCGCGGTCCTCGCCACTGATCTCGGCGGGCACCGGCGCTGTCGCCGCTGCCTTGGTGGTAGGTGCCGCCTGGCTGGCGGGTTGGCCCGGCTCGCCTGCGCCGGAACCGGCAACCCAGGCCGACACGTCCGCGATCGATGCGCTCAGTGCGCGCGTCGCGCGGGTGGAATCCAGGGCTGCCACGCCGCCGGCTGCATCCTCATCCGCGACGCCTGATCCCGCGATCGCGGCCCGCCTCGACACGCTGGAAAAATCCCTGGCATCGCTGCGCAGCGATCTGGCTTCGGCAAAAAGCCAGTCCGAGCGCGCCGCAGCCGCAGTGAACGATCTCAAATCCGTGCCGCGCGACAATGCTGTGCCGGTCGATCTCGCGCCGATCAACGAGCGCCTGGCCCAGGTCGAACGCGCCGCCGGTGCGCTGAAGACCGAAGCCGCGCAGCAGAGCGCAAAACCGGCCGACGACAAGCCGTTGCGCCGCGTCGTCGCCGCGTCCCTGCTCGATACGACGGTGCGGCAGGGAGAGCCCTATGCCGCCGCTCTGACCGCGGCGAAGCCGCTCGCCGTTGACGCCAATGGGCTGAAACCGCTCGATGCGTTCGCCGCCTCCGGCGTGCCGAATGCGGCCGCCCTCAGCCGCGATCTGCTGGCGCTGCTGCCGAAGCTCGCGCCGGCGCCGGAAACCGCCGCGACCACCGGCACCGGCATCGTCGATCGCCTGCAGGCCGGCGCGGCCAGGCTCATTCGCATCGAGCGCACCGACGCCGTCGCCGGCGACAACCGCAGCGCGGTGGCGTCACGCGCGGCCGCGGCCGCACGCCGTAACGATATTGTCGAAGCGAAGCGCGAACTCTCCACGCTGGCGTCGGCCGATCGCGCCGCGGTGCAGCCCTGGATCGACCGGGTCGACGCGCGCGACGCCGCACTCGCCGCCTCCCGTCAATTCGCAGCCGACGCGATGGCGGCGCTCTCCAAACCGGCGCCATAGGATTCCGATGTTCCGCATCATTCTGTTCCTCGTGTTGATCGCGCTCGCGGCTGTGGGTGCGGCCTGGGTTGCCGATCAGACCGGCGACGTCGTGCTGTCGTGGGGCGGCTGGCGCGTCGAGACCTCGCTGCCGGTGTTCGCGCTGGTAGTCGGCCTGGTGGTCGTTGCCGCGATGCTGGGCTGGGCGATCGTGCGCGGGCTGTGGCGGACGCCGGAGCGGCTGCGCCGCAGCCGCCGCGAAAAGCGTCATGCCCGCGGCCGTCACGCCATCACCCATGGCTTGCTGGCGATCGGCCATGGCGACGGCGATGCCGCGCGCCGCCACGCCGACATCGCCAAACGCCTTGCGGCGAATGACCCGCTGGCGCTGCTGCTGCATGCGCAATCGGCGCAGCTCGATGGCGACCGCGAGGGCGCGCACCGCGCCTTCCGCGCCATGGCCGAGCGCGAGGACACCCGGCTGCTGGGTCTGCGCGGCCTGTTCATCGAGGCGCAGCGCAGCGACGACCCCGTCGCAGCGGTGACCATCGCCGAGGAGGCGATGAAGCTGGCGCCGGGCTCGACCTGGGCGTCGCAAGCCGTGCTCGGTTTCCGCTGCGCGCAGGGCGACTGGACCGGGGCGCTGTCGATCCTCGACAACAATCTCGCTTCCGGCCTGATCGACAAGGCGGCCTTCCGGCGGCAACGCGGCGTGCTGCTGACGGCGCGGGCGCTGGAGCTGGAAACGGTCGATCGCGATCTCGCCCGCGACAGCGTCATGGAAGCGATCAAGCTGGCGCCGACGCTGGTGCCGGCCGCGGTGCTCGCCAGCAAGTTCCAGAGCGAAGCGCATCAGATCCGCCGCTCCATGAAGATAGTCGAGACCGCGTGGCTGGCGCAGCCGCATCCCGATCTCGCCGATGCCTATGCCCATGTGAAGCTCGGCGATTCCGCGCGGCAGCGCCTCGTTCGCGTCGAAACCCTGGCCGCGAAAGCGCCGGGCCATATCGAAAGCGCGCTGGCGATTGCCCGTGCCGCCATCGATGCCAGCGAATTTGCCCGCGCGCGCGAAGCGCTGGCGCCGTTCACCTCCAGCTCGACCCAGCGCATCGCCATGCTGATGGCGGAAATCGAGCGCACCGAAAGCGGCGACAGCGGCCGCGCCCGGGCCTGGACGCTGCGCGCGGTGCGCGCGCTGCACGATCCGGTCTGGACCGCGGACGGCTATGTGTCCGATCGGTGGCGGCCGGTCTCGCCGGTCACCGGCCGGATCGACGCGTTCCAGTGGCAGACGCCGCTGGCGGCGCTGCCGTCGGACAAGGTCTCGACCATCGAATCCGAAATCCTGCGCGAAACCGTGCTGGCGCCGCCGCGCGCGATGCCGCGTCCCGTCGTGCCGGCCGAAGCGCCGCCGCCCGCGCCGGTGCAGAATCCGGTGCAGGACCATGTGCCGGAAATCGAACCGGAGCCCGAGCCCGAGGCAGTGATGGAGGCGCCCGCGGTCCCAGCGCCGCCTCCGCCGGCCGTAGCCCCGCCGCCGCTGTTCCGCGACCGCCCGGAACTCGCCAAGGATGCTGCCAAGGATGCCGCCAAGCCCGCGGCCAGCTTTCCCGCCGTCATTCCCATCGTCCGCGCACCGGATGATCCAGGCGTTGATGAAGAGGAATTTCGGGACGAATTCGCCGAGTTGAATGCCGGCCAGCAGGCCGGCGGCTGGCGCGGATTTCTCGCCCGCTGGGGCGCCTAAGGCGCCCGCTCCCGGCGGAAAGCCAGGTTCCGGCATGCCGGAGGCTCGCTTTTGCGGGCCGCGCAGGCCGCGGCTTCTTGCAAAACGGAGCCCCGACCGATATCAGATGCCCCAGCGTTTTCGGCCCGAAAGCCGAATCGCCGCCATGGTCCGCCGCAATAGCTCAGTTGGTAGAGCACGTCATTCGTAATGACGGGGTCGCAGGTTCGAGTCCTGCTTGCGGCACCAGTTTCCCGGCTCTCGCGCCCGTCGCTTGTTCGCCTGCCCAACAGCGCCGCTCCGGCCCCTTAACGGTATCTTTGTCTTGCCATGCAACACCTGCGTGTGATTTCCGCGCAGGGGCCGTGACCATGATCAATAAAATCCGCATCCGCACCAAGCTGCTCTTGGTCCTCCTTCTCACCGGCCTGTCGTTGGCGGCGGCGATCGGCGCGGCGACCTCTATTCTGCATCAGCGAATGTTGGCCGATCGCATCGCCAAGCTGCGGGCTGTGGTCGAAATGGCGCATGAGCAGGCCCAGACGCTCGACGCCCAGGTCAAATCCGGCAAGCTGACCCTCGACGACGCCATGGCCCGTTTCAAGGACATGGGCCGCGGCATGTGGTTCGACAACCATGTCGCCTATGTCGGAATCGTCAGCTACGACGGCATCTGGTTCATGAATGCCGCGGTCCCCAAGATCGAAGGCACGCGGGGCAACACGATGCCCGACGGCAGGTACATTTCGCAAACCTCCGTCGATGCCGTGAAGAACAGCGAGGAGGGATTGGCCTCCTACGACTATCCCAAGCCGGGCGCGACCGAAGCGCTGCCCAAGATGACATTCGTCAAGAAATTCGCGCCGTGGAAACTGCTGATCACCGCTGGCGTGTGGACTGACGATCTCGAGGCCGACTTCCATGCCACGCTGTATCGCCTGGCCGGCGCCGGATTGGTCCTTCTCCTGATCACCGGAGGTCTGATCCTCGGGCTCAGCCGTAACATCACTCGCTCGCTGTCGGGCCTGCGCGACAAGATGGTCCGGCTGGTGGATGGCGACCTCTCGGTCGATATCGATGAGGCCCGTCGCAGCGATGAAATCGGCGACATGGCGAAAGCCGTGCAGGTGTTCAAGAACAACGCGGTGGCGATGCAGGCGCTGCAGGCGGAGCAGAAAGAGCTCGGCGCCCAGGCCGAGCAGCAGAAGAAGCAGGCGATGCGCGAGATGGCGGATGGCTTCGAGGCCCGGATCGGCGGCATCGTCGGTGCGGTGTCGGGCGCCGCGGCAGCGATGCAGAGCACGGCCAAGTCGATGTCGGTCAATGCCGAAAGCACGCAGCAGCGTACCAGCGCGGTGGCTGCCGGTGCGGAAGAATCCACCGTCAACGTTCAGACCGTCGCCGCGGCGTCGGAAGAACTGGCGGCCTCGATCGCCGAGATCGGCCGTCAGGTGACGCAGGCCTCCATCGTTGCCCGCAAGGCCAACGAAGAGAGCGAAAAGACCAATGTCAGCGTCGCCGGCCTGGCCGATGCCGCGCAGAAGATCGGCGAGGTCGTTGCCTTCATCACGCAGATCGCCAGCCAGACCAATCTGCTGGCACTGAACGCAACGATTGAAGCCGCTCGCGCCGGCGAAGCCGGCCGCGGCTTTGCCGTGGTCGCCTCCGAGGTCAAATCACTGGCTACCCAGACCTCGAAGGCCACCGACGATATCCGTTCCCAGATCGAGACGATTCAGGCCGAGACCGCCGACGCGGTGGCGGCGATCAAGCGGATTTCGATGACCATCGTCGAGGTCAACAACATCTCCACCACCATTGCGGCGTCGATGGACCAGCAGGGCGCTGCGACCCAGGAAATCACCCGCAACGTCCAGGAAGCCGCCGATTCGGCCAAGCACGTCTCGGAAAACATCAATGGTGTCAGCGAGGCGGTCGAAGCCACCGGGCACGCCGCGTCCGGTCTGCTCGGCGAGGCCGACAAGCTGGCCCAGCAGGCCAGGACGCTGCAGGCCGAGGTCGGGGATTTCCTGGCGACGGTGCGGGCGGCCTGAGGCCGCTTTCGCGCCCCAGCCATCCCCGTATCGCGCTTTGACCTGCGGCCTGCGAGTCCCTATTTTAAAAACCAGCGCCTCCTTTTGCTTTTGCTGTCCGGGCCTGCCATGACCGCCTCGCTGAAAACCATCGACGGATCAGCCGATCTGCCGTCGCTGATGAACGACCTCGCCCGCGGCGCCCGCGCGGCGGCGCGCGCGCTGGCGCTTGCCCCGACCGAGCAGAAGAATCTTGCGCTGGCCGCGATGGAACGGGCGATCCGCGACGGCGTGGCCGCGATTCTGGCCGCCAATGCCGAGGATGTCGCTGAAGTCCGTGCCTCCGGCGCGACGGTGGCCTTCATCGACCGCCTGACCCTGACCGAGGCCCGGGTGTCCGCCATGGCCGACGGTATCCGCATCATCCACGACATTGCCGACCCCGTCGGCACCGTCACCGAGAGCTGGCAGCGGCCGAACGGCATGACCATCGAGCGCGTCCGCGTGCCGCTCGGCGTCGTCGCGGTGATTTTCGAGAGCCGCCCCAATGTCGCGGCCGATGCCGGCGTGCTGTGCCTGAAATCCGGCAATGCCGTGATCCTGCGCGGCGGCTCCGACAGTTTCCGCTCCTGCCGCGCCATCCATGCCTGTCTGGTGCAGGGCCTGCGCGAAGCGGGGCTCCCGGAAGCCGCGATCACGCTGGTGCCGACCCGCGACCGTGCCGCGGTCGGGCTGCTGCTCGGCGGCCTGAATGGCGGCGTCGATGTAATCGTGCCGCGCGGCGGCAAGAGCCTGGTGGCGCGCGTCGAGGCCGAGGCGCGCGTGCCGGTGTTCGCGCATCTCGAAGGCGTCAACCATGTCTATGTCGACCGTGCCGCCCGGCTCGACATGGCGAAGTCGATCGTGCTGAACGCCAAGATGCGCCGCCCGGGGGTCTGCGGTGCGGCCGAAACGCTGCTGGTCGACCGCGCGGCGGCGGGCTCGCATCTCAAGCCGCTGCTGGAAATGCTGATCGAGGCCGGCTGCGAAGTGCGCGGCGATGCTGCAGCACAAGCAACAGATGCGCGCGTGCGCCCCGCCTCCGACGAAGACTGGGACACCGAATATGAGGACGCCATCATCGCCGCGAAGATCGTCGATGGGGTCGACGGCGCGATTGCGCATATCCACGACCACGGCTCGCATCACACCGATGCGATCGTGACCGAGGACGCCGCCGTCGCTGCGAAATTTCTCAGCGAGGTCGATTCCGCGATCGTGCTGCACAACGCCTCGACGCAATTCGCCGACGGCGGCGAATTCGGCTTCGGTGCCGAGATCGGCATCGCCACCGGCAAATTCCACGCCCGCGGTCCGGTCGGCGCCGAGCAGCTCACCAGCTTCAAATACCGGATTCACGGCACCGGACAGACCCGGCCGTGACCATTTTTGTTTGGGCGTGTGGAGACTGAATTGGATCTGCATTCAGTCTCCGCCCACGACATTCCGTTTCACAGCGACGGCATGCGGATCGGCCTGCTCGGCGGCTCGTTCAATCCGCCGCACGCCGCGCATCGCGCCATCAGCCTGTTTGCAATGAAGCGGCTGCAGCTCGATCGGGTCTGGTGGCTGGTTTCGCCGGGCAATCCGCTGAAGGACCCGCGCAATCTGCATGACCTCGCCGCCCGCGCCGCCGCCGCCCGCGCCATGGCCGATCATCCCCGGATTGATGTGACCTGTCTCGAAACCGTGATCGGCACCCGCTATACCGTCGACACCATCCGTTACCTCCGCCGCCGCTGTTCTCGGGCGCGTTTCGTCTGGATCATGGGTGCCGATAACCTCGCCCAGTTCCACAAATGGGAAAACTGGCAGCGAATCGCCGCCGAAGTGCCGTTTGCGGTGATTGATCGGCCGCCGCAGGGCTTCCACGGGCTGGCCGGAACGGCTGCGCAGGCGCTGGCGCGCTACCGGATACCGGAGCGGGATGCTGGTTCACTGGCCGACCTGCGTCCGCCGGCCTGGACCTTTCTGACCGGGCTGAAGCTCAGCCTGTCCTCGACCCGGCTGCGGAACTCGGACGGCAGCTGGAAGACGTAATTCCACAACACTTGCCCGATAAGTGCTATAGGGCCGGAGCTGGAATATTGAATCCACGCCCCCCACATGCATACTCTGTTCACCGGACGCCGGATTCGGCGTCCCGTACTGTGAAAGGAATGGTCCCTGGCCACTTCTGTATCGTCCAAGACCAGCTCGTCCAAGACGACCTCGTCCAAGGTAGCCTCACCCAAAAAGGCCGCTTCACCGAAAAAGGCGGCCGCGCCCAAGAAGACTGCGGTAGCTAAAAAGGCTGCTGCGCCGAAGGCAAAAAAGGCGGTGCCTGCTGCGGTGTTGAAGGTGCGTGACAGCGCTACTGAAGTTCTCAACCTGATCCTCTCCCGTCTCGACGACATGAAGGCGGAAGAAACCGTCACCATCGATCTGCGCGGTAAATCGGCCTTTTCCGACTACATGGTCGTGACCACCGGCCGCTCGAACCGGCACGTCGGTTCGTTGGCGGAGAATGTTGCCAAGGGCTTGAAAGAGGCCGGCAACAAAAAGATCCACATCGAGGGTCTGCCCAATTGCGACTGGGTGCTGATCGATTCCGGCGAAGTCATCGTGCATGTGTTCAGGCCCGAGGTGCGCGAATTCTACAATCTCGAGCGGTTGTGGACGCAGAGCCCGTCCGATGAGGCCAAGATCGAGTTGAAGGCGGTCTGAGTCTGGAAGCCGTATGCAACGGCGCGGCGCATGATAACGTGCGCCGATGCATCTCGTTGTGATTTCAATCGGCAAGCTCAAGCAAGGTCCTGAGCGCGAACTCGCGGAACGGTATCGCGATCGCTTCGACGACATCGGCCGCAAACTCGGTTTTCGCGGTCTGGCGATTCATGAAATTTCGGAAAGCCGCGCGCGCGATGCGGCAACCCGGATCAACGAAGAGGCCGCCGCGATCTCGGCGCTGATTCCGGAAAAGGCTGTCCTGGTAGCGCTCGATGAGCGCGGCAGCAGTGTCGACAGCGCCACTTTTGCACGGCATCTTGGCAAATGGCGCGATGAGTCGGTGCCACACACTATTTTCATGATCGGCGGCGCGGACGGACTTTCGCCCGATTTGCGGCGCAAAGCCAAGCTTAGCATTGCATTCGGCTCGGCGACCTGGCCGCATCAAATGGTTCGCGTCATGCTTCTGGAACAGATTTACCGGGCGGCAACGATTTTGTCCGGCCACCCGTATCACCGCGTATAACCAAGGCACCGATCGATCGATGCAGTCACCGCGGCCCATTTATTCTGACAACGACGTCGTTCGCCGCGGACCGTCGAACTCCACGTCGTTTCCGATCATGCTGCTATCAGCAAGTCTGGCCGGTATCATGGCATTGCCCGCGCGTGCGCAAGTCGCGGCGCCAACGCAGGCCACCGCGCCGTCCGTTGATATCATCCGGCAACGCGAGCAGGAGCTCGAAGCCGCGCGCGCGCAGCAGAAAAGTGCCGCAGAACTTCAAGACAAACTCAAGGCCGATATCGCTGCGCTCGGACAGGACCGTGGTAAACTCAATCAGCAATTGATCGATATCGCCGCGCGCACCCGCGGCGTGGAGGCGCGTATCGAAGATGCCGAGGCGCGATTGCGTCCGCTCGATGCGCGCGAACAGCAGATCCGCAGTTCGCTGGAGTCGCGCCGTTCCGAAATCGTTGAAGTGCTATCGGCGCTGCAGCGCGCGGGCCGCCGCGCGCCGCCCGCCTTGCTGGTTCGTCCCGAAGATGCGCTGAAGTCGCTGCGCACCGCGATGCTGCTGGGATCCGTCGTTCCCGAGATGCGCGCGCGCGCGGAAAAACTGGTCGGCGATCTCGGCGAGCTGGTCGCGTTGCGCAAGGCGATCGGTACCGAGCGCGATCAACTCGCGATCGACCGAGACAAACTGAAAGACGATCAAACCCGGCTCGCTTCCTTCACCGAGGAGCGTCAGAAAAAGCAGAGTGCCGCCGAGAAGGACATGGAAGCCGAGGCGGCTCGTGCGCTGGCGCTGTCCCGCCAGGTCGACAGCCTGCAGGGCCTGATCGCGAAGATGGAGCAGGACGTCAAGAGCGCGGCGAAGGCAGCAGAGACCGCGAGCCTGCAGGGCGCACCGGCCGCACTCAGCAACGGCAAGCCGAATCTCGGCGCGCTCAAGGACGCCGGCCGACTTAGCCCGGCGATCGCCTTCGCCTCGGCCAAGGGCTTGTTTGCCTTACCGGTTAACGGTGTGAAGATTCGCAATTTCGGCGGTTCCGACGGCGTCGGTGGCGCCGAAAAAGGCATTTCGCTGGCCACGCGTGCCGGCGCCCAGGTCACAACCCCGTGTGATGGCTGGGTTGTGTATTCCGGTCCGTTCCGCAGCTACGGACAACTCTTGATCCTCAATGCCGGTGGCGGGTATCATGTGTTGATCGCCGGGATGGAGCGTATTTCGGTGAGCATTGGCCAGTTCGTTCTCACCGGGGAACCGGTCGCTGTCATGGGATCGACATCCCGGGTAGCTTCTGTCCTCGCGGCCAATGCCAGCCAGCCTGTGCTCTATATCGAGTTCCGTAAGGACGGCACTCCCATTGATCCTGGCCCATGGTGGGCCGCAAACGAAGGCGAAAAGGTTCGCGGATGATGCGCAAGACTTCAATAATCCTGCTTAGTGCTGCCACCGGCGCCGCCTTGACGCTTTTCGTGACCCAGCCGCGCGCGGTGTTCATGGGGACCAGCGCGCGTGCTGCGACCTCGGATACTTACCGCCAGCTCAACCTTTTCGGCGACGTGTTCGAACGCGTCCGCAGCGACTACGTCGAGAAGCCCGACGACAGCAAGCTGGTCGAATCCGCCATCTCAGGCATGCTGACCGGTCTTGATCCGCATTCGAGCTACATGGATGCGAAGAGCTTTCGCGACATGCAGGTGCAGACCCGCGGCGAGTTCGGCGGCCTCGGCATCGAAGTCACCATGGAAGACGGCCTGATCAAGGTGGTATCGCCGATCGATGATACCCCGGCATCGAAGGCCGGCGTCATGGCCAATGACATCATCACCAATCTCGACGACGAAGCGGTGCAGGGTCTCACCCTGAACCAGGCGGTCGAGAAGATGCGCGGCCCGGTCAACACCAAGATCAAGCTGAAGATCATTCGCAAGGGTCAGGACAACCCGATCGACGTGACCCTGGTGCGCGACAACATCCGCGTTCGTTCGGTGCGTGCGCGCGTCGAATCCGACGACATCGCCTACATCCGCATCACCACCTTCAACGAGCAGACCACCGAAGGCCTGAAGCGCGAAGTTACCGCTTTGACGTCCCAGATCGGCGCCGACAAGATCAAGGGCTTCATCATCGATCTGCGCAACAATCCCGGCGGCTTGCTGGAAGAAGCGGTCACCGTGTCCGACGCCTTCCTTGAGCGCGGCGAGATCGTTTCGACCCGCGGCCGCAACGCCGAGGAAACCCAGCGTCGCACCGCCCATGCGGGCGATCTGACCAAAGGCAAGCCGGTGGTCGTGCTGATCAACGGTGGTTCGGCCTCGGCGTCGGAAATCGTCGCCGGCGCTCTGCAGGATCACAAGCGCGCCACCACCATCGGCACGCGCTCGTTCGGCAAGGGCTCGGTGCAGACCATCATCCCGCTCGGCTCCGGCAACGGCGCGCTGCGCCTGACTACGGCGCGTTACTTCACGCCGTCGGGCAAGTCGATCCAGGCCAAGGGCATCGTGCCGGATATCGAAATCCTGCAGGATGTGCCGGATGAGCTGAAGTCGCGCACCGATACCAAGGGCGAAGCCTCGCTGCGCGGCCATCTGAAGAACGATGGCGACGAAAAGACCGGCTCGCAGTCCTACGTGCCGCCGGATGCCAAGAACGACAAGGCGCTGAAGGCCGCCGCTGATCTGCTGCACGGCATCAAGGTCACCGCGACCTCCGCCGCGCCGCCGACCTCCGACGACAAGCCGGCAACCACCGACAAGGCCGCCACCAAGGCGAACTGATCGGTTCCAGCGGCAATACGTTTTGCGAATCGGGCGGCCTGCGGGTCGCCCTTTTTGTTGCGGGCGTGAGCGGTGAGACCGCGCGTTGTGCGTTGCGATTCGCGCACCGGGCTACGACCCCGTCGGGACCTGCGCTTGCCTTGACCCGGCGTGGTATCCTTTGCCCGGCTGATTCGGGAGGTCCATGGCAGTGTCGACCGACGATCTGAGCGCCCCGCTTGGACAGAAACTGACGCGCAAGCGCCGGTTCCGGCTGCCGTTTTCCGCGACCCAGGCGATCGCAGCGGTGCTCGGGTTGTTTCTGCTCGGCTTCGTCGGCTTTGCCATTTTCAACGACAATCCGCTGGGCGGTGAACCGGTGGCCCGTATCGCGCTGAATCCGCCAAAGCCCGTTGAGGAGAAGACTGCCGCCGCGCCGCCCGTCGAGATCAAGCACGGCGCCGAGGCCGCGAAAGCGCCGCCCAGTACCGGCCAAAAGACCATCACCATCATCGACGGCTCCAGCGGCGCCCGCCGCGACGTCGTGGTGGCCGGCGACGGTGCGGACAATGCGGCGGGAGCCGACGCGCCGCCCGCCATGATGACCGGCATCAATCAAAAACTACTGGAAAAATCTCGTTACGGCATGGTGCCGATCGCCGCCGACGGGCTGAAGCCGGTCACCGCCTATGCCGCCGGCACCGACGCCGACCGCGCCAAGGCGATGAAGGTGCCGAGTATCGCCATCGTGATCGGCGGCCTCGGGGTTGGTGCCGCCAAGACCACCGACGCCATCATGAAATTGCCGGCCGCGGTGACGCTGGGTTTCACGCCCTATGGCTCGGACCCCGGCAAGCTGGTGGAGCGCGCCCGCGCGCAGCGCCACGAGGTGCTGCTGCAGATTCCGATGGAGCCGTTCGACTATCCCGACAATGACCCGGGCCCACAGACGCTGCTGGCCACCGCCAGCTCCGAGCAGAATCTCGATCGCATGCTGTGGCACATGAGCCGGTTCCAGGGCTATGTCGGCGTCGCCAATTTCATGGGCGCGCGCTTCGTCGCCACCGATACGGCGATGCAGCCGGTGGTGCGCGATGCCGGCAAGCGTGGGCTCGGGTTTTTTGACGACGGCTCGACGCCGCGCAGCGTCGCTGCCGCCGTGGCCGAAGCCCAGGCGATTCCGTTTGCGCGGGCCGATCTCGGCATCGACGTGGTGCCGACTTCGGCCGACATCGATCGCGCACTGGCGAAGCTGGAAAGCGTCGCCAGGGAGCGCGGCGTGGCGGTTGGCGTCGCCTCGGCACTGCCGATCTCGATCGAGCGGATCGCGGCCTGGGCGAAGGCCCTCGAAGGCCGCGGCATGATGCTTGTGCCATTGACAACCGCGATGCTGAAATCAAAATCAAGTTAGCGTCTTTGGGCTAGGGTGAATTCGGCACAGCCGAATCGCTGCGTAACTTGGGCTCGAACCGACGCGAGAGGCATTGACGAAATGGCGCGCTACGAAGACCTGCCCTATCGAACTTGCGTCGGAATGATGCTGATCAACCCGGAAGGGCTCGTTTTTATCGGCCGCCGCGCTGGCGGTATCGAACATGTCGATGAAACCCACGTCTGGCAGATGCCGCAGGGCGGCGTCGATCCCGGCGAGGACACCTGGGCTGCGGCGAAGCGCGAACTCTATGAGGAAACCAGCGTGAGTTCGGTCGAGAAGCTCGGCGAAGTCCCGGACTGGCTGATCTACGACATCCCGCGGACGGTGGCCGGTCGCGCCTGGAAAGGCCGCTATCGCGGCCAGCGCCAGAAGTGGTTCGCGGTGCGCTTCACCGGCAAGGACGACGAGATCAACGTCCTCAGCCCAGGCGGCGGCCACAAGCCGGAATTTGTGAAATGGCGCTGGGAGCCGATGAAGAATCTCCCGGACCTGATCGTACCGTTCAAGCGTCCGGTCTATGAGCGCGTGGTCAAGGAATTCGCCAGATTGGCGGACGGCTAGTTCTGCGATGATCGACGACAGACCCTATCGCCCCAATGTGGGCGTCGCTTTGTTCAATGCGGACGGCAAGGTCCTGATCGGCCGCCGCTTCAAGGACGATGGGCCGGAGATCATCCTGCCTGGCCTGGAGTGGCAGATGCCGCAAGGTGGCATCGATGCGGATGAGGATCCGCGCGCGGCGGTGATGCGCGAACTCTGGGAAGAGACTGGCGTGACCAGCGCGGAATATCTCGGCGAGACCGACTGGCTGACCTACGATTTCATCCCGTTCGAGGGACCGACGCATCGCTTCGCGCAATTTCGCGGCCAGCGGCAGAAATGGTTCGCGCTGCGTTTCACCGGAGACGATGCGGAGGTCGATCCGCTGACGCCGCGCAACGACCAGCCGGCGGAGTTCGATGCCTGGCGCTGGGAGCGGCTGGACCGCGTCGCGGATCTGGTGGTGCCATTCCGACGCGAGGTCTATCGCGCGGTGGCGAAGAGTTTCGCGAGGTTTGTGTGAGGCGTAAGCGCGTAATCGCGCTTAATGCATCGCCGTCGAATTGACGTGCTGCTGGATCACCTTGAAATGATCGAGCCGCTCGATGGCGCGGTCGAGCACGGAGCCTTCCTTTTCGGCCAGCTTCTCTTCCATGTCGGCGATCTGGTCGGCGAAGGCCGCGCGGTCGAGTTCCTGGATCGAGGTGGCGACGTCGGCCAGCACGGTGAGGCCCTTGTCGGAGACTTCGGCGAGGCCGCCGAGTACGATGATCTTCTGCTGGGTGGTGCCGGTGGTGATGGTCAGGATGCCCGGGCGAAGGGCGGCCACCATCGGCGAATGACCGGCCAGCACGCCGAAATCACCTTCGAGGCCGGGAACATCGACCTGCTCGACTTCGCCGGCGAAGGCGAGCTTTTCCGGCGAAACGAGATCGAAGTGGAAGGTGGGCATCACGGCAGCCTATCGATTTGAAACGGTGGATGGCGAATAGCGAAGGGCGAATGGCGGGTAGAAATGCTCCGCCGATCTTCCCTGTTCGCTACTCCCTGTTCGCTACTCGCAGCTTACGCTGCTTCCGCAGCCAGCTTCTTGCCCTTTTCGACGGCCTCTTCGATGGCGCCGACCATGTAGAAGGCGGCCTCCGGGAGGTGATCGTACTTGCCTTCGCAGATCGCGCGGAAGCCCTTGATGGTATCAGCGAGGTCGACGAACTTGCCGGGCGAGCCGGTGAAGATTTCAGCGACGAAGAACGGCTGCGACAGGAAGCGCTCGATCTTGCGGGCGCGGGCCACGGCGAGTTTGTCCTCTTCCGACAGTTCGTCCATGCCGAGAATGGCGATGATGTCCTGCAGCGACTTGTACTTCTGCAGCACCTGCTGAACCATGCGCGCGGTGCTGTAGTGTTCCTCGCCGACGATCAGCGGCGACAGCATGCGCGAGGTGGAGTCGAGCGGATCCACGGCCGGGTAGATGCCCTTTTCCGAGATCGCGCGGTTCAGCACCGTGGTCGCGTCAAGATGGGCGAAGGAGGTGGCGGGCGCCGGATCGGTCAAGTCGTCGGCCGGCACGTAGATCGCCTGCACCGATGTGATCGAGCCCTTGTGGGTGGTGGTGATGCGCTCCTGCAGCGCGCCCATGTCGGTGGCCAGCGTCGGCTGATAGCCCACGGCGCTCGGAATACGGCCGAGCAGAGCGGACACTTCCGAACCCGCCTGGGTGAAGCGGAAGATGTTGTCGATGAAGAACAGCACGTCCTGGCCCTGGTCGCGGAAATGCTCGGCGACGGTCAGGCCGGACAGCGCGACGCGCATGCGGGCGCCCGGGGGCTCGTTCATCTGGCCGAACACCAGCGCGCACTTCGACTTGACGGCCGGGTCGGGATTGTGCGGGTCGGCGTTGACCTTGGATTCGATGAACTCGTGATAGAGATCGTTGCCTTCGCGGGTACGCTCGCCAACGCCGGCGAACACCGAGTTGCCGCCGTGGGCTTTCGCGACGTTGTTGATCAGTTCCTGGATCAGCACGGTCTTGCCGACGCCGGCGCCGCCGAACAGGCCGATCTTGCCGCCCTTGGCATAAGGCGCGAGCAGATCGACGACC
Organism: Nitrobacteraceae bacterium AZCC 2146; assembly: GCA_036924855.1. Classification (NCBI taxonomy): domain Bacteria; kingdom Pseudomonadati; phylum Pseudomonadota; class Alphaproteobacteria; order Hyphomicrobiales; family Nitrobacteraceae; species Nitrobacteraceae bacterium AZCC 2146. Next base: position 4,877,947 of record JBAGRP010000001.1, read on the forward strand.
TTGATGCCGGTGACGAGAATTTCAGCTTCGGTGGACTGCTCGGTGTACATCGGCGCTTCCTGATGGATCGCGCGCAGGCCTTCCGATGCGATCGGACCGCCTTCATCGATCGGCTCGCCGATCACGTTCATGATGCGGCCGAGCGTGCCGACGCCGACCGGCACCTGGATCGGGCTGCCGGTGTCGCTGACCTGCTGGCCGCGGACCAGGCCCTCGGTGGTGTCCATCGCAATGGTACGCACCGTGGATTCGCCGAGATGCTGGGCGACTTCGAGCACCAGGCGGTTGCCGCCGTTGGTGGTCTCGATCGAGCTGAGAATCGCGGGCAGGTGGCCTTCGAACTGCACGTCGACGACGGCGCCGATGACCTGGGTGATGCGTCCGGTCTGGTTGGCGGGTGTAGCCATGAAAACTTCTCCTTGAAGTCCGAAACTTGGAAGTCCGAAACTTGGAACGACGGTCAATTGACCGAAATGTTGTTGTTAGATCGCCTCGGCGCCGGAGATGATCTCGATCAGCTCCTTGGTAATCATCGCCTGACGGGTGCGGTTGTAGATCAATGTCTGCTTGCGGATCATGTCGCCGGCGTTGCGCGTGGCGTTGTCCATCGAGCTCATCTGCGCGCCGTAGAACGAAGCGTTGTTCTCCAGCAAAGCGCGGAAGATCTGCACCGCGAGATTGCGCGGCAGCAGGCCGGTAAGGATTTCGTCTTCCGTGGGCTCGTATTCGTAGATCGGCGCTGGGCCGGTGTCGGCCGCCTTGGCCTGCACCACCAGCGGAATGATCTGCTGCGCGGTCGGGATCTGCGCGATCACCGACTTGAAGCGCGAATAGAACAGCGTGCAGACGTCGAACTCGCCGGCGTCGAAACGGGCCAGAACCTTTTTCGCGATGTCTTCGGCGTTGACGAAGCCGAGCTGGCGCACCGAACGCAGTTCGACGTGATCGACGATCTGCTTGTCGAAGGTGCGGCGCAGCTGCTCATAGCCCTTGCGGCCGACGCAGATGAACTTGACCTCTTTGCCCTCGTTCATCAGCGCCAGCGCACGTTCGCGCGCCAGACGGACGATCGAGGAATTGAACGCGCCGCACAAGCCGCGTTCGCCGGTGCAGACCAGCAGCAGATGCACCTGGTCCTTGCCGGTGCCGCCCAGCAGTGCGGGTCCGGTGCCGGATCCGGCAGCCGCGCCGGCAATGCTGGTGATCACCGCATCCATCCGCTCGGCATACGGCCGTGCGGCTTCGGCGGCCAACTGCGCACGGCGCAGCTTCGACGCCGCGACCATCTGCATGGCCTTGGTGATCTTCTGCGTCGCCTTGGTCGAGGCGATGCGGACGCGCATGTCTTTAAGTGAAGCCATTCTCAGTTCACCCCGGCGATCAAACCCTTGGCCCGATCGCAAACCTCTCGTTCGTCATGCCCGGCCTTGTGCCGGGCATCCACGTCCTGAAATCTTTCCACGCGCAAAGACGTGGATGGCCGGGACGTCTAGCGAAGCTTGCTTCGCGCCACCGGCCATGACGGTAATTTAAGCAAACGTCTTGGCAAAACCTTCGACGACGGCCTTGAGCTTGCCAGCGGTATCGTCGCTGAGATCGCGGCTGTCGCGGATGGTGTTGAGAATGTCGACGTTCTTGCCGCGCAGCAGCGACAGCAGGCCGTCTTCAAAGCTGCGCACCTTGGCGACCGGAAGGTTATCGAGGTAGCCGTTGACGCCGGCATAGATCACCACGACCTGCTCTTCCATCTTCAGCGGCGAGAACTGCGGCTGCTTCAGGAGTTCGGTGAGGCGGGAGCCGCGGTTCAGCAGGCGCTGGGTCGAGGCGTCGAGATCACTGCCGAACTGAGCGAACGCCGCCATTTCGCGGTACTGCGCGAGCTCGCCTTTGATCTTGCCGGCGACCTTCTTCATCGCCTTGGTCTGCGCGGCGGAGCCGACGCGCGACACGGACAGACCGACGTTCACCGCGGGACGGATGCCCTGGAAGAACAGATCGGTTTCGAGGAAGATCTGGCCGTCGGTGATCGAGATCACGTTGGTCGGGATGTAGGCCGACACGTCGTTGGCCTGGGTTTCGATGACCGGCAGCGCCGTCAGCGAACCGGAGCCCTGGGTCTCGTTGAGTTTCGCGGCGCGCTCGAGCAGGCGGGAATGCAGGTAGAACACGTCGCCGGGATAGGCTTCGCGGCCCGGCGGGCGGCGCAGCAGCAGCGACATCTGGCGGTAGGCGACGGCCTGCTTCGACAAATCGTCATAGATGATGACGGCGTGCATGCCGTTGTCGCGGAAGTACTCGCCCATGGTGCAGCCGGTGAACGGTGCGATGTACTGCATCGGCGCCGGGTCGGACGCGGTGGCGGCAACAACGATCGAATATTCCAGCGCGCCCTGCTCTTCGAGCACCTTCACGAACTGGGCGACGGTGGAACGCTTCTGGCCGATCGCGACATAGACGCAATACAGCTTCTGGCCTTCCGGAGCGCCTGCGACGTTCAGCGGCTTCTGGTTCAGAATGGTGTCGAGCGCGATCGCGGTCTTGCCGGTCTGACGGTCACCGATGATCAGCTCGCGCTGGCCACGGCCGACCGGGATCAGCGCATCGATCGCCTTCAGGCCGGTGGCCATCGGCTCGTTGACCGACTTGCGCGGAATGATGCCGGGCGCCTTGACGTCGACGCGCATGCGCTTCTCGGACTGGATCGGACCCTTGCCGTCGATCGGATTGCCGAGCGCGTCCACGACGCGGCCGAGCAGACCCTTGCCGACCGGCGTGTCGACGATGGCGCGGGTGCGCTTGACGGTCTGGCCTTCCTTGATCTCGCGGTCGGCGCCGAAGATCACGATACCGACGTTGTCGGTTTCGAGATTCAGCGCCATGCCGCGGGTGCCGTTCTCGAACTCGACCATTTCACCGGCCTGGACGTTGTCGAGGCCGAAGACGCGGGCAATGCCGTCGCCGACGGACAGAACCTGTCCAACTTCGGAAACCTCAGCCTCCTGGCCGAAATTCTTGATCTGGTCCTTGAGGATCGCGGAAATTTCCGCGGCGCGGATGTCCATCAGCCTGCCTCTTTCATCGCGTGCTTGATCGAGTTGAGTTTGGTGCGAAGCGAGCTGTCCACCATGCGGCTGCCGAGCTTGACGACAAGCCCGCCGATGATGGACGGATCGACTTTCACGTTGAGCGCGACGTCCTTGCCCGTCACTGACTTCAGCGCGGTCTTGAGGGCGTCGAGATTCTTGTCACTGAGCGGCTCGGCGACGGTGACGTCGGCCGCGGCTTCGCCCTTGAACTTGGCGACCAGCGCGCGGAAGGCGCGGATCACGTCGCTGACCGCGAACAGGCGGCGGTTGGCGGTGAGAACTTTCAGGAACTTGGCGCTGATGCCTGATATTTCGGCCTTTTCCAGCACAGCGGCGAGCGCCTTGGACTGGATCTCTGCCGAAAATACCGGGCTGCGGACCAGGCGCGCCAGGTCGGCGCTGTCAGCCAGCATGGCAGAAAACTTGTCGAGGTCGGCCTTCACCGCATCAACGGATTTTTCGTCGCGCGCCAGCTCGAACAGAGCTGTTGCGTAACGACCGGACATTCCCGAAACCGACGGATCTTCTGCTGCCACGAATGCGCTCTTCAGGCTGTCAAATTCGCAAGGGAAAAACCATCGCCAAATTCGGCGCTAGCGATCCAAGTCCTTGGAATTCAAGCGGGACTTCGATTCTCAGGCCAGTGCAAAGCGCTCCGGCCCGTTCAAATCGCGGCTTTGCTAACATAGCGCGCGCGCGGGTGCAACGCGATGAAAGCGTTTGGCGATGCCATGTCGCAGGTGCGCGGCAAGAATCGTTTGAGGGGCACCGGCGGCGCGCGGAGGGATTCTTCGGCTGACTCTATAACCTGTCTTTCCGGGCACGGCCGCTCGCCTCGAAGCCCAATCGCTTGTTGCGCGTTTCCGGAGCGTGCGTCGTTCGCCGCAAATAAAAATGGAGGTGCACGCTCTGGCAGGCCCATCAGCTGCAGCCCTCGCTCCGCGAGTCGTCTGCTTAACAATTACTTACCGAATGCTGGACATGCAGCGTGATCACTTTGCTTTACAATATTTGATTGTATTCGTAAGTATATAATTTAGTTAATAATTCGTTAATGTGGGCCGATAGCCATCTTATTACCTATCACAAGATGTTTCATCTGGTAATGGAACGATTTGCTTGCCCACTTTATGCCTTATTAAGCCTTCAACGGTGCCTGCATCGAATTGGGACGGGGGTTCCACTTGTCATATATGTGGCAATACTGTCTGAGGGACACCAAGAATATGCTGCGAAACGGAAAATCGGTGCTGGGCGCTGTCGCCCGGCCGCGTACGGCGCTTGCCATGATTGCCGCGACACTTCTGATCGGCGGGACGGCTTCCGAGGCTTCGGCCAAATCCCGACACCACCATCATCGCCATCACCACGCCCATCACGCCAGCAAGTCGTCGTCGTTGCTCGATGCCAACGCGTCGATCGGTTCAACTGGGGGCCGCAGCTTTTCCGGCATGGCGTCGTATTACGGCAATGAATCCGGCAGCCGCACCGCGTCCGGCCAGCGCTTCAACCAGGGCGCCATGACGGCGGCCCATCGCTCATTGCCGTTCGGCACCAAGCTCCGCGTCACCCATGGCGGCCGCAGCGTCGTCGTGACCATCAACGATCGCGGACCGTTCATCCGCGGGCGCGTGCTCGACCTGTCGAAGGGCGCCGCCAGCGCCATCGGCCTGACCAGCCGCGGCGTCGGCCGTGTCGTCGCCGAAGTCATGTAAGCGCAATAGCGTTTCGCAGTCCTGATCCCAAGCGTTCAGTAAGCGTTGCGTTGAGTATGCGTTCAGTAAAGAAGCCTGCCGTCAGTGATGACGGCAGGCTTTTACTTTTGAAATCCCGACTGTCATTCCGGGATGCGCTTCGGGCGGCGCAGCCGGCCGGAGGGCAGACCCGGAATCCAGATTTGTTTTGAACACCTCCGGATTCCGGGTTCGCTCGCAGCTGGCGCTGCTCCCGCCCCGGAATGACAGGGGGGGTGGGTCCTACAGAAAGCTCTGCGGATCGACGTCGACTTCGAGCTTGAGATTGCCCGTGGTCTTCGGACCGTGGGCGAGCCAGTCGCGCAGATAGTTCGACAGATCGACGTTGCGCGCCGACTTCACCAGCAGCCGAAAGCGATAGCGGCCCTTGATCACGGCCAGCGGTGCTTCGGCGGGGCCCAGCACCTGGATGCGTTCGTCGATCGGCGCGACGCTGGCGAGCTTTCGCGCAAAACCTTCCGCGGTCGGGCGGTCGCCGGCGGAAATGATCAGGCTCGCCAGCCGGCCGAACGGCGGATAGCCGGCGCGTTCGCGGGCCTCGATCTCGCTGGCGTAGAACGCCTCGCGGTCGCAGGCCACCAGCGCCTTCATCACGGGATGCTCGGGCTGGTGGGTCTGCAAGTAGCCGATGCCGCGACCCTGCTCGCGGCCGGCGCGGCCGATCACCTGGTTGAGCAATTGGAACGTCCGCTCGGCGCGCGCGCGGATCGCCGTTGCCAAGGCCGAGATCGGCGTCGATGACGCCGACCAGGTTGAGCCGCGGAAAATTATGGCCCTTGGCCACCAGTTGGGTGCCGATGATGATATCGACACGGCCTTCGGCGATCTCGGTCAACTCGGCGCGCATGGCGTCGATCGAGGTGATCAGGTCGCTCGACAACACCATGGTCCGCGCGTCGGGAAACAGTTTTGCGGCCTCTTCCTGCAGCCGCTCGACGCCGGGGCCGATCGCGGCCAGCGATTCCTCGGCGCCGCAATGCGGGCAGAGATGCGGGCGCGGCGTCGTGAAGCCGCAGTGGTGGCAGACCAGCCGCTGGCGAAACCGGTGATCCACCAGCCAGGCATCGCAAATGGTGCAGGCGAAGCGATGGCCGCAGGCGCGGCACAGGGTCAGCGGCGCGTAGCCGCGGCGGTTCAGGAACAGCAGCGCCTGTTCGCGGCGATCGATGGCGATCTGCACGGCTTCGGCCAGCCGCGGCGAGATGAAGCGGCCGCGCATCGGCCCTTCGCGGCGCAAATCGATGGCCTCGATATGCGGCATGTGCTGACCACCGAATCGTGACGGCAGCGCGATGCGCTGGTACCTACCCTTGCGGGCATTGACCTCGGTCTCCACCGACGGCGTCGCAGACGCCAACACGATCGGGATTTTCGCGATCGAGGCGCGGACCACCGCCATGTCGCGGGCGTGATAATGCGCGCCTTCGTCCTGCTTGTAGGCCTGGTCGTGCTCTTCATCGACGATGATCAGGCCGAGTTTGGCGTAAGGCAGAAACAGCGCCGAACGCGCGCCGACCACCACATGGGCTTCGCCGGCGGCGATGGACGCCCAGTTGCGGGCGCGGGTGCGCGGCGTCAGTTCGGAATGCCATTCCAGCGGGCGGACGCCGAAGCGCAAGGCAAAGCGGTCGAGGAACTGGCCGGTCAGCGCGATCTCCGGCATCAGGATCAGCGTCTGCTCGCCGCGCCGGATCACTTCCGCGACCGCCTCGAAATAGACTTCGGTCTTGCCGGAGCCGGTGACGCCATCGAGCAGTGCGGCGTGAAACTCGCCCTTGGCTGCAAAGGTCCGCATCGCGTCGGCGGCGATACGCTGGTCCGGGGAGAAATCCGGCTCGCAGAACGACGGGTCCGGGGCCGGCGGCGGCAGCGCACGGGCCATCGGTTCGACGACAAGCGTGCCGTCATCGACGAGGCCGTCGATCACCCCGGCGCTGACGCCGGCTTCCTTGGCAGCTTCGGATTTGCCGTGCAGCAGGCGGTCGGACAGAATCTCGATCAGTCGGCCGCGCGCGGGCGTCATCCGCTTCGGCACGTCGCCGACCAGCCGCACGCCCATCCGCACCCGCTCGGGCCCGAGATGCTCGCCCATCCGCAGCGTCATCCGCATCACCATGCCGCGCGCCGAGAGCGTGTAATTGGCGACCCAGTCGACCAGCGTGCGCAGTTCCTGCTTCAGCGGCGGCACGTCGAGCTTTTCGCCGACTTCCTTGAGCCGATTGTGCAGCCGCGGATCGGGATTGGGATTCTCGGCCCAGACCACGCCGATGACGTCGCGGGCGCCGAGCGGCACGCTGACGACATCGCCCGGCTGCAAATTCAGGCCGCGCGGAACGCGATAGGAATAGGCCTGATTCAGCGCAACCGGCACCAGCACATCGACGACGCCCGACGACGATGCTGATGGTCTGTGGGTGCGCGCGGAATCGTCCATCGAAGAATCAGGCTCGAATTGAGGTATCGGGTAACTTAAGGTCGTGTGCCGGCCGGGACCAGTGCGCCGGTGGTACGACCAATGTGCCATCGCGACAATGAAACAAGAACAATAGCAAAGGGAGAACATCATGGGCCATCGGCTCGCAACGACATCCGCCGCGTTTGTGGCGCTCTGCGCCATTGCCGCGCCTGCCATGGCGCAGGACCGGATGCCGCCGATCGCGCCTGACAAATATTCCGAGGCCCAGAAGAAGGCTGCGGAAGAATTCGCCGGCGGCCGCGGCTACGAGGTGCGCGGGCCGTTCGTGCCGTTGCTGCGCAGCCCGGAAGTGATGCTGCGCGCCAAGGCGATGGGCGACCACCTGCGCTTCAAGAGCGCGCTGGCGCCGCGCCTCAGCGAAATGATCATTCTGATCACCGCGCGGGAATGGACCCAGCAATATGAATGGGTCGCGCATCATGACATCGCCATCAAGGCCGGCCTGCGCCCGGAGATCGCCGACGCCATTGCCGATTCGCGCCGCCCGGTCGGCATGGCCGACGACGAGGAGGCCGCCTACGACATCTCGATCGAGATCCAGCGCACCAAACGAGTCAGCGATGCCACCTGGAACAGGGCGGTGGCCAGGTTCGGCGAGGCCGGCGTGATCGATCTGCTCGGGATCAACGGCTATTACACGTTTCTGGCGATGACCATGAACGCGGCGCGCACTGCATTGCCTGCCGGTATCGCTGAGCCGTTGAAGCGGTTCCCGGAGTGAACGGGCGCGCGCCGGGCGCGGCGGTTCACGAAGGCTAAACCGGGGCGGTGTGATACTCTTGGCCTGTTCGCGCGTCGCGCCTTGCAAGGCATCCTCATGGCCAAGCCGATCTCTGCCAAGCCCATCACACCTGCGTCCATCGAACTCGCCTGCGCCGCGGAGGATATTTCGCTGCAGATGACGCGCTGGCTGTCGCATCTGCGCGCTGAGCGGCGGCTGTCGCCGAAGACGCTGGAAGCCTATTCCCGCGATCTCAGGCAGTTCCTGATGTTTCTCGCCGAGCACTGGGGCGCGCGGGTCAGCCTTCCCCGCTTCGCGGCGCTGCAAGCCAGCGACGTCCGCGCCTTCATGGCGGCGCGGCGCGGCGACGACATCGGCGGCCGCTCGCTGATGCGGGCGCTGGCCGGGCTGCGTTCGTTCGGACGATTTCTGGAGCGCGAGGGCAACGGCACTGTCGGCGCCTTGTCGGCGATCCGCGCGCCAAAAGTCGGCAAGAGCCTGCCGAAGCCGCTGCAGATGGCGTCGGCGAAACGCCTCACCGATGCCGACGAGCGCGCCGGCGAGAATCGCGATCCATGGATCTGGGCCCGCGATGCCGCTGTGATGGCGCTGCTCTATGGCTCCGGGCTGCGCATTTCCGAAGCGCTGGGGCTGAAGCGCCGCGAGGTGCCGGCGCCTGGCGCCGGCGACGTGCTGATCGTCAATGGCAAGGGCAACAAGACCCGCATGGTGCCGGTGTTGCAGAACGTGCTGGCGCTGATCCAGGACTATGCGGCGATGTGCCCGCATCCGCTGCCGGCGGAAGGCCCGATGTTCGTCGGCGCCCGCGGCGGCCCGCTCAGCCCGCGCATCATCCAGCTCACCATGGAGCGGCTGCGCGGCGCCTTGGGTCTACCCGACAGCGCCACGCCGCATGCGCTGCGGCACTCCTTCGCCACGCATTTGCTGACTCGCGGCGGCGACCTGCGCGCGATCCAGGAACTGCTCGGCCACGCCTCGCTGTCGACCACGCAGATCTACACCGGCATCGATACCGAGCGATTGTTCGAAGTCTACAAGACCGCGCATCCAAGGGCGTGACTGTGGTCTTCCGTCATTGATCTGTCGCACGGGTTCGGGCGCCACATTGCCCTTGCACGAAACGCGCCTATCGGCCAATGCTCGCGGATTATCAGCAGGGGGAATTGACGATGAGTGCGCACGAAAGCATGGAGCACGCAGAGCATGCCGAGCATGCTTCCGGGTCTAACAAGAAGATCGCCCTGCTGATTGCGGTAATCGCATTGTGCCTGGCGCTGTCGGAGACGCTCGGCAAGGGCGCGCAGACCGAATCGATCAGCAAGAATGTCGAATCGTCCAACCTGTGGGCTTTCTTCCAGGCCAAGAGCATTCGTCGCACGGTGGTGCAGGCGACCTCGGACCAGGCCCGGCTGAGTCTCGGCCTGATGGGGGATGAGGCCGCCAAGGCGGCGCTCTCCAAGCAGATCGACGAGTGGAAGAAGACCGCGGATCGCTACCGTTCCGAGCCCGAAACCGGCGAAGGCTCTGAGCAGCTCGCCGAGCGCGCCAAGCATGCCGAGCACGAGCGCGATCTCGCGATGGCGCGCTATCATCACTACGAAGTGGCATCGGCCGCCTTCCAGATCGGCATCGTGCTGGCGTCGGCGACGATCATCACCGGCATGATCGCGCTGGCCTGGGTGTCTGGATTTCTGGCGCTGGCCGGCATCGCCTTCACCATGATCGGCCTGTTCGCCCCGCACGCCGTGCATCTGATGTGACGGCCTGAGTTCAGGCGCACAGACTGTGCAATTGTCATTCCGGCATGCACTTCAGACGGCGAAGCCGGCTGGAGTGCAGACCCGGAATCCAGAGATGTTTGATCAGCTCGAGATTCCGGGCTCGCTCGCAGCTATCGCTGCTTCCGCCCTCAGGCGCGCCAATTGGCGCGCCGGGGAATGACGACGTGAAGTGCTTTTACGCCGCCGCCTTCTGGCACAGCTCGATCACCGCCTGCGCAAATTCCCGCGGCGATTCCTGCGGCGCGTTGTGGCCGACGCCGGGCAGTACGCGGCGCTCATAGTCTGCGGTGAAATACTGGCCGTGGGTTTCCGAGCCGCGCACGGGCGTCACACCGTCATCGGCGCCGTGCAGAACAATTGTCGGCACGTCGATCTTCGGCTGCGCCGCCAGTTGCGTCTCCCAGAACAGATAGTTGGGATCGCCGGGCACGCTGCCGGTGCGGTGCATGTAGGAGTGGATCACGACGTCGACGAAGTCATCATTGTCGAACGCCAGCGCCGAACGCGCGAAGGTGGCGTCATCGAACGCCCAGCTCGGCGACCACATCTTCCACAGCAGCTTCGCAAGCGCGGCGCGACTCTGTGTCAGGCCGTTGCGGCCGCGTTCGGTGTGGAAATAGTACTGATACCATTGCCGCGCTTCCTGCTCGGGATCGACAGGCTTGGTGGCTTTCGTCAGGTCCTGGATGTTGTAGCCGGTACAGCTGACGAGGCCATGCACGCGCTCCGGCCACAGCGCTGCAACAATGCAGGCAGCGCGGCCGCCCCAGTCATAGCCGGCGACAACGGCCTTTTTGATGCGCAGCGCATCCATCAGCTCCAGCAGGTCATATCCGAGCGCGGCTTGCTGGCCGGAGCGCATCGTCGCGTCCGACAAAAACTGCGTCGGGCCATAGCCGCGCAGATACGGCACGATGGTGCGGAAGCCGGCGGCATTGATGATGGCCACCGCATCGTCGTAGCCGCGGATGTCGTAGGGAAAGCCGTGCAGCAGCAGAACAGGGAGACCGCCGTCGGGGCCGCTGTGCTCATAGGCGACATCGAGAAGCGAAGTCCGCACATGCGCCAGCTCTGCCAAGATGATCTCCCGAAAATTCCTACCGCGCCGAATGGGCGCGGCGGCGCATCCGCTGGATGATCCTGAGCCAGCGCGACGATGAGTTGGAGCGGAACACAGACGTCATCGACTTGATCTGCGCGATGATCGGCGCCACCAGCTCGCTGGCGCGATGGCGGATGTCGAGAATGAACTCGTAGATTTTTCGGAACCAGCCCATCTGCAGCAATTTCGGCCGCGTCACGTCGAAGATGAACGCCGCCACGCCGACGCCGAGAAATTTGCTGAACACGATCAGCGTCAGCGCGCCGATCCAGTATTGGTGCATCAGCAGCCATGCGCCGGCGAGCTTCAGCGGAAACAACAGAATCGCCGGCACGATGAACACGACCAGCGTCAGCGCCGGCGACAGCCGCTCGACCCGCTGCGCCAGCCAGAGCTTGAACGCGCGCAGCGGTATCAGCGCGACGACGCGCGCCACGACCGGCTCTAGGTGATCCCACAGCCACGCCTCGATCAGAAAGATCAGCGCGAGCAGAATCCACAGCGGCTGTAGCGCGCGGCGCATCATCAGCATTCGTCCCTTGGCCGGCATCCGCGCCGGCTGTGGCTCACATATGGATAGCGCGCTTGGCCACCGCAAATGCGGCTTCCTTGACCGCCTCGGAGCGCGTCGGATGGGCGTGGCAGGTGCGCGCCAGATCTTCCGCCGAGCCGCCGAATTCCATCAGCACGCAGGCTTCGTGGATCATTTCGCCGACCTCGCGGCCGATCATGTGCACGCCGAGCACGCGATCGGTCTTCGCATCTGCGATAATCTTTACGAAGCCCTCAGTGGTCTGGTTGACCTTGGAGCGGCCATTGGCGGTGAACGGGAATTTGCCGACGGTGTAGGCGATGCCGGCTTCCTTCAGCTCTTCCTCGGTCTTGCCGACCGCGGCCACTTCCGGCGTGGTGTAAACGACGCCGGGGATCACGTCGTAGTTCACATGCCCGGCCTGGCCGGCGAGAATTTCCGCGCAGGCGACGCCTTCGTCTTCCGCCTTGTGCGCCAGCATCGGGCCGGCGACCACGTCGCCGATGGCGAAGACGCCCGGGACGTTGGTGGAGAAATGCTTGTCGATCTGAACGCGGCCGCGATTGTCGAGCACGACGCCGGCTTCCTTGAGGCCGAGGGCATCGGTGTAGGGCACGCGACCAATCGACACGAGCACGACGTCGGCTTCGATGGTCTCAACCGCGCCGCCGGCGGCGGGCTCGACCTGCGCCTTCAGCCGCTTGCCGGAGCTATCGACGCCGGTGACCTTGGCGCCAAGCTTGAACGCAAAGCCCTGCTTTTCCAGAATGCGCTGAAACTGCTTCGCGACTTCGCCATCCATGCCGGGCAGAATGCGATCGAGGAATTCGACCACGACGACTTCCGTGCCGAGACGGCGCCACACCGAGCCGAGCTCGAGGCCGATGACGCCGGCGCCGACCACGATCATCTTCTCCGGCACCTTGTCGAGCGACAGCGCTCCGGTGGAGGACACGATGCGCTTCTCGTCGATCTCGACGCCCTTGAGCTTGGTGACATCGGAGCCGGTGGCGATGACGATGTTCTTCGTCTCCACGATCTGGGCCTTGCCGTCGGCGCCCTTGACCTCGACCTTGCCGGTACCGAGCACCTTGCCGGTCCCGAAGATGACATCGATCTTGTTCTTCTTCATCAGGAATTCGACGCCCTTGACGTTGCCGTCGATGCCCTGCTGCTTGAAATTCATCATCGCGGGCATGTCGAGTTTCGGGTCGGAGACGCTGATACCCATCTTGGCGAAGGTGTGTCCGGCCTCTTCGAACATTTCCGACGCATACAGCAGCGCCTTCGACGGCATGCAGCCGATGTTGAGGCAGGTGCCGCCGAGCGTGCTGTTCTTTTCAACGACGGCCACCTTCATGCCGAGCTGCGCCGCGCGGATCGCGCAGACGTAGCCGCCGGGACCGGTGCCGATGATAACGAGATCGTAAGTGGCCATGATGAAGTCCTGTGTCTTCAGATGATATGGGGTGTCGTGGCGCTAGCGGCCACCGGACACGTCGAGAATGGCTGAGGTGATGTAGGAAGCCTCGTCGGACAGCAGCCAGACGATGGCATTGGCGATTTCGTCGGCAGTGCCGACGCGCTTCATCGGCACGTTGGCGCTGAGCCGGTGGGCGCGATCGGGATCGCCGCCACTGGCGTGAATGTCGGTATCGATCAGGCCCGGCCGGATTGCGGCGACACGGATGCCTTCGGCTGCGACTTCATGTCCCAATCCTATGGTGAAGGAATCGATCGCGCCCTTCGACGCCGCGTAATCGACATAAGTATTCGGCGAGCCGAGCTTAGCGGCAACCGATGACAGGTTGACGATCACGCCACCCTTGCCGCCATGCCGCGTCGACATCCGTTTCACCGCCTCGCGGGCGCACAAAATGCTGCCGGTGACATTGACCGCCATCATCCGCGCGATGCGTTCGGCCGACATGTCCTCGACGCGCAAGGTGGGGCCGACGATGCCGGCATTGTTGACCAGCGCGCCGAGCGGACCTAATTCATCGGCAGCCTTGAACAGCGCGAGAATGTCGGCTTCGTCGCCGACGTCGCATTTCACGGCGATCGCCTTGCCGTTGGTGGATTCGATGCTGGCGACGACTTCCTGCGCGGCCGCAGCGTTGCTGGCATAGCCGATGCAGACCTTGAAGCCGCGCGCCGCCGCCGCAATGGCCGTGGCGCGGCCGATGCCGCGGCTGCCGCCGGTGACGATCACAACGCTGTTGGTCATATCGGGATCCTACCTAGTGTCGTCATTCCGGGGGCGCGCGCTTCTTGCGTGAGCGAGCCCGGAATCCATAATCGCCGCAGGGCGTATGGATTCCGGGCCTGCGCCTTGAAGAATGGCGCATCCCGGAATGACAGCAATCGATTTTTACAGATCCAGCACCAGCCGGGCCGGATCTTCCAGGCTTTCCTTGACGCGGACGAGGAAGGTGACCGCTTCCTTGCCGTCGATGACGCGGTGATCGTAGGACAGCGCCAGATACATCATCGGGCGAATTTCGACCTTGCCGGCGACGACGACGGGGCGCTCCTGGATCTTGTGCATGCCGAGGATCGCCGACTGCGGCGCATTCAGGATCGGCGTCGACATCAGCGAGCCGTAGATGCCGCCATTGGTGATGGTGAAGGTGCCGCCCTGCATTTCGTCGATCTTGAGCTGGCCGTCGCGGGCGCGGCGGCCGAAATCGGCAATGTTCTTCTCGATCTCGGCGATCGACTTGTTGTCGCAGTCGCGCACCACCGGAACGACGAGGCCCTTGTCGGTGCCGACGGCGACGCCGACGTGATAGTAGTTCTTGTAGATCAGGTCGGTGCCGTCGATCTCGGCATTGGCCGCCGGGATGTCCTTCAGCGCCTGCACGCAGGCCTTGGTGAAGAAGCCCATGAAGCCGAGCTTGGAGCCGTGCTTCTTCTCGAACACGTCCTTGTACTGAGTCCGCATCGCCATGATGTGGCTCATGTCGACCTCGTTGAAGGTCGTGAGCATCGCGGCGGTGTTCTGCACGTCCTTGAGGCGACGGGCGATGGTCTGGCGCAGCCGCGTCATCTTCACGCGCTCTTCGCGGGCGGCATCATCGGCGGGCGACGGCGCGCGAACCTGCAGGGCGGCGGCGGGCTGATTGATCGGGGTCGGCGCGGAGGCGGCCTTCTCGATTGCGGCCAGCATGTCGCCCTTGGTAACGCGGCCGTCCTTGCCGGAGCCCGGCACGGTGGCGGCATCGATGCCGCTCTCGGCCGAAATCTTGCGCACCGACGGCGCCAAAGGCGTATCGGCCGGCGGGGTCTTCTGAAGCGACGGTGCAGGCGCTGCGGCGGCAGGGGCTGCGGCGGGCGCAGGTGCAGCAGCCTTGGCGGGTGCCGCAGCAGAAGCGGGCTTGGCGCCGGCAGCGCCATCGGAGATCTGACCGAGCAGGGCGCCGACAGCGACGGTCTCGCCATCCTTGGCGACGATCTCGCCGAGCACACCCGCCGACGGCGCGGGCACTTCGATCGTGACCTTGTCGGTCTCGAGTTCAACCAGGGGCTCGTCGACAGCAACGGCTTCGCCGGCCTTCTTGAACCAGCGGCCAATAGTGGCTTCCGTCACGGACTCGCCGAGCGTGGGAACGCGAATTTCAGTCATGGTCTGTTTCCTCTTGCGGCCTGACGGCCCGCTTGGCCGTCCACGCCTAAAATCCTGGAGAAGATGGGGGGCACAAATGCCCCGCGCTGGCGCGGGGCATCGTGACTGTGGTGGGTGTTAGCTCAGCGCCTCGTCGAGGAAGGCCTTGAGCTGGGCGAGATGCTTCGACATCAGGCCGGTGGCAGTGGCCGCCGAGGCCGCGCGTCCGGCGTAGCGCGGGCGCTTGTGGGTGGCGTTGATCTGGTTGAGAACCCATTCGAGATAGGGCTCGATGAAGTGCCACGCGCCCATGTTGCGCGGCTCTTCCTGACACCACACGAATTCGGCGCCCTTGAAGCGGCCGAGCTCCTGCACCAGCGCCTTCAGCGGCACCGGATAGAGCTGCTCGACGCGCAGCAGGTAGATGTCGTCGATGCCGCGCTTCTCGCGCTCCTCGTAGAGATCGTAATAGACCTTGCCGGAGCACAGCACGACGCGACGGATTTTTGCGTTGGGCACCAGCTTGATCTTTTCGTCCGGCAGCTTCTCCGCATCATCGTACAGGATGCGGTGGAAGGTGGTGCCGTCGCCGAGTTCGTCGAGCCTGGAAACCGCGCGCTTGTGGCGCAGCAGCGACTTCGGCGTCATCAGGATCAGCGGCTTGCGAATCTCCCGCTTGAGCTGGCGGCGCAGCACATGGAAGAAATTCGCCGGGGTGGTGGCGTAGACCACCTGCATGTTGTCTTCCGCCGACATCTGCAGGAAGCGCTCGAGGCGTGCGGAGGAATGCTCCGGTCCCTGGCCCTCATAGCCATGCGGCAGCATGCAGACCAGGCCGGACATGCGCAGCCACTTGCGTTCGCCCGACGAGATGAACTGGTCGAACAGCACCTGCGCGCCATTGGCGAAGTCGCCGAACTGCGCTTCCCAGATGGTCAGTGCATTCGGCTCGGCCAGCGAATAGCCGTACTCGAATCCGAGCACCGCTTCTTCCGACAGCAGCGAGTTGATGACTTCGTAATGGCCCTGGCCGGCGCCGATATGGTTGAACGGCGTGTAGCGGCTCTCGTCTTCCTGGTCGAACAGCACCGAATGGCGCTGCGAGAAGGTGCCGCGCTCGCTGTCCTGACCGGACAGGCGGACGTGGTGACCTTCCTCCATCAGGGTGCAGAACGCCAAGGCTTCGCCGGTCGCCCAGTCGATGCCGATGCCGCTGTCGATCGCCTTGGCGCGGGTGTCGAGATAGCGCTGCACGGTGCGATGAACCCGGAAGCCATCGGGCACCTTGGTAATCTTGCTGCCGATCTCGCGCAATGTCTTGACATCGACGCCGGTGATGCCGCGGCGCGGATCCTCTTCCTGGTCGGCGGACTTGAAGCCCGCCCACTTGCCGTCGAGCCAGTCGGCCTTGTTCGGCTTGTAGCCGGCACCGGCTTCCAGTTCGGCATCGAGCCGCGTACGCCAGTCGGCCTTGGCCTTGTCGAACTCGCCTTCGGTCATGACACCGTCGGCGATCAGGCGCTTGGCGTAGATGTCCAGCGTCGAAAGATGCGCGCCAATTTTCTTGTACATCACCGGCTGGGTGAACGCGGGCTCGTCGCCTTCGTTGTGGCCGTGGCGCCGATAGCAGAACATGTCGATGACGACAGGCTTGTGGAATTTCTGCCGGAATTCGATGGCGATCTTGGCCGCGAACACCACGGCTTCCGGATCGTCGCCGTTGACGTGGAAAATCGGCGCATCGATCATCTTCGCGACGTCGGACGGATACGGCGACGAACGCGAATAGCGCGGATAGGTGGTGAAGCCGATCTGGTTGTTGACGATGAAGTGGATCGAACCGCCGGTGCGGTATCCCTTCAGGTCAGACAACGCGAAGCATTCAGCGACTACGCCCTGGCCGGCGAAAGCCGCGTCGCCATGCATCAGCAGCGGCAGCACCGAAATGCGGTCGTCCGGCGGATCGCCGTTCTGATCCTGCTTGGCGCGGACCTTGCCGAGCACCACGGGATCGACGATCTCGAGATGCGACGGGTTGGCGGTCAGCGACAGATGGATCTTGTTGTTGTCGAACTCGCGGTCGGACGATGCGCCGAGATGATACTTGACGTCGCCGGAGCCTTCGACTTCGTCGGGATTGGCGGAGCCGCCCTTGAATTCATGGAACAGGGCGCGGTGCGGCTTGCCCATCACCTGGGTCAGCACGTTGAGGCGGCCACGATGCGGCATGCCGACCACGATGTCGCGGACGCCGAGACTGCCGCCGCGCTTGATGATCTGCTCCAGCGCCGGGATCAGCGACTCACCGCCATCGAGACCGAATCGCTTGGTGCCGGTGAACTTGACGTCGCAGAATTTCTCGAAGCCATCGGCCTCGACCAGCTTCATCAGGATGGCGCGGCGGCCTTCCCGGGTGAAGCTGATTTCCTTGTCCGGACCTTCGATGCGCTCCTGGATCCAGGCCTTCTGCGCACGGTTGGAAATGTGCATGAACTCGACGCCGAGCGTCTGGCAGTAGGTGCGCTGGCAGATCGCCACGATCTCGCGCAGCGTGCCGTATTCGAGGCCGAGCACATGGTCGAGGAAGATCTTGCGGTCGTAGTCGGCGTCGACGAAGCCATAGGAGCGCGGATCGAGTTCCTCGTGATCCTTCTGGCCTTCAATGCCCAGCGGATCGAGATTGGCGTGGAAATGACCACGCATCCGGAAGGCGCGGATCAGCATCAGCGCACGTACCGAATCGCGGGTCGCCTGGTTGATGTCGCCGGTGGCTACTTCGGCACCGGGCTTCTGCGCCTTGGCGGCGAGCTTGGCGCCCACCACTTTTTCGACCTGCGCCCAGTTGCCGTCGAGCGCGGAGGTGAGATCATCGCTGGGCGTCAGCGGCCAATTGGTCTTTTCCCAGGACGGGCCTTCGGCGTTCTTCTGAACGTCGCCGGGCGAGTCCTTCAGGCTCTTGAAAAACTCCTGCCACTCGGGGTCCACCGAGGAGGAGTCTTTTTCGTAACGGGCGTAGAGTTCGTCGATGTAAGTGGCATTTGCGCCCTGCAGAAACGAAGAGAGGGCAAAAGCGGCATTCGCGTCCTGGCGAGACATGATTGCGTCCTGATTTTGGCGTCGCGCGGAAAAATAGGCGAGGAGCCGATCCGATTGTCGAACCAGCCTGATAGCGCGGACCTTCTACCCTATTTAGTCTGAATATACGCCCTGAAAAGTGCGAAGGATTGAATATTTCGTCAATTCTTCGTGGGGTGTTTTTAATCAGATAACGCTGAGGTCTTCCTTGGCAAGCGCTGCAGCGCCGCCTTGAAGCCCGGTGCGCCGGGGTCGCCTCACACGCGGCCCGCAGGCCTCGTCGAGCAGCGCAGCCGCGGCCATGCCGGCGGCATCGGCGACAGTCGGATCGCGCGTCACCATGGCTGCAACAATGGCGCCATCCATCAGGATTCCGATCTGGTGCGACAGATATTCAGGCTTCGCCGCGCCGGCGGCGCGGGCGAGGCCGGCAATATGGGCGAGGACGAAGGACTTGTGCTGCATGGTGATGGCGCGCAATCGGGTCTCGTCCTTGGCGTGTTCGCCCACCGCATTGATGAAGACGCAGCCGTAATAGCCCTCTTCGCCGAACCACTTCTTTAGCACCGGGAAGATCGAATCGAGCTTTTCACGCGGCGTTCTGGCCCGTTCGATCGCCGCGATGAACCAGCCGCGCCAGATCCTGCCTTCCGATTCGAGCACGGCTTCGACGAGGTCGCCCTTGGATTTGAAGATCTTGTAGAGCGTGGTCTTGGCGGTACCGGCTTCGCTGACGATGGCGTCGATGCCGGTGGCATTGATGCCGTTCTTGCAGAACAACCTCGTTGCGGCGTCCATCAGCCGGTCGCGCGGCGTCACATGCGGGACTCCGGGGATCTGGGTCGCAGCGTCATGCGAGATCACATCGGTCATGTCTTTTCATATGACATGCCGCGCGCGAGGCGCAAGCGACGATCGGTTCCTGACTAACATTCGAGCGGCAAAACAGCGCTTTGGCGCATTTGGCGGCAATCGGGCTGGCGCTGATTTTGCGGGATGCGGCTAACATCCTCATAATGTTCGGCTTTCCGAGGCTGGCGGGAATGGCATGCTTTCTGCTAAGCTACAGAACGTTCTGTATCCGACCATTCCGCAGGGAGAAAACCAATGACTGCTGTCGCCGCAAAAACCGTCCTGACCGGCTGCCTCGCGCCGATCGACAAAGGCGGGCTCGAGCAGCTGATCGCCAACGGCAAGGCCAACCCGAACGTCATCAAGACGCTCAAATGCAAGACGGTGGCCGAGGGCAAATTCCGCCACGCCAACTACATCCGCAACCTGCCGCCCTACATCGTCGACGAACCGCCGGCGCTGCTCGGCGACGACACTGCGCCGAATCCGTCGGAAGCCTCCCTGGCTGCGCTCGGCTCCTGCATCGCCGTCGGCCTGCACGCCAACGCCGTGCATCGTGGCTGGACCGTCAACAGGCTGGAGCTGCAGCTCGAAGGCGACCTCAACATCACCGCGGTGTGGGGCACCGGCGACATCAGCGAGAAGCCGGTCGGCTTCACCGACGTGCGGATCAAGGTCGACATGGATTGCGAAGGCGTGCCGCAGGCCGAGATCGATGCGCTGATCGATCACGTCAAGAAATGGTCGCCGGTCGCCAACACCTTTACCCGCCCGGTCAATCTCGAAGTCTCTGCCTGACGGATAAACGCCGTCATTGCGAGCGCAGCGAAGCAATCCAGTTTTCAGGAAGCAAGAGCTGGATTGCTTCGTCGCAAGAGCTCCTCGCAATGACGAACGGCAGTGCTTCCGTGTCGCGGAGATCAAAATGACTGTATCGGTAGTGCTGCGGAAATCTGAGGAGGACGATGGCGACACGGGATCGTTGATCGATCGAATAGCCACACTCTCGCGAACGGCACTGACGCCAATCGCAGGCGCCATCGACGCCGGCGAAATCTATCCGGATCAGGCGCTGCGCAATTTAGGCACGGCCGGCGCCTGGTCCGCCCATGCCGATCTGCGCGACACCATCGCCGGCATCTCCGCGATTGGCGAGACCTGCGGCGCCACCGCCTTCATGGCGTGGTGCCAGAACACTTTGGTCTGGTACATCCTGAATTCCGAGAACGCCGCGCTGAAGGCGCACTTCATGAGCAACGCCGCGAGCGGAAAGCTGCTCGGCGGCACCGGCCTTTCCAATCCGATGAAGAATTTCTTCGGCATCGAGAAACTAAAATTGAAAGGCCGACGCACCGAAGGTGGATACATCGTGCGCGGCGCGCTGCCGTGGGTGTCCAATCTCGGCCCCGACCACATGTTCGGTACCATCTTCGAACTTGAGGACGGCTCCGGCGACAAGGTCATGTTCCTCGTCGATTGCGCCGACGCCAATGTCACGCTGACGCCGTGCAAGCCGTTCCTCGCCATGGACGGCACCGGTACCTACGCCGTGCAGCTGCGCGATGTGTTCATTCCCGACGACCAGGTGCTGGCCGCCCCGGCGATGCCGTTCGTGAAGAAGATTCGCGCCGGCTTCATCCTGATGCAGAACGGCATGGGCCTCGGCCTGATCCGCGACTGCGTGGCGATCATGCAAAGCGTGCGGCCGTCGCTCGAACACGTCAATTGCTTCCTGCCAAAGCAGCCGGAGGATTTCGCAGCGCTGCTCGGCGAACTCGAAGCCGAGACCATGCAACTCGCCGCCACGCCGTACGACAGCAGCAACGCCTATTGGCGCCGCGTCGTCGAACTGCGGCTGCGCATCGGCGATGCCAGCGTCGCGGCGGCCCATGCCGCGATGCTGCATTGTGGTGCGCGCGGCTATCTGAAATCGCACCGCGCCCAGCGGCGCTTACGCGAAGCCTACTTCGTGGCGATCGTCACCCCCGCGACCAAGCAACTCAGAAAAATGCTCGTAGACAATGCGCGCGAACATCCGGAAGACTAGCACTACTTTGGCAGATTTTTGCGATTGATGGGCGCAACTGGATTCCCGAATCAGATTTTCAATGATTCATAGGTGGTCGGCTTTTGGAGGGCCGATCATGGTGGACACGAGGTCGAAGTGGGAAGACGAGCTTGGACGCTGGCTCAAACCATTCCTGGATCGCTTAGGTCACAAGGCCCGGCGGCGGATGTGTCCGCTGTATGTTTCGGGACTGATTGGACCGGGCGATCGCAAGAGCGTCCAGCCGATGGCGGCGCGGCTGGCACCGAACGACTATGATCAGTTGCACCATTTCATCGCTGATGGCGTCTGGGATGCAGCGCCATTGGAGTCAGAATTGCTTGTTCAGGCCGATCGCCTCGTCGGCGGCAAAGATGCAGTGCTGGTCATCGACGACACAGCGATGCCGAAGAAGGGCGATCGTTCGGTTGGTGTCGCTCCGCAATATGCCTCGTCTCTCGGCAAGACGGCCAATTGCCAAACATTGGTGTCGCTGACGCTTGCGCGGGGTGAAGTGCCGGTAATGGTGGCATTACGTCTCTTCATTCCGGAGAGTTGGACGAGCAACCCGGTGCGTTTGAAGCGTGCGGGCGTTCCAGTCGAGCACCGCGCAGCACGGACCAAGCCAGAGATCGCCTTGGCGGAGATCGATCGCGTGATGGCAGCCGGTACGCGCTTCGGCTGTGTGCTGGCGGATGCCGGTTACGGCCTCAGCGCGCCGTTCCGTCAGGGGCTCACGACACGCGGCCTGGCCTGGGCCGTCGGGATTCCCTCGTCACCTGAAGGTGTATCCGGTCGGGGTTAAACTGATCTGGCCGGTTGCCGGTCGGGGCCGTCCCCGCAAGCGGCACATTCCGGATATCCTATCGAGGGCGGCCGAAGAGATGCTGGCCAATGCCAAGTGGCAAAATGTAAGTTGGCGAAACGGTACCAAGGGTCGGCTGGAAGCTCGCTTCGCCGGTGTTCGCGTGCGGATCGCCGATGGGCCACCACAGCGGATCAAGGACATGGGCCAGCAGCATCTTCCGGGGGACGAAGCCTGGCTCATCGGCGAACACAGGACGTCGGGAGAGAAGAAATATTATCTCGCCAATCTGCCGGCCAAGACGAAGCTGCGCACGTTAGCTGCCACGATCAAAGCCCGATGGATTTGCGAACAGGCCCATCAGCAGTTGAAAGAGGAACTCGGGCTTGATCACTTCGAGGGAAGATCCTGGCAAGGCCTCCATCGTCACGCGCTCATGACCATGATCGCCTACGCATTCCTCCAGCATCGCCGTCTCGCACAAGCGGGGCGGAAAAAAAAGAATCAACGGTCCACCGCCTCAGCCGAGCCTGCCGGCCGTACGCCAAGCCATCGTCGATCTCATCGTTCAACCACGCCCTCACCGATGCCCGTACTGCAGAAGACAAATCGGAAAAAAGCAGCTGCGTGAATAAATCTGCCAAAGTAGTGCTAGGGCGCGGACTCATTAACGCTCCCGATTTCAGACGAGACAGGAGCTTGCCTGCAAGCCGATTGTCGTGTGAATCGCCAGCTGTCAACGCGAGCCGGACAGGCAGGCCGTTCGTATCGACCACTGCATGAATCTCGCGGAGCTACAGCCGACATAGCCGCATATGCTCTTGGACGCCTCTCGGTCGAAAACGACCCAAAGCGGACAATTATATGCTAGTCTCGCGAGCCATCAAATGGACGGCGGGTGATAGCAATGTTGGAATCCGACAAGGTGTTCGCCGGCTCGATTCCGGAAAGCTACGACCGCTATATGGTGCCGTTGATTTTCGAGCCGTTCGCCGCAGATCTTGCGCAACGAGCAGCGTCCTTCTCGCCCAGCGCCGTTTTGGAAGCCGCCGCGGGCACCGGGGTTGTCACCCGCGCATTGGCGCCAAAACTGTCCCCCGGCGCAAGCTATATCGTAACCGACCTCAACCAGCCGATGCTCGACTACGCGGCTTCGCGACAAGCTCCCGACAGTCGCATCAAATGGCGCCAAGCGGATGCTCTGGCGCTACCGTTTGAAAACGCGGCCTTCGATCTCGTTTGTTGTCAGTTCGGCGCGATGTTTTTTCCCGACCGCTCAGCTGCCTACCGCGAAGCAAAGCGAGTCCTGAAGCCCGGAGGACATTTTTTATTCAACGTATGGGATCGCATCGAGGAGAATGTATTTGCGGATGATGTGACGAATGCTCTCGCAAAGATTTTTCCGAACGATCCGCCGCGCTTTCTGGTACGCACGCCGCACGGCTACCACGATACGGCACTGATCCGTAACGAGCTGGAGGACGCAGGTTTCTCCCGTGTTGTGATCGAGACGAAAGCCGAACAAAGCCGTGCATCCTCGCCGCGCCTTCCGGCCGTTGCTTATTGTCAGGGAACTCTTCTTCGCAACGAAATCGAGGCCAGAGACGCGGGAAAACTGGAAGCTGCAACCGACTACGCCGCATCCGCGATTGCAGACAGACATGGCAGCGGCGAGGTTGCTGCGAAAATTCAGGCACACGTAGTTGTGGCTGTGGTCTAGGTATTGGAATATCCGGTTCCAGCACTTCGCGACATTCCGCTGCTACGCAGCAATTGCGTCGCTTTCGGAGTGAAGCGGACATGAACCGAATTATGAGTATGCGCCCCAATAGAAAGGCCCGTTCGCAAAACGAACGGGCCTTTTGTATTTCCAGATCTTTTGTATTTCCAAATCAGCAGGCTTTGACAGCCATTGCCGCTTCGGTTTAGCGCTTCAGCAATTCCACCAGCGTGGTGCCGAGCCGCGCCGGTGACGGCGACACGGTGATGCCAGCGGCTTCCATCGCCGCGATCTTGGATTGGGCATCGCCCTTGCCGCCGGAGACGATGGCGCCGGCATGGCCCATGCGGCGTCCGGGAGGTGCGGTCACGCCGCCGATGAAGCCGACCATCGGCTTCTTGCGGCCACGCTTGGCTTCGTCCTTGATGAACTGCGCCGCGTCTTCTTCCGCCGAACCGCCGATTTCACCGATCATGATGATCGAGTGAGTCTTGTCGTCGGCCAGGAACATCTCGAGCACGTCGATGAACTCGGTGCCCTTGACCGGGTCGCCGCCGATGCCGACCGCCGAGGTCTGGCCGAGGCCGGCCTGGGTGGTCTGGAACACCGCTTCATAGGTCAGCGTGCCGGAGCGCGACAGGATGCCGACATTGCCGGGCTTGAAGATGTTGGCCGGCATGATGCCGATCTTGGATTCGCCGGCGGTCACGACGCCCGGGCAGTTCGGCCCGATGAGGCGCGACTTGGAGCCGGATAGCGAACGCTTGACGCGCACCATGTCGAGCACCGGAATGCCTTCGGTGATGCAGACGATCAGCGGGATTTCCGCGTCGATCGCTTCGCAGATCGCATCCGCAGCGCCCGGCGGCGGCACATAGATCACGCTGGCGTCGGCGCCGGTCTTGTCGCGGGCCTCGGCGACGGTGTCGAACACCGGCAGGTTGAGGTGCTTGGAGCCACCTTTGCCCGGCGACGTGCCGCCGACCATCTTGGTGCCATAGGCAATCGCTTGCTCGGAGTGGAAGGTGCCGTTCTTGCCGGTGAAGCCCTGGCAGATGACCTTGGTGTTCTTGTCGATCAGGACGGACATCGGCTTACTTTCCCTTCACGGCGTTGACGATCTTCTGCGCGGCGTCGTCGAGATCATCGGCAGGCAGCACGTTGAGACCGGATTCACGAATGATCTTCTTGCCTTCCTCGACATTGGTGCCTTCGAGGCGGACGACGAGAGGCACCTTGAGGCCGACGGCCTTCACCGCGCCGACAACGCCGGCAGCGATGACGTCGCATTTCATGATGCCGCCGAAGATGTTGACGAGGATGCCCTTCACATTCGGATCGGCGGTAATGATCTTGAACGCCGCGGTCACCTTCTCCTCGGAAGCGCCGCCACCGACGTCGAGGAAGTTGGCCGGGCTTTCGCCATACAGCTTGATGATGTCCAGCGTGGCCATCGCGAGGCCGGCGCCGTTGACCATGCAGCCGATGGTGCCGTCGAGCGCGATGTAAGCGAGATCATATTTCGACGCTTCGATTTCCTTGGCGTCTTCTTCCGTGGTGTCGCGCAGCGCGACGATGTCCGGATGGCGATACAGCGCGTTGCTATCGAACGACATCTTGGCGTCGAGGCACTTCAGTTCGCCCTGCTTGGAGATGATCAGCGGATTGATCTCCAGCATGTCCATGTCCTTGGCGACGAACGCCGTGTAGAGCTGCGCAATCAGCTTTTCGGCCTGCTTGGCGAGATCGCCCTTCAGTCCCAGCGCCTGCGCCACGGTGCGACCGTGGTGGCCCATCACGCCGGTGGCCGGATCGACCGAGAAGGTCACGATCTTCTCCGGGGTGTTGTGAGCGACGTCCTCGATGTTCATGCCGCCTTCGGTGGAAACCACGAAAGCGACGCGCGAGGTTTCACGGTCAACGAGGAGGGAGAGGTAGAACTCCTTCTCGATGTCCGAACCGTCTTCCAGATAGATGCGGTTGACCTGCTTGCCGGCGGGGCCGGTCTGCTCGGTGACGAGCGTCGCGCCGAGCATTTCCTTGACGAACTGCTTGGTCTCGTCGATCGACTTGGCGAGGCGGACGCCGCCCTTGTCGCCGGCCGAGGCTTCCTTGAACTTGCCCTTGCCGCGGCCGCCGGCGTGGATCTGGCTCTTCACCACCCACAACGGACCGCCGAGCTGTTTGGCGGCAGCTTCGGCTTCGTCGGCCTTGAGGATCGGCACGCCCTTGGAAACGGGCACGCCGAATTCCTTCAGCACTGCCTTCGCTTGATATTCATGGATGTTCATAAGTCGCTCCCGAACCCCGGATGGTGAACTTGGAATTTATGTCATTTTGAACTGGCATACCGTATACCAAGCATACTGCAAGTCAAAACCGACAGAGAGTTCCATATTGAAGCGCTGGGGTGGCCCGGGGGTTCGCTGTGGCCTGCCAACGTCGCCAAATGCAGAACCGGCACCCAGAGGGTGCCGGTTAATCAGGTATCGGCTTAACCAAGCAGGTCCGGCGCAATCTTCTTGCAGGCGTCCACGAGGCCCTGCACCGACGCGACCGATTTGTCGAAGCCTTCACGATCCTTGCCGGCCAGCTCGATTTCGACGATGCGCTCGACGCCCTTGGCACCGATCACGACTGGAACGCCGACATACATGTCCTTCACGCCGTATTCGCCGTTGAGATAGGCCGCGCAGGGCAGCACGCGCTTCTTGTCCTTCAGGAAGCTCTCGGCCATCGCGATGGCGGAAGCGGCCGGGGCGTAGAACGCCGAACCGGTCTTGAGCAGGTTGACGATTTCGGCGCCGCCATTGCGGGTGCGGTCGACGATCTCATCGATGCGGGCCTGCGAGGTCCAGCCCATCTTCACCAGGTCGGGCAGCGGGATACCGGCGACGGTGGAATACTTGGTCAGCGGCACCATGGTGTCGCCATGGCCGCCAAGCACGAAGGCGGTGACGTCTTCGACCGAGACGTTGAATTCATCGGCCAGGAAGTAGCGAAAGCGCGCCGAGTCCAGCACGCCAGCCATGCCAACCACCTTGCCGTGCGGCAGGCCGCAGGCCTTCTGCAGTGCCCAGACCATCGCGTCGAGCGGGTTGGTGATGCAGATCACGAAAGCGTCCGGAGCGTACTTCTTGATGCCTGCGCCCACCTGCTCCATCACCTTGAGGTTGATCGAGAGCAAATCGTCGCGGCTCATGCCGGGCTTGCGCGGCACGCCGGCGGTCACGATCACGACGTTCGCGCCTTCGATCGCTTCATAGGAGTTGGCGCCGGTCAGGTTGGAGTCGAAGCCGTCGACAGGCGAGGACTGCGCGATATCGAGCGATTTGCCCTGCGGCACACCTTCGGCAATGTCGAACATCACGACGTCGCCGAGTTCTTTCAGGCCGACCAGGTGAGCCAGCGTTCCGCCGATCTGGCCGGAGCCAATCAATGCGATTTTGTTGCGCGCCATGGGAAATTTATCCTTTAAGCCCGAGGGGGTGGGGAGGGAGCAGGAAATGCTGACAGGCTGGTTATCCCTTTCACGGAAACCGTTCAAGTCGGGGCCTGCCCAATTGTCGAGCGCCGGTCTGCATTGCGTTTTTCTGTTGGCGACTTTTGTCATTCCGGGGCGGGAGCAGCGCAAGCTGCGAGCGAGCCCGGAATCCCGAGATGGCTGAACATTTCCGGATTCCGGGTTCGCGCTCCCGTCGGCTACACCGACTGAAGCGCGCCCCGGAATGACAAGCATGGGCTTTAAGTCTCGACCAGCCCGGTGCTGGAGCCGCTGGCGGTGGAATCGCCGCGGCCGTGGTGCAACGCCAGGTATGTTTCCGAACCCATCTCGAACAACCTCGACGACGTCCGGGCGAATTCCATCGCCTCAAAACCTTCGCCGGCCTGATACAGCGCATGCGGCTCGGCCGCGGCCGAGGCCATCAGCTTCACCGCATTGTCGTAAAGCGTGTCGATCAGCGCGATGAAGCGTTTGGCGGCGTTGCGGTCGCCGTAGTCCATCATCGGAATGCGGTCGATGAAGAGCGTGTGATAGTCATGCGCCAGCCGCAGATAGTCGGAGGCACCAAGCGGCTTTTCGCAGAGTTCGCCGAACGAAAACCGCGCGACGCCCTGCGCCTCGCGGGGCACATGCAGCGTGCGGCCCTTGATGGAGATGTCGCGCGGTCTGCCGGGCGCGCCGCCGGTGAGTTTGGCAAAGGCCTTGTCGAGTGCGGCTTCGGCGGCCCGATCGGCCGGCACCAGCCAGGTTTTCATGCCGGCGAGTTTTTCCAGGCGGAAGTCGATGCGCGAATCCAGCCGCAGCACTTCCATGTGATCTTCGATCTGGGTGATGAAGGGCAGAAACAGCGCGCGGTTCAGCCCGCCCTTGTAGAGATCGACCGGCGCCACATTGGAGGTCGCGAATACCACGGTGCCCAATTCGAACAGCCGCGAAAACAATCGGCCGAGGATCATCGCGTCGGCAATGTCGGTGACGTGAAATTCGTCGAAGCACAGCAGCCAGGCCTCGTCGAAGATCGAATTCGCGGTCAGCGCGATGACATCGCCGTCAGCGATCTCGCCGCGGGCGATGTTCTGGCGAAAGCCGTAGATGCGCTCGTGTACTTCGGCCATGAATTCGTGGAAATGTGCGCGGCGCTTGTGGCTGACCGAACTGCTCTGGAAGAACAGATCCATCAGCATGGTCTTGCCGCGGCCGACCTCGCCATGGACATAAAGTCCGCGTGGCGGTCCGCCGTTCTTGTCGGCGAACAACCGGCCCAGAAACCCCTGCTTGCGCGGCGGCTTGTAGCTGGCCAGCGTCGCATCCAGCGCAGCGATGGCCTCCACGGCGCGCGCCTGCGCCGGATCGGCCTCGATGGCACCGGAAGAGACGAGCGACTGGTATTGTTCGCGGAAGGAGGCGGGCGGGGCGGATGACATGAGGGCCTAACGGCCTCACGCGGACGAAAAATGCAAGATGCGAATTGGTCGAGGGGCTATGCAGGGACCTCCTTCCCTTCTCCCGGAAGGGGAGAAGGGAGGGAGAAAGTTCACGCACTCAGCGCGTAGGAATCCTCGACCACATAGGGACCGCCACCAGTGGATGCGCGCGACGAGAACAGCACGAAGCGCGAGGCCTTGAAGACCCGGGTCGGGAAATAGCCGCGCACCGAGAGATAGTCGGCGACGTCCTGATTGGAAGCATCGCGCAACCGCGCCAGCGTCACATGCGGGGTGAATTTGCGGCCTTCGGGGTCGAGCCCGCAGCGCCGGATCAATCGCTCCAGTTCGGCCTGCAGCTCGATCAGCGGCCGGCTCGGCACCACCGAGGCGACCACCGCGCGCGGCTTGCGGCCGCCGAAACTCGACAGCCCCTGCAACGCCACGTCGAACGGCTTGCGGTTGACGCGCACCAGCAGCGAGGCGATTTCATTCGCCGCGGTGCCGTCGATGTCGCCGATGAAGCGCAGGGTGACGTGATAGTTCTCGGGGTCGATCCAGCGTGCGCCGGGGAGGCCACCACGCAAATTGGATAAGGTCTGGCCAATCTCGGCCGGTATTTCCAGTCCGGCGAACAAACGCGGCATTGTATGCTCCTCAATGCAGGGGCGCGATCTTCGCCGAAAAGTGGACTCCACTCCTCGGCGAAGATCATGCCCAAACAAAAGGGCCGGTGACGAATCACCGATGTCTTTTTTTAGCGTAGTTATGTGACTCTGCGAAGCAGCCGATGTCCGGGAACCGCAAAGGTTCCGTAAAAATCCGGTGTTAAGGTTGCGGCTGCCTGTTTTTCAACTGCGTTGCCCAGCGATCGACCCGACAAATGCCTCGACGCTGGGCAGAATATTTTTCACCACAATGTCGACGCCTTCGGCGGTCGGATGCATGCCGTCGCCCTGGTTGAGCTTGCCGTCGCCGGCGACGCCTTCGAGAAAGAACGGATACAGCGGCACGCCGAACTCCCTGGCGAGATCCGGGTAGATCGAGTTGAACTGCGCGGCATAGTCGGCACCGTAGTTCGGCGGCGCCAGCATGCCGCACAGGAGCACCGCGATCTTGCGCGCCTGCAGCCGCTTCAGGATTTCGGTCAGCGCCGCGCGCGGGACCTTTGGATCGGTGCCGCGCAAGGCGTCATTGGCGCCGAGTTCGAGGATCACGCCTTGGGTGCCCTCCGGGATCGACCAGTCGAGCCGGCCGAGGCCGCCGGAGGTGGTGTCGCCGGATACCCCGGCATTGATCATGTCGACCGCTATCCCCTTGTCCTTGAGGGCTTTTTGCAACCGGGCCGGAAATGCCGCCGGGCCGGACAGACCAAGCCCGGCGCTCAGGGAATCACCGAGCACCACCAGTTTGATCGACTTGGCGGTATCGGCAGCCGCGGCCTGCGCCGCCGCGGGCGCGGTCGGCATCGCCACCATCACGGCGGCAACAAGCAGGCACAGAAACGTGCGCAGCAGCCTCTCGACCGCCGCAAAGGAAGTGCCATATGAAGCGTGCATGGATACTTTCACCGAAGCCTCATCACCGGCCGGTCTTTCACCGGACACCATTTCCATCTCAAACCTCAATCTCTCGCTCGGCACGGGCGCGGCGCGCGTTCATATCCTCAAGGATATCAACCTGCGCGTCGGCTCGGGCGAAGCGATCGGGCTGATCGGCCCGTCAGGTTCGGGCAAATCCACGCTGTTGATGGTGATGGCGGGGCTGGAACGTCCTGACAGCGGAGAGGTGGTGGTCAACGGCACCTCTTTCAATGCGCTCGACGAGGACGGCCTCGCACGGTTTCGTGGCCGCCATGTCGGCATCGTTTTCCAGTCCTTCCATCTGATCCCGACCATGACCGCGCTGGAAAACGTCGCGGTGCCGCTGGAGCTTGCCGGCAATCCCGATGCCATGGCGCGGGCGGCGCGCGAGCTGGAAGCGGTGGGACTTGGGGCCCGGCTGCACCATTATCCCACGCAATTGTCCGGTGGCGAGCAGCAGCGCGTGGCGCTGGCCCGCGCGCTGGTGCCGGATCCCGCGATCCTGGTCGCCGATGAGCCGACCGGCAATCTCGACGAATCGACCGGTAGCCAGATCGTCGATCTCCTGTTCGCGCAGCACGCCCAGCGCGGCATGACGCTGGTGCTGGTGACGCACGATACGGCGCTGGCGCATCGCTGCGACCGTGTGGTGCGGCTGCGCTCCGGTCGGATCGAGACGGCCTGATCCATGACGACGATCTCCGAGACCATTCCCACCAGCCGCGGCCCGTCGCTGGCGCTGCGCTACGCATTGCGCGAAATGCGCGGCGGGCTGCGTGGCTTCTATGTCTTCATCGCCTGCATCGCGCTTGGCGTGATGGCGATCGCCGGTGTCGGCTCGGTGGCCGCCAGCCTTAGTGAAGGTCTGGCGCGGGAAGGCCGCACGCTGCTCGGCGGCGATGTCGCATTCTCGCTGATGCAGCGCGAGGCCAAGCCCGACGAACTCGCTTTTCTGCGTTCGCGCGGTCAGGTCTCCACCGCCGCGACCCTGCGCGGCATGGCCCGCGCCGCTGACGGCCGATTGGCGCTGGTCGAGATCAAGGCGGTCGACGACGCCTATCCCATGCTCGGCAAGGTGACGCTGGTGCCGGACATGCCGGTGCATGATTTGCTGGCCGAACGCGACGGCGCCTTCGGGGCGGCAGCGGACCCGACGCTGCTGGCGCGGCTCGACCTCAAGGTCGGCGACCGCGTCACCGTCGGCAGCGCCAATTTCCAGATCCGCAGCGTGATCGACGCCGAGCCGGACAAGCTCGCCGGCGGTGTCGGCTTCGCGCCGCGCTTCCTCGCCAGCGAAGCTGCGCTGCGCGCCACCAAGCTGTTGCAGCCCGGCAGCCTGGTGCGCTGGATCTACCGCGTCCGGCTGCCCGACACCGCCGCCAGTGACCGCGCCGCCAATGCGCTGGCCGACGATTCGCGAAAGGCCTTGCCGCAGGCCGGCTGGGAAATCCGCACCCGCGACAGTGCCTCGCCGCAACTCGAGCGCACCATCACCCGCTTCACCCAGTTCCTGACTCTGGTCGGCCTCGCCGCGCTGCTGGTCGGCGGCGTCGGCGTCGCCAACGCCGTGAAAAGTCACATCGACCGCCGCCGCGACGTCATCGCCGCGCTGAAGGCGCTCGGCGCCACCGGCCGCGACGTGTTCGCGATCTATTTGACGCAGGTGCTGGTGCTGGCGGCGATCGGCTCGCTGATCGGCCTGGTGCTTGGCGCCGCGCTGCCTTTCGTCATTGTCGGCGTGTTCGGCAAGGTGCTGCCGCTGCCGGTGATCCCGGCTGTTCATCCCGACGAACTCGCGCTGTCGCTGCTCTACGGCCTGCTGACGGCGCTGGCATTCGGGCTGTGGCCGTTGGCGCGGGTGCATGACGTGCCGGTGGCGGCGCTGTTCCGCGATGAAGTATCCGGTGAGTCGCATCGGCCGAAGCTGCGCTATCTGGTCTGGATGGCACTGGTGATCGCGCTCCTGATCGCCGTCGTGATCGGGCTCGCGTATGACAAGCGTGTCGCCGCGGTGTTTGTGGTGTCCTCGATGGTGGTATTCGCGCTGCTGCGCGGCATTGCCTCGGCGCTGATGGCCTTCGCGCGAAAACTGCCGCGGCCGGACATGACCATGCTGCGGCTGGCGATCGCCAATATTTACCGGCCGGGCGCGCTGACGCCGTCGGTGGTGATGTCGCTCGGGCTCGGCCTCACCGTGCTGGTGACCATCACCCAGATCGACGGCAATCTGCGTCGGCAGTTCATGGCGGCGCTGCCGGACAAGGCGCCGTCGTTTTACTTCATCGACATTCCTTCCACCGAGGCTGACCGTTTTGGCGCGTTCCTGAAACAGAAGGCGCCGCAATCCACCGTCGAGGACGTGCCGATGCTGCGCGGCCGGATCATCTCGGCGCGATGCGTCAAGGCGGAAGATCTCAAGCCGACGTCCGACGCCGAATGGGTACTGCAGAGCGACCGCGGCCTCAGCTACACCAACGAAGTGCCGCGCGGCTCCAAGGTGGTCGAGGGGCAATGGTGGGCGCCGGATTACAGCGGCCCGCCGCTGGTGTCGTTCGAGAAGAAGCTCGCCGACGGCCTCGGGCTCAAGATCGGCGACGAGGTCGTGGTCAACGTGCTCGGCCGCGACATCTCCGCCAAAATCGGCAACATGCGCAGCGTCGACTGGCAGAGCCTCGGCATCAATTTCGTGCTGGTGTTCTCGCCCAACGCGTTTCGCGGCGCGCCGCACACCCATATCGCCACGCTGACCGAAGCCCACGCCGATCCCTCCGGCGACGCCGCCCTCGTCAAGGCGGTCGCCGACGCGTTCCCGATGATCACCAGCGTCCGCGTCCGCGAAGCGCTCGACACCATCGGCACCGTGGTTACCAACCTGGTGCTGGCGATCAGGGGTGCCAGCGCGGTGACGCTGCTGTCCGCCATCCTGGTGCTCGGCGGCGCGCTGGCCGCCGGCCATCGCCACCGCGTTTATGACGCTGTGATCCTGAAGACGCTGGGCGCGACGCGGGCGCGGCTGCTCGGCGCCTATGCGCTGGAATATCTGATGATCGGCTTCGCCACCGCGGTGTTCGGCGTTTTCGCCGGCTCGGTCGCTGCGTGGCTGATCGTGACCCGGTTGATGACCTTGAGTTTCATCTGGCAGGCCGGCAGCGCTGCCGGTGTCGTGCTGGCCGCGCTTATTGTCACAGTGGGGCTCGGCCTGGCGGGTACGTTGGTAGCCCTGAACCAGAAGCCGGCTTCCGTGTTGCGGAATTTGTGACCCGTTTTGGCACGTGCGAGGCCCGGATCGGGGTGATTCGCGCCGATCGGGATGGAAGCGCAGGTTTTGTGGCGCCTTCCGGTTTACCAATCTGGCGGACACGCACTATGGAGCGACATTCCGCCACGCGTGGAAGCTTGCAGCGAATGTGTTAGTTTACCACATACCCTCTGGGTCAGACGCCGGCGCCCATGACGTGAATTTAATGTCAGAAGGCGCCGTTATCTGGGATATAATTCGGACCGGCGGCGCAAACCCTTTGCGATCGGCTGGACAACCACAGGATTTCGACCATGTCGGACTTCGATCGTAATTATGCTTCTCCCTTCGGCCGGGCCGCCGGTCGCGTCGACGCCGCGGTCGTGGATGCCGGACTGCGCTCCTACATGCTGCGCATTTACAACTACATGTCGATCGGCCTGGCCATCACCGGTCTGGCCGCGCTCGGCGTGTACATGGCGGCCGTCACCGTGGATCCCTCGGGCGCAGCCGCCCGGATCGGCAATTCGTACCTGACGCCGTTCGGCTATGCGATGTTCGTCAGCCCCCTGAAGTGGGTGTTCATGCTGGCGCCGCTGGTGATGGTGTTCGCCATCTCCTTCGGCATCAACCGGCTGAAGCCCGCGACCGCACAGTTGATGTTCTGGGCGTTCTCGGCGCTGATGGGCATCTCGCTGTCGTCGATCTTCCTGGTGTACACGCACACCTCGATCACCCGGGTGTTCTTCATCACCGCGGCTTCGTTCGGTGCGCTGAGCCTGTATGGCTACACCACCAAGCGTGACATGACGGGCATGGGCTCGTTCCTGCTGATGGGCCTGTTCGGCATCATCATC
Organism: Nitrobacteraceae bacterium AZCC 2146; assembly: GCA_036924855.1. NCBI lineage: Bacteria > Pseudomonadati > Pseudomonadota > Alphaproteobacteria > Hyphomicrobiales > Nitrobacteraceae > Nitrobacteraceae bacterium AZCC 2146. The sequence goes on from JBAGRP010000001.1 coordinate 4,912,130, forward strand.
GCGAGCCTGGTCAACATCTTCGTCGCCAGCTCGATGCTGCAGTTCATCGTGTCGGTCGTCGGTGTGCTGATCTTCGCGGGCCTCACCGCCTACGACACCCAGCGCCTGAAGAACGATTACATCTACGGCTACGCCTCCCAGGGTGGCGACGTGGCGGAACGTGCGGCCATCACCGGTGCACTGTCGCTGTATTTGAACTTCATCAACCTGTTCACGCTGCTGCTGCAGCTGCTCGGCCAGCGCGACTGACGTTCCGGCTGATAGAAAGATCGAAGCCCCGGCCGCAAGGCCGGGGCTTTTCTTTTGCCGCCGGCAAAAATAATCTCCTGACATGTCCGACATTGAAATCAGGCCCGCTGTGGCGGCCGACCTTCCCGCCATCACCGCGATCTACGACGAGGCGGTGCGAAACGGAACCGCGACGTTCGAGCTGATCCCCCCGGATCTGGCCGAAATGACGCGGCGGTTCGACGCACTGGTGTCGGCGGGCTTTCCCTATCTCGTCGCGCTGCTCGACGGCGGCGTGGCTGGCTACGCCTATGCGGCGCTGTACCGGACCCGGCCGGCCTATCGCTTCACGGTGGAAAATTCGGTCTATCTGGATCCGGCGACGCACCGGCGCGGCATCGGCACGCGTCTGCTGCAGCGGCTGATCGATGATTGCGAGGCGCAGGGCTTTCGCCAGATCATCGCGGTGATCGGCGATTCCGCCAATGCCGGCTCGATCGGCGTCCACGCCAAGACCGGCTTCCAGATGATCGGCATCCATCCCGACGTCGGCTTCAAGTTCGGCCGCTGGCTCGATATCGTGATGATGCAGCGCGCGATCGGCGGCGGCGCGCAGACCTTGCCGGATGAGTCGGCGAAGCTGCCCGGCTGACCTAGCCGGTCTTCTGTTCGTTTTGCGCCACGCCCGGCACGATCGCGGCGGGAGTGCGCCGAGGCGGCCTCATCCCAGGACGTGCGCCGGGCGGTGGCCCCGGCGGCGGAAATCCGCTCATATTGTCAGCCAGGACTGCGGCGCGATCGACGCCAAGGATCAGCGTCGCCAGATAATGATCGGGCTGTTCCCGGATGTCGCAAAACCCGCCATGCGCCTTGTCCATCAAGGCGAGGCCGTCATTGGCGTTGAACGTGTCGCGCGCCGTCTTGCGGCCATAGGCGCTGACATTGGCGTAGAGATACTGGCTCAGCGCATCCGGGAAATACATCTGGCCGGTCAGAACGTTGTTCCGGTCGGTGAAGACCTTGAAATGAATATGCGTGGTCCGACCTTCGTACCAACCGGGATACACCGTGCGAAACTCGACCTCGCCGCGCGAATCCGTGGTTTGCGTACCGCGCATGAAGGTACCGCCGGAGGTATCAATGCCGTGGTCATCGCCCTGGCCGGCATAGCCGGAATACAGGCCGTCGGCGCGGGCATGCCAGACATCGACGCGGGCGCCAGCGAGCGGCTGGCAGGTGGCGACGTCGATGACAACGAATCGCAGTCGCAACGGCGCACCGGGATGCCCTTCAGTGATATCCGAGCGCTGCATCCCCGGATCGAAATAATACGGGCCATCGACCGCCTGCGGCGTCAGAATGCAGGATGGCGAGAAGCGCGCGGGCGGCGCTGCCTCCTGCGCGAGCGTCGGCGTGATCGGCAGTGACAACGCCGGTAATGCGGCGAGCCCGGCGATGGCCGCGCGGCGGGTCAAGTCCATGCGGTGAGGGGGCACACGGTGTCCTTCAAGAGAGAGCAGTGAAGACACTCTTTTGAAGAGAAATTCAGGCCGAAATCCGGGTCGAACTGTTAGTTGATGTTTCCGGACAGCGCTTCCGCGGCAGCTAGACCACCGCCAGTTTGCGGTCGATCACCAGCAGCACGCGGTCGAGTTCGTGGCCGCGCCGCAGGATCAGGCCGCTGGCGGAGATCACGCTGTAGATGCCCTGCTTGCGCGCCAGCCGGGGGTCTTTCTCGATGCGATAGATCGGCACTTCCGAGGCCCGGCGGAACACCGAGAATACCGCGCGATCCCGGAGAAAATCGATGGCGTAGTCGCGCCATTCGCCATCGGCGACCATGCGGCCGTACAGATTCAGAATACGGTTGAGTTCGATCCGGTTGAAGGTAACGGCAGGAGCGGTAGTGCGCTCCGCCGCGCGAACTTCGCTTGGATCCGTATCCCCCATTATCGAACTCATGCAGCGCCTCCTGTCACACAGCCTGCATGATTGCGCCGTCCGGGCCGCGCTGCAAGAGGCGACGCTGTCGCCGCCGCCGATAGGTGGAAATACGCTGTCACGGGATCGTTAGAGGAATCTTATTGCCGCCAAAATTCCGCCCATCGACGGCCCATCTGGATTGCGAGAACAGGACACTGCGACGGGCCCGGTTCTTCCGGCCTCGGATTCCTCAGCCCCCAGCCCCCCGGGAACGTTGGGATCGGGCCTGCCGCAGGAAGTTAATCCCCACTGGGCCAACGCAAGTTGGTCCTTTCTTTTTTGGGGGGTACCTTGTCATTCCCCGACGCGCCAATAGGCGCGTCTGAGGGCGCGAGCAGCGCCAGCTGTGAGCGAACCCGGAATCCCGAGATGCTCAAAACACTTCTGGATTCCGGGTCTGCGACTTCGTCGGCTGCGCCGACTTCGCGCATCCCGGAATGACAGTATCAATCAGAAAATAACTATTGCAGCAGCGTATAGGCCGCGCCGAGCATGGCGCCGGGCTTGTCGCGATTGCCGTCCTGGACGTAGACGACCGCGGCATCGACGCCCTCGCGGGAAATGTTTTCCAGCGGTACCGTCCAATTGGCGGCGCTGCCGCTCCAGTCGCCGACCTTCAGCCAGCTGCGGACCACATTGTAGTAGGTCAGCTCACGACCGCGATTCTCGCCTCGCCCGACTGCAATCGGCACCGCCTTCGAGACGGAGCAGATCCAGACCTCGCCATGGGTGGCTTCGGGACCTTTGCTCGATGCCGCGACGGCGACGTTGACGTGCTTGCCGGAGATGGTCATCGATACCGGCACTGACATCACGGCATCGCTCTTCTTGGTATCGCCGATCGCGTTTTCGATCTTGTCGAGATCGCTGCCGATCGCCTGCGCTGCGCCGTTGACCACGACCTGCGGCGTGTAGACGTCGCGGTCGCCGCGCATGCGGGCATAGGCTTTCTGGCGTGCGCTGAAACGCGAATCCGCCAGCGTGTCCTTCCAGCCGAGATAGTCCCAGTAATCGATCGGCATGCTCAGGGCGATCACCGACGGGTCCTTGGCGAGATCGCCGATGATCTTGTCCGCGGGCGGGCAGGACGAGCAGCCCTGCGAGGTGAACAGCTCCACGACGGCGCGGGGGTCGGCATGTGCGGAACCGCTCATTGCGATGACCACACTGACGCCGAGTGCGCCCGACCATCGCGATTTGCCGCCAAAGGTCTTCATGAGTTCTGCCACGTTTGAACCGCGACACATAACAGACGGTGTCGCACCAGGGGGTGTCGCTAGCACACACATGCCCTCAAACGCCAGAAGGCGGCCCTTCATAGGCCGCCTTCTGTTCACTCGCCACTCACTTCGCAGTGAGGCACTACGTCACACTACGTATTGTGATCGGCTACGCCACGAGCTGGCGCAGCACGTACTGGAGGATGCCGCCGTTGCGGTAATATTCGAGTTCATCGAGCGTATCGATGCGGCAGAGCAGGGATTCACGACGCAGCGTGCCGTCCCCCGACACGATTTCCGCCGTCAGCTTCTGCCGTGGCTTCAGATCGCCCTGCAGGCCGCGGATGGTCACGGTCTCGTCGCCCTTGAGGCCGATCGATTTCCACGACGCGCCATTCTCGAAAGTCAGCGGCAACACGCCCATGCCGACCAGGTTGGAACGATGGATGCGCTCGAAGCTCTCGCAGATCACGGCGCGGACGCCGAGCAAACGGGTGCCCTTGGCTGCCCAGTCGCGCGACGAGCCGTTGCCGTATTCGGCGCCGGCGAACACGACCAAGGGCACTTTCTCGGCCTGGTACTTCATCGCGGCGTCGTAGATCGACATCTGCTCGCCGTCGGGCCAGTGCTTGGTCAGGCCGCCTTCGGGAATGTTGCCGTCAGCACCCTGCAGCATGAAGTTCTTGATGCGGATGTTGGCGAAGGTGCCGCGCATCATCACCTGGTGATTGCCGCGCCGTGTGCCGTACTGGTTGAAGTCGGCCGGACGCACCTGATGCTCCGACAGATACTTGCCGGCGGGTGAGGTCAGCTTGATCGCCCCGGCGGGCGAGATGTGGTCGGTGGTGATCTTGTCGCCGAAGATCGCAAGAATCCTGGCATCGACGACATCGACGATCGCCTCCGGCTCGCGCTTCATGCCTTCGAAGTAAGGCGGGTTCTGCACATAGGTCGAGCTCATGTTCCACTTGTAGGTCTCGCTCTCGACCGTCTTGATCTTGCGCCAGTTGGCGTCGCCCTTGAACACGTCGGCGTACTTCTTCTTGAAGATCGCCGAGGTGACGTACTTCTTCATGAAGGCGTTGATTTCTTTCGCCGTCGGCCAGATGTCCTTGAGATAGACCGGCTTGCCATCCTTGCCGTCGCCGATCGGTTCGACCGCGAGGTTCTTGGTCACGGTGCCTGCCAGCGCGTGGGCGACGACGAGCGGCGGCGAGGCCAGATAGTTGGCCTGCACGTCAGGGCTGACACGACCTTCGAAGTTGCGGTTGCCCGACAGCACGGCCGCGGCGACGGTGCCGTTATCGTTGATCGACTTCGAAATCTCTTCCGGCAGCGGGCCGGAGTTGCCGATACAGGTGGTGCAGCCGAAGCCGATCAGGTTGAAGCCGACCTTGTCGAGATCGGGCTGCAGACCGGAATTGGCAAGATATTCCGCGACCACCTGGCTGCCCGGAGCCAGCGAGGTCTTGACCCACGGCTTGGCTTTCAGGCCCTTCGCCACCGCGTTGCGCGCCAGCAGGCCGGCGCCGATCAGCACGCTCGGGTTCGAAGTGTTGGTGCAGGACGTGATTGCCGCGATCACCACGTCGCCGTGGCCGAGATCGAAGTTGCGACCTTCCACCGGGAAGCGTGCCTTCGGTTCGGTCTTCTTGTATTCGGAGGTCATCGCCGCGCCGAAGCCTTCCGCGACCGCCGGCAGTGCGACGCGACCTTCCGGACGCTTCGGACCGGCCATCGACGGCACCACGTCGCCGAGATCCAGCGTCAGGGTTTCCGTGAACACCGGGTCCGGAGACTTGGCGGTGCGGAACAGGCCCTGCGCCTTGGCGTAGGCGGCGACCAGCGCGACCCGCGCCGGTGCGCGTCCGGAGGTCTTGAGATAATCGAGGGTTTCGGCGTCGACCGGGAAGAAGCCGCAGGTGGCGCCATATTCCGGCGCCATGTTGCCAATGGTGGCCTTGTCGGCGACCGACAGATAGTCGAGGCCGGGACCGAAAAATTCGACGAACTTGCCGACCACGCCCTGCTTGCGCAGCATCTGCGTGACGGTGAGCACGAGGTCGGTGGCGGTGACGCCTTCCTTCAGCGCGCCCTTCAGCTTGAAGCCGACGACATCAGGCAGCAGCATCGACTGCGGCTGACCGAGCATCGCGGCTTCAGCCTCGATGCCGCCAACGCCCCAACCGAGCACGGCGAGGCCGTTGACCATGGTGGTGTGCGAGTCGGTGCCGACCAGCGTGTCGGGATAAGCAACTTCGAAGGTGCCGGTCTTCTTGCCGACGGTCATCTTCTGCTTCTTGGTCCAGACCGTCTGGGCAAGGTATTCGAGATTGACCTGGTGGCAGATGCCGGTGCCGGGCGGCACCACCGAGAAGTTCGAAAACGCCTTCTGGCCCCATTTCAGGAATTCGTAGCGCTCCTGGTTCTGCTTGTATTCCTCGGCGACGTTCTTGCCGAACGCCTTGTTGTCACCGAAGAAGTTCACGATCACCGAATGGTCGATGACGAGATCGACGGGGACCAGCGGGTTGATCTTCTCGGCGTCGCCACCGAGCGCCTGCATCGCATTGCGCATCGCGGCGAGATCGACCACCGCGGGCACGCCGGTGAAATCCTGCATCAGCACGCGGGCCGGGCGGAAAGAGATTTCGTGCTCGAGCTTGCGCTTCTTCAGCCATTTGGCGAAGGCAAGGATGTCGGCCTTCTTGACGGTGCGGTCGTCCTCATGGCGCAGCAGGTTCTCCAGCAGCACCTTCATCGAATAGGGCAGCTTCGAAATCCCCGTCAGACCGTTTTTCTCGGCCAGAGGCAGGCTGTAATAGACATAGGTCTTGGCGCCGACCTTGAGGGTTTTCTGGCACTTGAAGCTGTCGAGCGAGGTCATGAGGAGGGGTCCCAATTCTTTTTTACGGATACCCGGCAAAAGGTATCTATGCACCGCAGCAAACACAGCCTGATTGGCTTGCAGGCGCCGATTGTGTGCTGCATCAAGTTCCGGCTTATAGAATCTTTCTAGAGGCGCCGCCACAGCGACAATCGTTTCGCAGCAATGCGAGATCATGCAATTTGCGCTCTGCGACTTCTCGATACCAGCAGAAGGCCGCGAAAGGACGACGATGCGGCTCTCGGGGCGTGGGTTGAGATGTGTGCGGGGTGGCCGCGAGGTGTTTTCCGGTCTGGAATTCCATGCTGCGGCAGGTGAGGTGCTGGCGGTGGTCGGCCCCAATGGTGCCGGCAAGACCTCATTGTTGCGGCTGATCGCAGGCCTGCTGGCGATGGATGGCGGCTCGATCGATCTCGACGGCGGCGATGCCGAACTGACGCTGGCCGAACAGGCGCATTACCTCGGCCATCGCGACGCCATGAAGCCGGCGCTCAGCGTGACGGAGAATCTGACATTCTGGGCGGAGTTTTTGGGCGGCAGCCCGGCCAATCCCGCCGAATGCCTGGCCGCGGTTGGACTCAGCCATGCCGCGCTGCTGCCGGCGGCCTATCTGTCCGCCGGGCAACGCCGGCGGCTCTCGATCGCGCGGCTTCTGGCGGTGCGGCGACCGATCTGGCTGCTGGATGAGCCGACCTCGGCACTGGATGCCGCCAGCCAGCGCATCTTTGCGGGCCTGATGACGGCACATCTTAAAAGCGGCGGGATGATCATCGCCGCGACCCATGCGCCGCTCGGAATTGCCGCGCGCGAATTGCGGATCGGGGGCGAGTCGTGACCGCGCTCGGCGCGCTGATTCGGCGTGATATCCGGATTGCAGTGCGGGTCGGCGGCGGGGCGTTGATCGGGGTGTTGTTCTTTCTCACCGTCGTGGTGCTGATGCCATTTGCGCTGGGGCCGGATCTGGCACTGCTGGGGCGGCTGGGGCCGGCGATCTTGTGGCTCGGCGCGCTTTTGGCCAGCTTGCTCACGCTGGATCGGCTGTTCATGGCCGACCATGACGACGGCTCGCTCGATCTGATCCTGATGAGCCGGACGCCGCTGGAACTGGCCTGCGCCGCCAAGGCATTGGCGCACTGGCTGGCGGCGGGCGTGCCGCTGATCGTCGCCACGCCGGTGCTGGGCCTGCTGCTCAACCTCGATGGCGCCTCGACCGCGGCGGTGGCGCTGACGCTGCTGGCGGGCACGCCGGCGCTGACCTTTACCGGCATGATCGGCGCGGCGCTGGCGGTAACGTTGCAGCGCGGCGGTCTGCTGCTGGCGGTGCTGGTGCTGCCGCTGTCGATCCCGGTGCTGATCTTCGGCGTCGCCGCCTCGAATGCTGCGATTGCCGGACCGCTGTCGTTCGGCACGCCGTTTTCGATCCTGTGCGCGCTGTCGCTGGCGAGCCTGGTGATCGGCCCGTTCGCCGCCGCCGCGAGCCTGCGGCATGGGCTGGATTGACGCAGATCAACTCTCGCGGAAACGCAAATGAAACGGACTGACCGACATTGCCTGCCGCGGCTGCGGCGATTATCAGGAATGCCATGACGCTGACCGATCTCGCCAATCCGACCCGCTTCCTGTCACTGACCACGCGTATCCTGCCGTGGCTGGCAGGCGCGACCGCGATCCTGCTGGCGATTGGCCTCACGCAATCCGCGCTGGCGCCGGACGACTACCAGCAGGGCGCCACCGTCAAGATCATGTTCATCCACGTGCCCAATGCCTGGCTGGCGATGTTCGTCTGGGGCGTCATGAGCGTCGCCGCGCTGGGCACGCTGGTATGGCGGCATCCGCTCGCCGACGTCGCCGCCAAGGCCGCGGCGCCGATCGGCGCGGCCTTCACGTTCCTGGCGCTGGTGACCGGCTCACTGTGGGGCCGGCCGATGTGGGGCACCTATTGGGAATGGGATGCCCGGTTGACGTCAGTGCTGATCCTGTTCCTGATGTATCTCGGCCTGATCGCGCTGTGGCGCGCGGTGGAGGATCCGTCGCGCGCAGCAAGGGCCGCGGCGATCCTGACATTGGTCGGCGCCATCAACATTCCGATCATCAAGTTCTCGGTGGACTGGTGGAATACGCTGCACCAGCCGGCCTCGGTGATGAAGATGGGCGGCTCCAGCCTCGACCGCGCCTTCCTGATCCCGCTGCTGGTGATGGCGGTGGCGTTCTCGCTGCTGTTCATTACGCTGCATCTCGCTGCGATGCGCAACGAGATCCTGCGCCGCCGGTTGCGCGCGCTGCAGATGCTGCGGGCCAGCCAACGCCCGGTACTGCCGTGACGGCGCTCGGTCCCTACGCCTCCTTCATCGTCACGTCCTACGCGCTGGTGGCAGCCGTGGTGCTGGTCCTGATCGTCTGGATCGTCATCGATCATCGCCGCGTCAAGGCCAGGCTGCACGACCTCGAGGCCGGCGGCGTCAGCCGCCGTTCCGGCCGCAGTGCGACGGATCTGTCATGAGCGATCAGGCCCTGCCAAAACGCCGGCTTTTTCTGATGGCGCTGCCGCTGCTCGGCTTCGCGGTGATGGCGGCGTTGTTCTGGTTTCGGCTCGGCGCCGGCGATCCCGCCAAGCTTCCCTCCGCGCTGATCGGCCGCCCGGCGCCGCAGACCGCGCTGCCGGCGCTGGAAGGCCTGGCCAGCAACGGCACGCCGATTCCCGGGCTCGATCCGGCTGTCTTCAAAGGCCGGGTCAGCGTCGTCAATGTCTGGGCGTCGTGGTGCGTACCGTGCCACGAGGAGGCGCCGCTGTTGACCACGCTCGGCCAGGACAAGCGGCTGCAGCTGGTCGGCATCAACTACAAGGATTCACCGGACAATGCCCGGCGTTTCCTCGGCCGCTACGGCAATCCGTTCGGCATCGTCGGCGTCGACGGCAACGGCCGCGCCGCGATCGAATGGGGCGTCTATGGCGTGCCCGAAACCTTCATCGTCGGCCGCGATGGCCGCATCGCCTACAAGCTGGTCGGCGGCGTCACGCCGGAGAATTTCGACAGTGTGCTGAAGGTCGAGATCGACAAGGCGCTGAAGGCCGGAAGCTAGGCGGGACCGGAATTGAACTGGCGCCCGTCATTCCCCGACACGCCAATTGGCGTGTCTGAGGATGCGCTTCGGGCGGCGAAGCCGGCTGGAGTGCAGACCTCAGATGTGCAATTGCGCATCGGGGAATCCCGATCTGTTCAACTATCTCTGGATTCCGGGCTCGCTCGCAGCTGGCGCTGCTCGCGCCCCGGAATGACAACATGATACCTGACCCGGGCCGTCGCAAATATATTTCAGCTTTTATCTGCGGTTCATTTTGGCGCCATGGCGCTGCCATGAATCGACCGCTAGCTTGGTTCTGTTACTTAAACCGTCCTTGGAGGGACATTTCCAATGCGCCATTTCACGCTAGCTTCACTCACCGCCGCCGCCCTCACGCTCGGCCTGCTCGCAGCCGCGCCGTCGATGGCGCAGTCGCCGCAGCCCGCGCCCAAGACCGACAAGATGGCGCCCGCGCCGGCATCCAAGATGGCACCGGCCACCGAGTCGAAAATGGCTCCAGCGCCGAAAGCCGAACTGCTCGATATCAACTCCGCCAGCGCCGAGGCGCTCGATGCGTTGCCCGGGATTGGCAAGGCCTATTCGGCCGCGATCATCAAGGGTCGCCCCTACAAGGGGAAGGACGAGCTGGTGCAGAAGAAGATCGTGCCAGAGAAAACCTACGACGGCATCAAGGACAAGATCATCGCCAAGCAGAAGAGCTGAGCGGTTCGTCTGTCTGATTTACAAAACGCATCGGCGCACCCGCGCCGGTGCGTTTTTCTTTTGGCGTCACGGCAAGGGAGACGCCGTTCCCCGGATGCAGCGCAGCTACGCCGCACCTAACGATGCGAAGCATCGTCAGGCGGCGTGGTGCGCTGCTGATCCGGGGCCCATCCTTTTGCGAAGAAAGCGTGGGTCCCGGATCTGCGGAGCGGCATAGCGGCGATGCTTTGCATCGCCTGAGAATGCCGCACCGCGTCCGGGACACGAGGCCCGGTTGGCGATCGTGCTTACTTGCTGATATCCCCCGCATCCGCCTCGCTCGCCTCGAGCGATACCGGCTCCAGGTGATAGCGCTTGATCAGCGGCATCTGCGTCACCGCAAAGACCATCGTCAGCGGCACCATGCCGAACACCTTGAAGGCGACCCAGAACTCGGTGGTCTGGGTGCGCCAGATCAGCTCATTGAGTACCGCCATCGCGGCAAACCACAGCGCCCAGCGCAGCGTCAGCGTGCGCCAGCCCCGGTCGGTCAGGTTGAACATCTGGTCGAACATGATGGCGATGAAGGAACGGCCGAACAAAAGCCCGCCGCCGAGCACCCCGGCGAACAGCGCATAGACGATGGTCGGCTTCATCTTGATGAAGGTCTCGTCGTGCAGCACCAGCGTCAGCGTGCCGAACACGATGACGACGACGGCGGTGACAATGGCCATCATCGGCACGTGCTTCGTCACCACATAGGACGCGATCATCGCCACGATCACCGCCACCATGAAGGCGCCGGTGGCGACGAACAGGTTCGACTTGGCGTTGGCGACGAAGAAGATCAGCAGCGGCCCAAGTTCAGTGGCGAGCTTGAACAGCGGATGCGGTACGGTCTTGTCCAGGATCGGCTTGTTCATGTCAGCTCTCAATGTCAGCTCTCGATTCCTGCGATCGCCTGCGCGAAATCCCGCGCGGTGAATGGCGCGAGATCGTCGATCCCCTCGCCGACGCCGATGAAGTGCACCGGCAGTTTGAATTTTTCCGCCAGCGCCACCAGAATGCCGCCGCGCGCAGTGCCATCGAGCTTGGTCATGACCAGGCCGGTGACCCCAGCCATACGATGAAACACCTCGACCTGCGACAGCGCGTTTTGTCCCACCGTGGCGTCGAGCACCAGCAGCACCGCATGCGGCGCGGATGCATCGACCTTCCGGATCACGCGCACGACCTTTTCGAGCTCGACCATCAGCTCGGCCTTGTTCTGCAGCCGGCCGGCGGTATCGATCATCAGCACGTCGCGCTTGTCGTCGCGCGCCGCGGTCACGGCGGTAAAAGCGAGGCTCGCGGAATCCGATCCCTGGGCGCCTGCGATGACGGGCGTCTTGGTGCGTTCGCCCCAGACCTTCAGCTGTTCGATGGCAGCGGCGCGGAACGTGTCGCCGGCCGCCAGCATCACCGTGCGGCCTTCGGCGGACAGCTTTGCCGCGAGCTTGCCGATGGTGGTGGTCTTGCCGGAGCCGTTGACGCCGACCACGAGAATGACGAACGGCTTTTGTGATGCATCGATCACCAGCGGTTTGGCGACGGCCGAAAGTACCTTCTCGACTTCGGTGGCGACGACGGTCTTCACATCATCCGCGGAGATCGCCTTGTCGTAGCGGCCGTGGCCCACCGCCGCGGCGATCCGCGCCGCCACCTCGGTGCCCAGATCGGCGCGCAGCAGCACATCCTCGATATCCTCGAGCATGGCGCGGTCGAGCTTGCGCTTGGTGACGAGGTCGGCGACCGCGGTTCCCAGCGAGCTTGAGGTGCGTTTCAGGCCGCTGGAGAGCCGCCGCCACCAGCTCAGTTTCGGCGTTTCAGGAGTGTCGTTCATGTCAGGGCTGTGTTAGCGGTTTCGCGCCATGAACGAAAGTCACCCAGAAACCCGGCAGGACCGCGTCGATACGCCGGAACTGACCGCCGATGAGATCCTGTCCCGCGTCCTGTATCGCGATGGCCTGATGCTGGTGATCGACAAGCCGGCCGGGATGCCGGTGCATCGCGGCCCCAGGGGCGGCGCCAATCTGGAATCCTCGTTCGACGCGCTGCGCTACGGCCTGCCGCGGCCGCCGGTCCTGGCGCACCGGCTCGACCGCGATACCTCCGGCTGCCTGGTGCTGGGCCGGCACCGCAAGGCCACGGCGTCGCTGGGCCTGCTGTTCAAGCATGGCCGGATTTCAAAAACCTACTGGGCGGTGGTGGAAGGCGGACCGGCCGGGGACGAGGGCATCATCGACATGCCGCTCGGCCGCCTCAATGCCGAACGCGGCTGGTGGCAGAAGCCGGATGCCGAGGGCCAGAAGGCGATCACCAACTGGAAGGTGATGGGGCGCGGCGAGGGCCTTGCCTGGATGGCGCTGGAACCGGTCACCGGCCGGACCCATCAATTGCGCGTTCACAGCGCCGAGAGCGGCTGGCCGATCGTCGGCGACAACATCTATGGCAACGGCCCCCGCTTTGGCGAACCGACGCTGCATCTGCATGCGCGGGAGATCGTGATCCCGATCTCGCGCAACAAGGATCCGATCCGCGTCGTCGCCCCGGCGCCGCCGCATCTGCACGAGCGGCTCAGGGCGTGTGGGTGGAACGGCGAGTAGGCTCTGCCTTACGCCACCGACGCAAACAGCGCGGGATCGAAGCGGCCCTCATATTCGAACGTCGCGGGGCCGGTCATCAGCACGTGGTCGTCGTGCTCGCGCCAATCGATGGTGAGTTCGCCGCCCGGCAGCGTCATGTGGACGATGCGGTTGGTTCGGCGCAAGCGCGCGGCCGCAACCGCCGTCGCGCAGGCCGCCGAGCCGCAGGCGCGGGTGAGGCCGGCACCGCGCTCCCAGGTCCGCATCACGATGTGATCGCGATCGACGATATGCGCCAGCGTGATGTTGGCGCGCTCCGGAAAGATCGGATGGTTTTCCAGCAGCGGCCCGAAGCGGCCGAGGTCGTAGGCCTCGATGTCATCGACCCAGAAGATCGCATGCGGATTGCCCATGCTGACCGCGGAGGGCGTATGCAGGATCGGCGCATCGATCGGGCCGATCTGCAGCTCGATCGAACGGGTGTCGCGAAATTCTTCCGCCAGCGGAATGTCCTGCCAGCCGAACTTCGGCGCGCCCATGTCGACCGTATAGAGATCCGGCGACGGGCCCTGCCAGCAGTTGATCAGGCCGGCCTTGGTCTCGAAGGTCAGCGCGGTCTTGCCGTTGTCCGCAAAACTCTGTCGCGCCACGCAGCGCATGCCATTGCCGCAGGCACCGGATTCCGAGCCGTCATTATTGTAAATCGAGATGAACGCCTCGGTGCCGGCCAGCCGCGGCTTCTGCAGCACCATCAACTGGTCGTAGGGCACGCCGGCGGGTGCGGCGACCGCGCGGGCGTCGTCCGGTGTCACGGTGGCAGCCGTATCCCTGAGATCGATCACGACGATCTCGTTGCCGATGCCGTTCATCTTGGCAAATGCGTGGTTGGCCAGCGCGCTCATGTCATGTCCCGGTGAATGCCAGTCTTATATGGCGAAGCGCAGCGGGATTGGCCAGTGCGGCAAATCTGTGTCGGCGATTTTCCATGCGGCCATCGCTTAAGGGCAGGGGACGAACGCCGCGGCAGCGTGTTACCATGGTGGCAGATCGCGCAGCTCTGGCGCGCACGCCGACGGCCACATCGCTTGAGGTCATGGAGACGACTGAATGAACCGCTCTTGCCTGCTTCGCCTTGCTACCGCCGCGCTGATCCCGGCTGCCGCGCTGTCGATGAATTTTGCGGCGCTGGCGCAATCGCCGCCCGCCACCCCGCCGGCAGCGAGCACCCCGGCGACGCCGGCACCGGCTCCTGTGGCGCCTGCGACGCCGAGCCCCGCCGCTCCCGCAACGCCGGCTCCTGCGATCCCTGTTCCCGTGGCGCCAGCCACGCCGCCCGCTGCGGCACAGGCTCCGGCGACGCCGGCCGCTCCGTCGGTGCAGACCGCCGATCCGTTCGGCGAGGAAATCACGCTCGCGCCGAAGCAGGTTCTGACCTTCAACGGCAAGGCGAACTGGGATTCGGCATTCGAGACCCTGATGGATTCGTTCAAGCAGCTCACCACGCTGCTGGACAAGCAGGGCATCAAGTCCTCAGGCAATTCGATGATCGTCTACACCTCGACCGACGACACCGGTTTTACGTTCCTCGCGGAAATCCCGGTCGACCAGGAGCCGAAGAGCCTGCCGAAGGCCATGAGCATGGGCAAGTCGCCGGACGGCAAGGCGCTGAAATTCGTGCATCGCGGCTCCTACGACAACATGGACAACACCTATGAGGCGATCACCAATCACCTCGACGACAAGAAGCTGGAAGCCAAGGACACCTTCATCGAGGAGTACATCACCGACCCGCTGAAAACAGCGGAAGACAAGCTGGTGATCAACGTCTACGTGCCGCTGAAGTAACGATCATGAAGCATCATCTGTATCTCGCCGCGCTGGCCGGCGCTCTCATCGCTGCGCCCGCTTTGGCACAGGTAGTCCCGCCGCCGACGATCTCCGTCACCGGCGAAGGCACGGTGTCGGTGCCGCCGGATCTCGCGGTGATCGACGGTGGCGTCACCACCGAAGCCAAGACCGCACGCGAAGCCAGCGATAGCAACAACGCCGCCATGGGCAAGGTGCTGCTGGCGTTGAAGGGCGCGGGCATCGACGAGAAGGATTTTCAGACCTCGCGGCTGTCGCTGCAGCCGCAATATGCGCAGGCGCCCAATCGCCCGGGCACCAACGTCGTCACCGGCTATCGCGCCAGCAACCGCGTCACCATCCGGCTGCGTGACGTCACCAAGGTCGCCAGCACGATCGATACGTTGGTGTCATCGGGCGCCAACGAGATCGGCGGCATCAACTTCATGGTGGCGCAGGCCTCGAAGCTGCTCGACGACGCCCGCGAACAGGCGATCGCCGATGCGCGCCGCAAGGCGGAGATCTACGCCAAGGCGGCCGGAGTCACGCTCGGCGCGCCGGTGAGTATTTCGGAAGACGGCGGCGGCGCGCCGGCACCGATGCCATTCCGCAAGATGGCCGGCATGGCGGCCTCGGCACCGGTCGCGCAGGGCGAGGAAACGCTGCACGTCACGGTGAGCGTGGCGTGGGCGATCAAGCCGGCGCAGTAGCGACGCGTCGTCCCGGCAAGCGAGCTTGCGAGCGCAAGCCGGGACCCATACGCGCTGGAGACATGTGACGCGCTGTGGTCAGTGCTTTCTTAGCCACTGGCTCGGAGGTTATGGGTCCCGGCCTTCGCCGGGACGACGAGCTTAAATCTCCACCACCTGCCCGGGCTTCAGCGCGACAAACCGCTCCCTTGGAATCTCCGCCGCATCGAGCGCGACGCCCAATCCCGTCGCCGGCGCATCGATCGCTTCGTCGGTGAGCTGGAACGTGCCGTGGTGATGCGCCAGCGCCCGCTCGGCGCCGCAATCCGCCAGTGCCTTTACCGCATCGTCCGGGTTCATATGCTGATCCTTCATGAACCAGCGTGGTTCGTAGGCGCCTATCGGCAGGATCGCGAGGCGCAGCGGACCGTGGGCGTCGCGCACCCGGCGGAAATGCGCGCCGCTGCCGTAACCGGAATCGCAGACGACGTAGATTTTTCCCGCCGGCGTTTCCAGCACAAAACTCGCCCACAGCGCCTCGTTGCGATCGAACAATCCGCGGGCGGTCCAGTGCCGCGTCGGCACCAGCGTTACCGCAAGCCCGCCGCCGAGATCGGCACGATCATGCCAGTCGAAGGCCTCGGCGCGAATGGTGCGATCGGCCTTGCGCATCGTCTTGTCGTTGCCGAGCGGCGTGATCACCCGCGGCGAGAATTTTCCCGCCAGCCGCGACAGCGTCGCGACATCGAGATGATCGTAATGGCCGTGCGAGACCAGCACGGTATCGATCCTGGGCAGCGCCTCGAAGGCAATGCCGGGATCGTTGACGCGCCTCGGTCCCGCGAATTTCAGCGGCGAGGCGCGATCCGACCACACCGGATCGATCAGGATGTTCTGGCCTGCGGTCTGGATCAGCCAGCTGACATGACCGACAAAGGACAATCGCACCTTATCGCCGTCGACGCGCGGCGGCGGCGTGTCGGCATGGGGGCTCGGTGCCCATTTCGGCCATGTTGCCCGCTGCCGTCCGCCGCCGAACTGCCAGCGAAGGACCTCACCCAGTTTTTTTGGCGGTGCGCCATCCGGATCGAAGAAATGCGTGCCGTTGAAATGATCGGACGCCGGGCCGTCATAGGTGCTCATGCAAAATTCTCGATGCTGCCATTCCCTACAATGATGTGGGAACGGTTCAGCATCGAGACAACGGCTGTCGCGGAGGGGTCAGTAGCCGACCGTGAAGCGCTTGCGCGAATGCGCGGGCTTCTCGATCTCGTCGGCCATGGCGATGGCATAGTCCTCGAACGAGATGCTGCTGCCCTTGTCGTTGGCCAGCAACTGGTCGCCGCCGAGCCGGAATTTGCCGGTGCGTTCGCCGGGGATGAACAGCGCCGAGGGCGACAGGAAGGTCCAGTTGAGGTCCTTGTCGTGGCGCAGGATGTCGAGGAACAGGCCGCCCACCGCGGCCTCGGCCCGGTATTCCGCCGGAAATCCCGCGGTCTCGATCAGCTTCAGGCCGGGCGCGACTTCGAGGCTGCCGGCGCCGCCGACCACCAGATAGCGCGGAACGCCCGCCGCCTTCACCGCCGCGATCAGCTTGTGCGGGTCGCTGACGAGAAAATGGATCGCGCTGACGGCGACGTCATGGCCCTTCAGCGCGGCAGTGAGACCAGCAATATCGTTGGCGTCGGCCTTCAGCGGCGTGACGCCGGCCAGCGCCGGAACTTTCTCCGGGTTGCGGGCGATGGCGGTGACGGTGTGACCGCGGCGGGACAGTTCAGCGACGATTTGCGAACCGGCACGGCCGGTCGCTCCGATCAGGGCGATTTTCATTTGATATCTCCATGTGGTAACCAATGGAAACCAGCTATTGAATTTGTTAGCAGCTGTGAAGAAGGCACCTTTTCGTAAGCTGGTTACCTCCAGGAGACCGCCATGCAAACTGACACCCAAACAGCCGCACCGGACTGGAAATCCTGGAATGCCTACGCCGGCACCTGCCCCACCCGACTGGTATTGGACCGGATCGCCGACAAATGGGCGGTTCTGGTGCTCGGCCTGCTGGGCGCCGGCCCGGTCCGTTTCAACCAGTTGCGGCGCCAGATCGAGGGTATTTCGCAGAAAATGCTGTCGCAGACCCTGAAAAGCCTGGAGCGCGACGGCCTGGTCAGCCGCAAGGCAATCCCCACCGTACCGGTTACGGTCGAATATTCGATCACGCCGCTGGGCGCGACGCTATCCGCGACGGTCGATAACCTGCGCATCTGGGCCGAAACCCATATGGAACAGGTGCTGTTGTCGCAGCAGCAATACGATGCCGCCGGAGCCTGAATCTCGGCGACGTGACCCGCCATTTTCGGCCCAAACCTTGACTTATCGGGCTCCGGCACTGTAAATCCCGCCACCTCTCGAAGAGACGTTCTTTTCGACCCGCCGCCCGGCCCTTGAGACCGGAGGTCAACGCCCGACAGCGCGATGCGCCCTCGGGCGCAAAAGTGTTTGGAATATCGTCCATCATTCGGATGGCGACGCTGGAAGCGATGATCTGATGTTCGACAATCTGTCGGAAAAGCTTGGCGGAATTCTCGATCGGTTGACCGGGCGCGGTGCGCTGTCGGAGGCCGACGTCGATGCCGCCATGCGCGAGGTGCGCCGCGCGCTGCTCGAGGCCGACGTCTCGCTCGACGTGGTCCGCAGCTTTATCGATCGGGTGCGTGAGCAGGCGATCGGCGCCACCGTCGTCAAGTCGGTCACCCCCGGCCAGATGGTCGTCAAGATCGTCCATGACGAGCTGGTTGCTACCCTCGGCGCCGACGGTGAAGGCGGCATCGATCTCAACGCCGTGCCGCCGGTGGCCATCATGATGGTCGGTCTGCAGGGCTCCGGCAAAACCACCACCACAGCCAAGCTCGCGCGTCGCCTCACCCAGCGCGACAAGCGCAAGGTGCTGATGGCTTCGCTCGACATCTATCGCCCGGCGGCGATGGAGCAGCTCGCGGTGCTCGGCCGCGATCTCGAGATTCAGACGCTGCCGATCGTCGCCGGCCAGAAGCCGGCGGACATCGCCAGGCGCGCGCTAGAAGCCGGCAAGCTCGGCGGCTACGACGTGGTGCTGCTCGACACCGCCGGCCGCACCACCCTCGACGAAGAAATGATGTCGGAAGCGGCCGAGATCAAAGCCGCCGCCAATCCGCATGAAGTTTTGCTGGTCGCGGATTCGCTGACCGGCCAGGACGCCGTCAATCTGGCGCGCTCGTTCGATAGCCGCGTCGGCCTCACCGGCATCGTGCTGACCCGCGTGGATGGCGACGGCCGCGGCGGCGCC
This sequence comes from Nitrobacteraceae bacterium AZCC 2146, assembly GCA_036924855.1. Classification (NCBI taxonomy): domain Bacteria; kingdom Pseudomonadati; phylum Pseudomonadota; class Alphaproteobacteria; order Hyphomicrobiales; family Nitrobacteraceae; species Nitrobacteraceae bacterium AZCC 2146. The sequence continues at coordinate 4,930,693 of JBAGRP010000001.1, forward strand.
GCGCTGTCGATGCGCGCGGTCACCGGCAAGCCGATCAAGCTGATCGGCACCGGCGAAAAGACCGATGCGCTGGAAGACTTTCACCCGAGCCGGATCGCCGGCCGCATCCTCGGCATGGGCGACGTCGTCTCGCTCGTTGAAAAAGCCGCAGCCCATATCGATGCCGAAAAGGCCGCGCGCGTCGCCGAGAAGATGCGCAAGGGTCAGTTCGACCTCGCCGACATGCGCGAGCAGCTGATCCAGATGTCCAACATGGGCGGCCTCAGCGGCCTGATGGGCATGATGCCTGGTATCGCCAAGATGAAGAGCCAGATCGCCTCGGCGAATCTCGACGACAAGGTACTGAAGCGCCAGGTCGCAGTGATCGATTCGATGACGCGGCAGGAGCGCAAGAATCCCGACATCCTCAAGGCCAGCCGCAAGAAGCGCATCGCCGCCGGCGCCGGCCTCAAGGTCGAGGAAGTCAACAAGGTGCTGAAGATGCATCGCAACATGGCCGACATGATGAAGGCCATGGGGCAGGGCAAGCGCGGCCCGATGGCCGGCATCGCGCAGGCGATGGGCTTTGGCGGCGGCGGCATGCCGTCACCGGAGCAGATGAAGGCGCTCGCCGAAAAAATGCCCGGTGGTCCAGGAACTGGCGCGCCGGGCCAGATGCCTTCGCTGCCGAAAGAATTCCCGGGTCTTTCAGGACTCGGAAAACCGACACTGCCAGGTCTTGGTAAGCCAAGTCTTGGTGGTTTTCCCGGATTCGGGAAGAAGAAATGAGCTTGGTTCAATCACCCATCGTTCGTCATTGCGAGCGCAGCGAAGCAATCCAGAGGCCACAAGCGAAGACTGGATTGCTTCGTCGCAAGAGCTCCTCGCAATGACGGCCTGCTTCAGCTGATCAATCGATATTCATCAACATTACTCAGGAGAATTCCATGTCCGTCGTCATCCGCCTTGCTCGCGCAGGCACCAAGAAGCGCCCCGTTTATCACGTCGTCGTCGCCGACTCGCGCTTCCCCCGCGACGGCCGCTTCATCGAGCGTCTCGGCCATTTCAATCCGCTGCTCGCCAAGGACAACGAGCTGCGCCTGAAGCTGGACATGGACAAGGTCAAGGCCTGGCTCGCCAAGGGCGCGCAGCCCTCGGATCGCGTCGCGCGTTTCCTCGACGCCGCTGGCGTCGCCAAGCGCGAAGCGCGCAATAATCCGGAAAAGGCCGTGCCGCGCAAGGAGCGCAAGGCCGCCGCTGAAGCCGCTGCGAAGAAGTAAGGACTTCTCACATGCTATCCATCTCATGCTTCGAGACGCACGGCTTGCGCCGTGCTCCTCAGCATGAGGTGCTGTGTCGAACGCGCAGGCCTTCCATCGCTTGCGGCATGACGCGTCCTCATCCTGAGGAACGCGCTTTTGCGCGCGTCTCGAAGGATGGTGTTCATTGACGATTGGCGCACAAATCTGCGTCGCGCGAATCGGCGCACCGCATGGCGTCCGCGGCGCCGTGAAGCTGTGGACCTTCACCGAAGATCCTTTCGCGGTGCTGGATTACGGCCCGCTCGTCACCAAGGACGGCGTACGCACATTTGAAGTCGCCGATGCGCGCGAGGCCAAAGGTCACCTGGTCGCGACGCTGAAAGGTGTCGCCAGCCGCGAGGACGCTGAACGCCTCACCGGCGTCGAGCTCTATGTATCGCGCGACAAGCTGCCGGAAACCGACGACGACGAATATTACCACGCCGACCTGATCGGCCTCGCCGCGGTGGATGCCGCCGGCGCGCCGATCGGCCGCGTCATCGCGATCCACAATTTCGGCGCCGGCGATATCATCGAGATCGCCCCGCCCGATGGCCCGACCCTGCTGCTGCCCTTCACCAACGCGGTGGTACCGACCGTCGACATTAAGGCCGGTCGCGTGGTGATCGAGATGCCGGGTGAGATCGAGGGCGACGATCCGACGGCAGCCTGATTCAGTCCTGCCGGGGCATTAATGCGGTCATGCGCTTGACGAATGCCGCGTCCAGCGGTTCATCGAGAAACAGCCGGTACCACAGCGCGCCATAGATCGCGAGCACCAGGCTCTCGCGATGTCGCGCCTCGACGCCAGCATGCGCGAGGCAGCGGCGGAACGCTTCGCGGCGCGGCTCGATCAATCGCGTTTTCAATTTCTGACGCAGCTCCACATCGAACTGCGCCTCAGCCATCAGCGACCGCAGCACCGGCCCCGCGCGCGTGGCGCCGTCGCAGACCTTGCGCAGAAAGACCGAGACGGCCTCGGTCTCGACGATATTGATCTGCGTTTCCGCCCAATCCTCGAGCGCATCGAGCACGAGATCGGCCTTGCTCGGCCACCAGCGATAGATGGTCTGCTTGCCGGATCCGGCCTTTGCCGCGATCGCGTCCATGGTCACCGCGCCGTAGCCCTGCTTCACCACCAGATCATAGGCCGCATCGAGCAGCGCGCGCCGCGCCGCGTCGCTGCGTGGTCGCCCGCGGGTCGTCTCGGTTTGTTGATCCGTCACAATCCATCACCAATTGCGAGACTGCCAGTCTTGTATTATAGAATACGAGACTCATGGTTTCGGAAATGAGGATATCGGCGATGGCGAGCACCCACAAGGCATGGCGGCTGCATGCCCACGACGACCTGCGGTTCGATGACGTAGCAACGCCCATGCCGGCGCCCGACGGTGTCACTGTGAGTATCGAGGCCGGTATGGTTCTGTCCTACACCGGCAAGGTGCTTGCCGGCGCGATGCCCTACAATCTGCCGCCACTGCCTTTCGTGCCCGGCACCAATGCGATCGGCCGCGTGACAGCAACTGGCGCTCATGTCACGCACCTCAACAGCGGCGACCGGGTATTTCTCAGCCCGCATCTGCGCGGCGATGTGCCAAGCCGCGAGCCGCCACAAATTCTGATCGGACTGACAGCGATCACGAACACGTCAGCGGGCCTGGCGTTGCAGGCGCGCTGGCGCGACGGCGTGTTTGCCGAACTGGCGCACTGGCCGGCGGCCTGCGTCACACCGCTGATCGGGCTCGATGACAGGCCTGCAACCGAGTTGATCGGCCTCGCCAAACTGATTGTGCCGTTCGGCGGCCTGCAACGCAGCGGGCTGCGCGGCGGCGATACCATCATCGTCAACGGCGCCACCGGCTATTTCGGCTCCGGCGCGGTGATGCTGGCAGTGGCGATGGGGGCCGGTCGTGTCGTCGCGGTCGGCCGCAATGCTGCGGCGCTGGAATCCCTGCGCGACGCGTTCGGCCCACGCGTGAGTCCCGCGGTGGTGACCGGCGATACCGACAAGGATACCGCGATCATTCGCGCCGCGGCCAGCGGCAGCGCCGATGTTGCACTCGATCTGCTCGGCAGCGCGAAGAGCACATCGACCACGCTGTCGACGCTGCGGGCGCTGAAGCGCGGCGGTCGCCTCGTCATCATGGGCAGCGCCGAGGTGCCGCTGGAAATTTCGTTCCGCGAGATGCTGGCCAATGACTGGGAGGTGGTCGGCCAGTTCATGTACGACCACCACGCGCCGGGTCAGCTCGCCGCGCTGACGGCGAATGGCCTGCTCGACCTCGGTAAGATCAAGGTCAAGACCTTCAAACTCGCCGAGCTGCAGCAGGCGATCGAAGCCGCAGCAGCGATGCAGGGACTCGACCTCACCGCGGTAGCGCCATGAACCCGGTTTGACGCCCCGCGCCGGACGCGCGATGGAAGGTCATGACTTCCGAACCCAAAATCTGGCGCGCGACGGTTCTGACGCTGTTTCCCGAGATGTTTCCCGGGCCGCTTGGCATCAGCCTGGCCGGCCGGGCGCTGTCCTCCGGGTTGTGGGCGCTCGAGGCGCGCGACATCCGCGCTTCTGCCACCGACAAGCACCGCAGCGTCGATGACACCCCGGCCGGCGGCGGGCCGGGCATGGTGCTGCGCGCCGACGTGCTGGCCGCCGCGATCGATGCCACAGGTTTGCCGCAAGACTGTCCACGCCTCGTGATGAGCCCGCGCGGTCGGCCATTGACCCAGGCGCGGGTGGCGGCGCTGGCCGCCGGACCGGGGCCGCTGATCGTCTGCGGGCGCTTCGAGGGCATCGACCAGCGCGTCATCGACGCCCGCGGGCTCGAGGAGGTCTCCGTTGGCGATTATGTGCTGTCGGGCGGCGAAATCGCCGCCATGGCCCTGATCGACGCCTGCGTGCGGCTGTTGCCGGGCGTAATGGGCAAGCTCTCCTCCGGTACCGACGAGAGCTTTTCCGACGGTTTGCTGGAATATCCGCAATATACCCGCCCGCAGACCTTCGAAGACCGGCAAATCCCCGAGATTCTGCTGTCCGGCGACCATGCCAGGGTCGCTGCCTGGCGGCAGGCCGAGGCCGAGGCCCTGACCGAGATGCGCCGGCCCGATCTTTGGGCAGCCCGGCCAAAAGCCCCGGAAAAGGGCAAGAATCGAAAGCGTCCGAAAAACACGACGGACGGGTGACAACGGCTTCGCTTTGCCGTATAGGGACGCCAAATCCGTGCAATGGCAGGATAGATGGACGTGTGCGCAGCCCGCGCCGATGTCTGGGCGCGCCGCCAATGGAGATTTCGATGAACCTTATTCAGACGCTCGAAAAAGAGCAGTTCGACAGACTTTCCGCTACCAAGACCATTCCGGAGTTCGGTCCCGGCGACACCGTGATCGTCAACGTGAAGGTTGTCGAAGGCGAGCGCTCCCGCGTGCAGGCCTATGAAGGCGTCTGCATCGGCCGTTCCGGCGGTGGCATCAACGAGAGCTTCACCGTTCGCAAGATCTCCTATGGCGAGGGCGTCGAGCGCGTGTTTCCGCTGCTCTCCCCGATGATCGATTCGATCAAGGTTGTGCGCCGCGGCAAGGTGCGTCGCGCCAAGCTGTATTACCTGCGCAACCTGCGCGGCAAGTCGGCCCGCATCGTCGAGAAGAAGACCGAGCGTCCGGTCAAGGTTGCCGCTGCCGATTAATCTTCGACGCGCATGGAATTTGCTATCAAAAGCGCGGCGCAAGCCGCGTTTTTTGTTGGGCCGTGCAGGGCGACCTGTGGAGGGGCATGTCTCCCCATCATTGGCGTAATCGCGCGCGAGTGCTATATAACTGGAATGTTTCCAGATCTGCACAGGACCGTGGCCCGCATCGTGATCGATGATCATAGCCGGCTGCCGGGGCGTTTCTTCGGTCGTTTCACGACGTCGATCGCGGCCGAGCTTCGAAAGCTCTGAAGCCGCCTGTTCCGTCGCTTTTTAGCTGCGTCTGTCTCGCCACTTACCGGCAAAGACCGTTGCGCAGCACGCCACCCGGCTCACGCAATTCTTTTCAAGGCCTGATCCCATGACCCAACCAAAGTCCGACTCATCAAAGCCGACCACCCTGTACGACAAGATCTGGACCGACCATCTGGTTCACGAGGCCGATGACGGCACCTGTCTGCTCTATGTCGATCGCCATCTGGTTCACGAAGTCACCTCGCCGCAGGCGTTCGAAGGCCTGCGCGCCGCCGGCCGCAAGGTGCATGCGCCGGAGAAGACGCTGGCCGTGGTCGATCATAACGTGCCGACCACCGACCGCTCCAAGCCCAATCCCGACCCGGAGAGCGCCGAGCAAATCGCGGTGCTGGCCGAGAACGCCCGGGAATTCGGCGTCACCTATTACAACGAGTTCGACCGCCGCCAGGGCATCGTCCATGTGATCGGCCCCGAGCAGGGCTTTACGCTGCCGGGGACGACCATCGTCTGCGGCGACAGCCACACTTCTACGCATGGTGCGTTCGGCGCGCTGGCGCATGGTATCGGCACCTCCGAAGTCGAGCACGTGCTGGCGACGCAGACGCTGATCCAGAAGAAGGCCAAGAACATGCGCGCCATCGTCGACGGCACCTTGCCCGACGGCGTCACCGCGAAGGATATCATCCTCGCCATCATCGGCGAGATCGGCACCGCGGGCGGCACCGGCTACGTGCTGGAATATGCCGGCGAGGCGATCCGTTCGCTGTCGATGGAAGGCCGCATGACGGTCTGCAACATGTCGATCGAAGGCGGCGCCCGCGCCGGCCTGATCGCGCCCGACGAGAAGGCCTATGAATTCCTGAAGGGCCGCCCGATGGCGCCGAAGGGCGCGACCTGGGACGCCGCGATGCGCTACTGGGAAACCCTGCGCTCCGACGAAGGCGCGTTCTTCGATCACGAGATCCGTCTCGACGCCGCTAAACTGCCGCCGATCGTGACCTGGGGCACCTCGCCCGAGGACGTGGTGTCGATCGCGGGCTACGTGCCGGATCCCGACCAGATTGCCGACGAGGCCAAGCGGCTCTCAAAACATCGCGCGCTGGATTACATGGGCCTGAAGGCCGGCACCAAGATCACCGACATCAAGCTCGACCGCATCTTCATCGGCTCCTGCACCAATGGCCGGATCGAGGATCTGCGTGCGGTGGCCAAGGTGGTCGAAGGCAAGACGGTCAACGGCAACCTGAATGCGATGATCGTGCCGGGCTCCGGCCTCGTGAAGGAACAGGCGGAAGCCGAAGGCCTGGACAAGATCTTCCTCAAGGCCGGTTTCGAATGGCGCGAGCCGGGCTGCTCGATGTGCCTGGCGATGAACCCCGACAAGCTGAGCCCGGAAGAACGCTGCGCCTCGACCTCGAACCGCAACTTCGAAGGCCGCCAGGGTTTCAAGGGCCGTACTCATCTGGTGTCGCCGGCAATGGCGGCTGCGGCGGCGATCGCCGGGCATTTTGTCGATATCCGGGAGTGGCATTGATCAGCCGCGCATCCTAGATAGTCTTCGTTAAGATAGACGGCCTGCTGATGCAGGCCGTTTTCCTTTGTGAGTCCCACTACGTCAGTTTCCAATGCCCCGCACACTGGCCAAGCCCATCGCCCTGACCGCCGCTACCGCCCGCGGCATCTGGCTGCGCGCGCAGCGGCTCGATGCGCGCGCGCCGTTCGGCGAGGGCGCGGAGGCTGTGGCCGAGGCAGTGGCGCATCTCGGCTATGTGCAGATCGACACCATCAATGTCATCGAGCGCAGCCACCACCATATTCTGTTCGCGCGGATTCCCGCCTATCGGCGCGGCGATTTGCGGACGGCGCAGAGCATCGACAAGAGCGTGTTCGAATACTGGACCCATGCACTGGCCTATGTGCCCACGCGCGACATCGGCTTCTTCGTGCCCGACATGAAATATTATCGCCGCGAGGGGCACGGCTGGTTCACGTCGGTGACATCAGCCGATACGCGCAAGGTGCTGCGGCTGATCAAATCAGGCCCGCTGTCGATCCGCGACATCGACGACGACGTGCTGCGCGAGAAGGACCATGAGTGGGCCAGCCGAAAACCCTCGAAGCGGGCGCTGCAGCTTGCGTTCTATCGCGGTCTGCTGACGATCTCCGAACGCAACGGCATGCTCAAGACCTACGACCTGCTGCTACGTCATTTCGGCTGGGACAAATTGCCGAAGGCAGCCTCTTCCAGCGAGAAGATCGCCTATCTGCTTGATCGTGCATTGTGCTCGCAAGGCATCGTCAGCCTCGATTCGATCTGCCATCTAGACGCGCCGAGTAAGGCGGCGGTGCGGAAACTGATCGATGCGCGTATGCGGCGCGGCGAATTGGTGAGCGTCGCGCTCGAGGGTGCCGGCAAGCAGGAGCATTGGGCGACGCTCGCGACGCTTGAGAAGACAAGTGAAAGCGAGAATGGACTGGTCCACATTCTCTCGCCGTTCGACCCGCTGATCATCCAGCGCAAGCGCACGAATCTTTTCTTCGGCTACGAGCACCGCTTCGAGGCCTACGTGCCGAAGGAAAAACGGCAGCTCGGCTATTTCGCGCTGCCGGTGCTGGTGGATGGCGAGATCGTCGCCGCGCTGGATCTCAAGACCGACCGCCAGCAGCGAAAGCTGCTGATGCAGAAATGGACGTGGGTGGGCGAGGGCATGAGGAAGGGGGCGCGCAAGGAGTTGAAGCGCCGCATCGAGGAAGAGCTTGATCGCTTTGAGCGTTTTCAGCTCGGCGATTGAGATGCGGGCGACCGCAATCCCGCTCGGAAAAACAGGCGCCCACCGGGCGCCTGTTTTGTTTGAAGTCTTGCTGCTCACCAATAGATGTTGAAACGATGGTGGCGGCGGTGATGATAGTAACGATGGTGCCACGGCCGATAGCGGCAGATCTTGCGCGGGCCGTAATAGGTCATCACGATCCGGCAGAAGCGGCGCGAATGATAATAGCGCGGATAGTAATAGGACGGCCCATAGCTGTAGCCGTAATAGTGCGGGCGGAAATGATGCCGGCGATAGCCGTAGTGATACGCGGGCGCAATGAAGTGACGCCGTGCGATCATCGGTCCGCCATGGCGGAAGCCGCCGCCATGAAAGGCGGGGCCGTGGCGGAAGCCGCCGCCGACAAAGGCCGGCCGACTTGCGCGGAAGCCGCCGCCATGGAACGCCGGGGCTGCAGCTCTGAATCCGCCGCCTCCACCACCATGAAAGGCCGGGCCGCCGCCTCGGAAACCGCCGCCACCGCCGCCGTGAAACGCGGGAGCGCCGCCTCCACGAAAACCACCACCGCCGCCGCCACCGCCTCCATGCGGAGCGCCGCCGCCACCGCCACCGCCACGAAAGCCGCTGCCGTGGTGCTGCACCTGGGTAGTCAGCGCGTCGCCGACCTGCTTCGCCGCAGGCGCGGCGCCCGGGCCGATCAGCGAGACCGCCCGCGCCGGTGCGACCGACACCATCATGGCAGCTGCTGCCGCGACACCGAGCGAGCGGATCAGTCCGCGTCGCACACTCTTGATCGACGTCATCTGCAATACCTCCCTGGATCACTGCAACGCATGACACATCGACGGCGCACGCCGAGGCGGCGTTGCGCAGATCGTGCGGCGTTGCTTCGCTCGCCCTTGATCGAAAATTAAGGATGCCGATCTGAACGCGTCATGAATGCGGCTGCGACAAAACGTGCCAGTGCGCGCATCGAGCGCCGATACTCACAAAAACAGGCCCGCATCGTTGGGCCTGTTTGCATGATCGTATCGTTGTCAGTTCGCCGCGATCACCAGTGGCGGTGACGCCAGTGACGGCGGTGCCAGTGGCGGCGGTGCCAACCGTAATGCCGATGCCAGCCGCGATGCCAGTGCACCTCGGTGGTTCCCGTCGCGGTTTCGCCCTGCACCGCAGCCGCAATGCCGGGATTGACCAGCGACACGGCGTTCGCGCGTTCGGCCGGTGCGGCAACGACGAGCAGTCCCGCAACCGCGGTCAGGCCCAACATCATTTTCACGTTCATGCGTATCCTCCTTGGGGTCCAGAAATCCGGGATCTACGGACATCATGCCGACGTCATGCAGCGAAGAATGCAGCCGCGCCGTTTCATGAAGCTATTTTGCGCGACGTGAATGTGGAATGAATGTCCGCGCCGCAAACATGAATGCGATGGCGGGCCGCCGGTTCCAATCTGCGGCGCAAGGATTTCAAAACCGCCGCGCGACCTTATGCGTATCTTCGACACTCAGTGACGGGAGGTCACCATGTCGAAATTGTCATTTCGGAAATTGAATGGGATTGCCGCGTTCGCATCTACGAGCGGAACGCTGCTCGTTGCGGGAAGCGCCCTTGCCTCGCAAGGCCCGGGCGTGACGCCGGGCACCGCGGGTGCGACGACCCAGCTGGCAATGGCGATCATTGTCTATGGTGGGTCGGCGCTGCTGATCGCGGTGGGGTTGATCGGCGCCGTCAGGCACCGCTGAGGCAAACCTCAGCCGCGGCGCCAGTAGCAGTTCATCCGCGGCACGATGACGGTGCCGCTCGGGCGGAACTCCTGCACATAGGTTGCCGTGCAATCGCGCACTGCATTGGGGCCGGGATTGTAGCTGGGGTAGACGCCGCGTTCGTCGTCGTTGCGATAGATCCGCACCCGCGCGCGGGGGCGTCGGCTCTGCGCCGAGACGTCAGAGCTCGGCTGAGCCTGGGCGACTCGTGCGGTCGTCTCGGCCTGCGCCGCGCCCGCCATCGGCAAGCCGCCGAGTGCCACCGCAAAACCCATCGCTGCCATCGTGATCCGCATCATAACGCCCCAAAACCTGAACCGAGAGGCCGCAACGTCCCCGATTGCCGCCCGCCCGTCAACCGCGGGCTTGCCGGCTTTGCCCAATCCGCGGCGATTGGCTAGACAGGATGGATGTGGCCCTCTGCAAAAGCACCCGATCTCGCCGAGATGGAAACCATGGCGCACGACATGCTCGCGCGCCTGCCGGAGGGTTTTCGCAAGCTCTGCGAGGGCGTGATCATCCGGGTCGATGATTTTCCCACCGAGGAAGTGCTGGACGAGATGCAGGCCGAGACCGAATTCGACCTGCTCGGCCTGTTCCAGGGCATCGGCCTGCCGTTCCGCAGCATCGACGACACCGGACGGCTGCCAAACATGATCTGGCTGTATCGCCGGCCGATCCTGGATTACTGGGCCGAGCATGACGAGACCCTCGGCCACATCGTCCGCCACGTCCTGATCCACGAAATCGGCCACCATTTCGGGCTGTCGGATGCCGACATGGAAGCGATCGAGGCGCAGGTCAAGGATTAGGCTTCTGACGACGAGCCTTGCGCAAATCGGCCTTGGATGCCGGCCCCGATCGGGCTAAAACGCGGCCTCAATCTGGGAAACAGGCACATGGACAAATTCACCACGCTGGAAGGCGTCGCGGCGCCGCTGAAGATCATCAATGTCGATACCGACATGATTATTCCGAAGCAGTACCTGAAGACCATCAAGCGCACCGGGCTCGGCAAGGGCCTGTTCTCGGAACAGCGCTACAAGGACGATGGCAGCGAGAACCCGGATTTCATCCTCAACAAGCCGGCCTATCGCAACGCCAAGATCATGGTCGCCGGCGACAATTTTGGCTGCGGCTCGAGCCGCGAGCATGCGCCGTGGGCGCTGCTGGATTTCGGCATCCGCTGCGTGATCTCGACCTCGTTCGGCGACATCTTCTACAACAACTGCTTCAAGAACGGCGTGCTGCCGATCCGCGTCTCGCAAGAGGATCTCGACAAGCTGTTTGACGACGCCGAGCGCGGCGCCAACGCCACCGTCACCATCGACCTGCCGAATCAGGAAATCCGCGGCCCCGACGGCGGCACTGTGAAGTTCGAGATCGACGCATTCCGCAAGCATTGCCTGATCAACGGTCTCGACGACATCGGCCTGACCATGGAAAAGAAGGCCTCGATCGACAGCTACGAGGCGAAGGCAAAGACCGCGCGCGCCTGGGCCTGAATTTTTCCGGAAGGTGACGCGTGTGATCCCCGACGTCGTCACCTTCTGGCACGGCCCGCTCGATGCGCTGCGCCTGCTGTGCCTGAAATCGCAGGTCGCCGCCGGCCACCGCGTTACGCTCTACAGTTTTGTACCATTGCAAGATTTGCCGGATGGCGTGACCAATGCCGACGCCGAGTTGGTGTTGCCGCGTGCCTTTGCGGAGCGGCTGCGGCCTTCAGGTCCCGGTGGCAGCTGGCGCGACTGGACCACGCTGCAATTCAGCGATTTCTTCCGGATGCGATTGATGGCCCGCAGCGCCGGGCTCTGGCTCGACGCCGACGTGCTGTTGCTGAAGCCGATCGCGATCGATCCTTCAAAACCTTACTTCGCCTGGGAGAAGCCGCGGCAGCTCGGCAATTCGGTTTTGTATTTGCCGCCCGGTGATCCGATCATCGCGGCGTTTGATGCGCTGATGCAGCAGGACGAGCTGACGCCGGATTGGCTGGCGCTGCGGCATCGGCTGACATTCGGCTGGCGCAAGTGGCGCGGCGGCTCGCAGCGCCTTAGCGATATCCGCGTCGCGATCTTTGGCCCGGCGGCGCTGACTGCATTGGCGCGGCGCTTTGGTTATGCGCACCACGCGCTGCCGAAGAAATCGTTCTACTCGATTCACGCCGAGCCAAAACGGTTCTTCGAGCCGTCGGATTTTAAGAGGCTGGTCGATGATCCAGAGATTCTCGGCTTTCACATTTCGCCGAAGGGGCGCGGTGGCGAGACGCCGATCCCCGGCAGTTTCTATCACTGGGCGACGCAGCAGATCGGCGTAAATCCGGGATAGCGCCGCGCTCGAGATTCCGGGTTCGCGTCCGGCAAGAGCCGGCCACGCCCTCAGACACACCAATTGGTGTGTCGGGGAATGACGAGTATGTATCAATTCCCCATCGCGGCAATCGCATCCGAAATCGCGATGGTGCGTTTTGCCATGTCGGCGTGCAGCCGCTCAACCATCTTGCCATCGAGCTGGATCGCGCCGCGCTTGGCGTTGTCCGGCTGTTCGAACGCCGCGATGATGCGGCGCGCCTGCGCGACTTCCTCCGCCGGCGGCGTGAAGATTTTGTTGCAGGCCTCGATCTGGCCGGGGTGGATCAGGGTCTTGCCGTCGAAGCCGATGTCGCGGCCCTGCGTCGCCTCTTCGGCAAAGCCTGCGGCATTGCTGAAGTCACTGTAGGGGCCGTCGAGGATTTCCAGCCCATGCAGGCGGGTGGCCAGAATGCAGTGGGTGATCATCGGGATCATAGCGGCGCGGCCGGGCATCATGCGAATGCGCGTCTCGCGGGCGATGTCGTTCGGCCCGAACACGAAGCCGGCCAGCCGCGTCTCGGAATCCCGCGACGACGCGGCAATCTCCTCCGCGTGCAGGATCGCGCGCGACGTCTCGATCATCGCCCAGACCTTGATCGACATGTCGGCATTGATGTCGCTGAGCCGGTCGGCGATGGCAGAGAGGTCTTCGACGCTGGAGATTTTTGGCACCAGGATGCCGTCGGGTTTGGCCTTGCCGGCCATGGTGACGTCGTCGATCCACCACGGCGAATCCAGCGCGTTGATGCGGATCAGCACCTCGCGTTTGCCGAAGCCGCCGGCGGTTACCGCCTGAGCGATGGCATCGCGGGCGCTGGCCTTGGCATCCGGTGCCACGGCGTCCTCGAGGTCGAGGATGATGCCGTCAGCGGGCAAGGTACGCGCCTTTTCCAGCGCGCGCGGGTTGGAGCCCGGCATGAACAGCAGACTGCGGCGCGGACGGATCATGGCGTTATTCCCTGGAAAGTGTGGCCTGTTCGTTTTTCAGGCATTCGCGATAACATTTCAGCCCGCCGCCCGAAAGGCTTGTTCGCGCCTGCGTCCTATGGTTAGCCGGGGCAACCACGAGGCGCGCCATGACATCCTTTCCGCAGCATCTGATCTCCGGCTACCAGGCCTTTACGTCGCAGCGCCTGCCCACCGAGCAGTCGCGCTACCGCGAACTGTCCGAGCGCGGTCAGTCGCCGGAAGTGATGGTGATCGGCTGCTGCGATTCCCGGGTGTCGCCGGAGGTCATCTTCGATGCCAGCCCGGGTGAATTGTTCGTGGTGAGGAACATCGCCAATCTCGTTCCGGTCTACGCGCCAGACGGCGGCGCCCACGGCGTCTCGGCGGCACTCGAATATGCCGTCCAGGTGCTGAAGGTGAAGCACATCGTCGTGCTTGGCCACGCACAATGCGGCGGCATTCGCGCCTTTATCGACAACGCCGCGCCGCTGTCGCCGGGCGATTTCATCGGCCGCTGGATGTCGATGTTCATCAAGCCGGACGAGAAGGTTGAGATCCGCGACCACGAGACGATCGTGGATTTCGCCACAAGGATCGAAAAGGCCGCGGTGTTCCGCAGCCTGGAAAACCTGATGACGTTTCCGTTCGTACGCGCTGCGGTGGAGCGCAGCGAGCTGGAACTGCACGGCGCCTATTTCGGCGTCGCCGTGGGATCGCTGTCGGTGCTCGATCCCGTCGCGAAGGAATTTCGGCCGGTGACGGATAATACGGTGACCTGAGCCTTTGCGCGGATGACGGTCAACAAGTTCGTCATGCCCGGCCAAAGCGCGAAGCGCGGCTTCGCTGGATGTGCCGGGCATCCGAATCTTTTCTGCAGCCAAGACGTAGATGGCCGGGACAAGCCCGGCCATGACGAACGATAGATTGGCGGTCAGTCGCTAACTTACGCCGCTTTCTTCTTCGCGGTGATCAGCTTGCGGTTGATCAGGCATTCCGCGATCTGGATCGCGTTCAGCGCCGCGCCCTTGCGCAGGTTGTCCGAGACGCACCACAGCACGAGGCCGTTCTCCACCGTGGCATCCTCGCGGATGCGGCTGATGTAGGTGGCGTCCTCGCCAGCGGCTTCATACGGCGTGACGTAGCCGCCGGGCTCGCGCTTGTCGATCACCAGGCAGCCCGGCGCGTTGCGCAGGATGTCGCGGGCTTCATCGGCCGAGATCGGGTTCTCGAATTCGATGTTGACCGCTTCGGAATGGCCGACGAACACCGGCACGCGAACGCAGGTCGCGGTCAGCTTGATTTTGGGATCAAGAATTTTCTTGGTCTCCATCATCATCTTCCACTCTTCCTTGGTGAAGCCGTCTTCCATGAAGACGTCGATCTCCGGGATCACGTTGAAGGCGATCCGCTTCGGAAACTTCTTATTGATCAGCTCGCTGTTGGTGTAGACGGCCTTGGTCTGCGAAAACAGCTCGTCCATGGCATCTTTGCCGGCGCCGGAGACGGACTGATAGGTCGACACCACGACGCGCTTGATCACCGCCTTGTCGTGCAGCGGCTTCAAGGCGACCACGAGTTGCGCCGTCGAGCAGTTCGGGTTGGCAATGATGTTCTTCTTCGCGAAGCCCGAAACCGCATCGGCATTTACTTCCGGCACGATCAGCGGCACGTCGGGGTCCATCCGCCACGTCGACGAATTGTCGATCACGACGGCGCCGGCCGCGCCGATCTTTGGCGACCATTCCTTGGACACGGCGCCGCCTGCCGACATCAGGCAGATATCGACGTCGCTGAAATCGTAATTTTCGAGCGCTTTGCATTTCAGGGTGCGGTCGCCATAGGAGACTTCGACGCCCATGCTGCGGCGCGACGCGAGCGCCACCACCTCGTCAGCAGGGAATTTGCGTTCATCCAGGATGTTGAGCATTTCACGCCCGACATTGCCGGTCGCTCCGACCAGCGCGACTTTGTAACCCATCGTTCACTCTCCGAAGAAAAATGCTTCGCCCCCGCTCAGCGCGGAAAGGGAAGAGGCAGCGCTTCTATGCGAGAAACGCCTTCAAGACAACGTCTCACGACGATTTCGTGACCACCAGTGTGTTAGATGCGTTCAATTCGGGCTTCGCGCCACCCAAGGCCTGCCGCCGGCATTCATCCGGCCTTGCAGAGCTTCGCTGACGAGTGCGGCGCCGTTGCCGTGCGTCTGCTGGCCTATATGGGTGGTTTGGCGCTGCTTGTCATCGTCGCCGTCACCCTGTTCGACGGCGTCGAACTGGAGGCGGCCACGGAGCCCGCCGCCAAGGCCGGCTGGAGTGAGGCTACCCGCTCGCACCCGGCCTTTGCCGTCAGTCAGTTCGATTCGTCAGGTAAAACAGAAGCTTATGAGATTTTTCGGCATGCCGAGGGCGGCCGCAAGGACGTGTTGCGCTGGGCAGCTTCGGGCGAAAAGCCGGTCGCCGAGCTGGAATTGTACCGTCCCGGCGCGGAAGCCAGCCAGGCCGGGCCTCCCGCGGATGAAATCGCCACGCGGATGGACCCCGGTGGCGTCAGGGAAATCGCCGGCGAGGGCATCATCGACAGCAAATTCGGCCCGGTGGCGCTGCTCGGCTTCGCCGACCGGCTGAATGACGCCAGGCGCTGCCTCGGCTTCGTGAAAAACCTCGATGCGGCCAATCTGCGGATTTCCGGCTGGTCCTGCCAGGGCGACAGCCTGCCGGCGCGCCGCGCAGCCATCGCCTGCACCCTCAACCGGCTGGTGCTGCTGACCGCCCGCAACGATCCGAAACTGGCGGAATTATTCGCCCATGCCGAGTTGAAGCGCGGCAGCTGCGCCACCGGGTCGACGCTGTCGGCGACCTCGGCCGATTGGGTCACCGGCGCCCAGAACCCGCTGCTGCGCGGCAGCCTGTGACCCGTCACCGTTCGGCAAGCGGCTGGTTTGCATGCAACATTTCGACATCCCGGACATTATTGTGAAGGGGTGTGGCTCGATTGACCTTGTGGCACTGCACCCCCGCCAGCTAAACTGACCGCAAATCGGACACACCAACTCTGCCTGCCCATGAGGACCTGATGACCTTGAAATTCCCCGTCGCGAAGACGTTTGCCGTGTTGCTCGCGGCGGTTGCCGTGATCGCGACCGGTTTTGCTGCCACGCCGGCAGATGCCGCCAAGCGCAAGGCTCGCGTTTACGACCGCGGCGTTGCCTACAGTTCGCATGGCCCGAACGTGTCGTATCAGGCCGGTCCGCGCACCCGCGTTTACGTCACCAAGCGCTCCTGGCTCGATGCCGGCGTCGAAGTGCTGCCGGGTGACCGCAAGTTCAACGATTACGCCTATCCGCCCGGCTACTCGTTCGCGCGCGAAAACCTGAATCGCCCGCTGGACCGCCAGCCGCTCAACACGCAGTGGGATCTCGGTGGCTATCCCGAGCGCTTCCCGCTGTATTGATTGCAGCGACAGTTCAGATACGAAAATGCCCGGCTCAGCCGGGCATTTTTTGTTTGGGCGCAAATCTCTCCACACGTCGTCCCCGCCTTCGCGGGGACGACATCCAGAGAAGTTCGAGCGCCCTTACTTATGCAGCGCCTGCAGTTCCGTCAGCAGCGCTTCGCCCATGCCCGACGTACTCACCACGGTAGAACCTTCCGACTTGATATCTGCCGTGCGCAGGCCCTTGGCGAGCACCGAGGCGATGGCCTGGTCGACCTTGTCGGCGGCGTCGCCCATTTCCAGCGAATAGCGCAGCGCCATCCCGAACGAGGCGATCATCGCCAGCGGATTCGCCTTGCCGGTGCCGGCGATATCCGGCGCCGAACCGTGCACCGGCTCGTACATCGCCTTGCGCTTGCCGGTCTTGGCGTCGACCTCGCCGAGCGACGCGGAGGGCAGCATGCCCAACGATCCCGTCAGCATCGCCGCGATGTCGCTCAGCATGTCGCCGAACAGATTGTCCGTCACGATGACGTCAAACTGCTTCGGCCACTTCACCAGATTCATGCCGCCGGAATCGGCGAGCTGGTGCTCCAGCGTGACGTCCTTGTATTCGCGGCCATGAACCTGCGTGACGACCTCGTTCCAGAGCACGCCGGACTTCATGACGTTGCGCTTCTCCATCGAGGTGACCTTGTTGCCGCGCTTGCGCGCAAGATCAAAAGCAACCCGCGCGATGCGCTCGATCTCGTAGGTGTCGTAAACTTGGGTATCGATGGCGCGCTTCTGGCCGTTGCCGAGATCGGTGATGGTCTTCGGCTCGCCGAAATACACGCCGCCGGTCAATTCGCGGACGATCATGATGTCGAGGCCCTCGACCACCTCGCGCTTCAGGCTGGAGGATTCCGCCAGCGCCGGATAGCACACCGCCGGCCGCAGGTTGGCGAACAGGCCGAGATCCTTGCGCAGCCGCAGCAATCCGGCCTCTGGCCGAGCCTCGTATGGCACGCTGTCCCATTTCGGCCCGCCCACCGCGCCGAAGATGATGGCGTCGGCGGCATCTGCTTTGGCCATGGTCGCGTCGGTGATGGCGAGCTTGTCCGCGTCATAAGCCGCGCCGCCGACGAGGCCGTTCTCGGTCTCGAAATGCGCGATGCCCTGCGCGTTGAACCAGTCGATCAGGCGCTTCACCTCCGCCATCACTTCGGGGCCGATGCCGTCGCCGGGGAGGAGCAGCAGTTTGTGCGTTGCCATATCGATTGCCCTTGTCGATTTCATTGGGAATTTTGATTGCGGCGAGTGCTAAGGCGTCGTTGCGGGATTGGCAAGACAGTGTTGCCGCTTTGGCGGCTTGCTAGCTTCGGCGAAGACCTGCGATGCTTCGCATGCCCGCCGGAGACCCCCGTGACAGCCCCCATTTCCTCCCCGTCGCCCGCGCAGTCCGTGCGGCTGATCCTGATCCTGTCGCTGGCGCCAGCGATCGGGCTCGGCGTCGGCCGCTTCGCCTATTCGCTGGTGCTGCCGGACATGCGCGACGCGCTGGGATGGAGCTATTCCGCGGCAGGTTTCATGAACACCATCAATGCCGGCGGCTATCTCGCAGGTGCGTTGGCCGCGGCGCGACTGAGCCAGCAATTCGGCCTGTTTGCGGTGGTGCGGGCGGGCACCATCGCCTGCGTGGTCTCGCTGTTGATCTGCGGACTGTCGGGGAATTTTGCAGTGCTCAGTTTTGCGCGGCTGCTGACTGGCTTTGGCGCAGCGCTCGCCTTTGTCGCGGGCGGGGCGCTCGCTGCCACCATCGGGCAGTCGCAGCCGGCGCGATCAAGCTTCCTGCTGAGTTTGTTTTACGCCGGTCCGGGACTTGGCATCGTGCTGTCCGGGCTGATCGCGCCGTTCCTGCTGCAGGGGTTTGGACCGGGTTCGTGGTGGATCGTCTGGCTGGTGCTGACCGTGACGTGCGGCCTGCTGACGCTGCCGCTGCTGGTGAAATCGATCGATGCGTCGGCGGGCCTTTCAAACGCGGCGTCGCCACCGTTCGCGCTGCGTCCGGTGTGGATCTATCTCGTCAGCTATTTCCTGTTTGGCGCCGGCTATATCGCCTACATGACCTTCATGATCGCCTATGTGCGCGACGCCGGCGGCAGTGCGGCTGCACAGAGCGCGTTCTGGTGTCTGATCGGCGCCAGCGCCTTTGCCTCGCCATGGGTCTGGCGCGGTGTGCTTGAGCGCGGCCGTAGCGGCAGCGCCACTGCGATCATTCTCGGCGTCAACGCGGTGGGCGCAGCGATGCCGCTGTTCGGCCATTCAGCACTGCTGCTCGGGGCATCCGCGCTGGTGTTCGGGGTCGCCTTCTTCGCGGTGGTCGCCTCCACCACGGCGTTCGTGCGCTTCAACTATCCGCCGGATGCCTGGCCGAAGGCGATCGCTGCGATTACCATCGTGTTCGGCATCGGCCAGACACTGGGCCCGATTGCAGTCGGCGCGATCACCGACGCAACGGGGAGCCTGACATCGGCGCTTGTCGTGTCAGCGGCGGCGCTGGCGATCGGCGCGATAGCGGCGATGTTTCAGCGGCCGCTCAGCTCCCGCTGAACGAATTGTAGCCCTGGTCTTCCCAGTAGCCGCCCTTGTAGTCGTTGGTGACTTCCATCGAGACCACGTATTTCGGATTCTTGAAGCCGAGCTTGGTCGGCACCCGGATCTTCATCGGGTAGCCATAGGTGCGGGGCAGGATCTGGTTGTCGAACTTGAAGGTCATCTGGGTCTGCGGATGCAGCGCGGTCGGCATGTCGAGCGGGCTGGTATAATCCTCGGCGCAGCGGAACCAGACGTATTTCGCTGTCGTATCGGCGCCGACCAGCTTCAGGAAGTCGCGCAGCGGCGTGCCGGACCAGGAGCCGATCGCGCTCCAGCCTTCGACGCAGATGTGCCGGGTGATCTGGGTGACCTCCGGCAGTTTGTAGAGCTCGGGCAACGTCCAGGATTTCTTGTTCTGCACCAGGCCGGAAACCTCGAGCTTCCAGTCGCTGCCATCGATCTCCGGCGCCTCGTCCTCGGAATAGAAGCCGTTGAACGGGAACGGGCGCTTGATGTCCTTTTCCGAATAGGTCGGCGCCAGCGTGTTCGGATTGAAGATCGCGGCCTGCACGGCGTCGTTGAATTTCGAAATCTGCGTCAGCATGCTGTCGGCGGAGAAACTGTCGGTCACGTCGCAACCGGTGAGAAAGGTCAGCGCGCCCAGGCTAGCGCCTGACGCGATGAAGCGCCGCCGCGACAGTTCCGGCATCAGCTTGGCGGCGTCCTTGACCAGCAGCGTCTTGTCGACGCCGGGGATGATGAGGGAGCGGATACGGCTGATCATGGCAATTCTCCTCAGCGGCCGATGATCATGGCGCGCAGGCTTTTCGGAACCAGCAACGCCAGAGCGACATGGACGACCAGGAACGCGACGATCAGCGCCATCATGATGAAATGCACATAGCGCGCGATGTCGTAGCCGCCGAACAAAGCGGTGAGGTACTGGAACTGGACCGGCTTCCAGATCGAGAGGCCGGACAGCACGATCAGGATGCCGACCACGATGATGCCGGCATAAAGCAGCTTCTGCACATTGTTGTACTTGGTGAGATCGTCGTGCGAGAGGTGGCCGGTCAGCGCCGCCTTGGTATCGTTCAGCACGCCGGACGGCGTGATCGGCAGCAACTTCCGGCGAAAGCGCCCGGTGACGAGGCCGACGGTGAGATAGACCAGGCCGTTGACCATCAGCAGCCACATCGCCGCCAGATGCCACATGATGCCGCCGCCGAGCCAGCCGCCAAGCGTGATCGAAGGCGGGAAGGTAAAATTGAACAGCGGCGAGGCGTTGTAGATCTGCCAGCCGGACATGATCATCAGCACCATCGCCACTGCGTTGATCCAGTGCACGATGCGCACCCAGGCGGGCTGGATCACCTTGGTCTTGGCGGGGGCCGCCTGATCGCCGCTGATGGTTATGCTGGCCATGGAATCATCCGTCTCAGAAGGGGTCATTGAACCTATACGGCATAATCCGCCATTCGTTACGGCCCTACATGATAACACCGCGACAACGGCAGATCATCCCGATCACAAAAAAGCGAGCCGGGTTGCCCCGACTCGCTTCCTTGCGCCTGCGGGACGCGCGCGCACCCTGTGGGGACAAGTCAGGATGCGCGAAGTGCTTCGCGCGTCAGATGATGCGCGAATTTAGGCCGCCCTTAGGCCTTTGGCATCAGCACGGTGTCGATGACGTGGATCACGCCATTCGACTGGTTGACGTTGGCGATGGTCACGGTCGAGGTGCCGCCCTTGGCGTCGACGAGCATGACCTTGCCGCCCGAAGCCTTCACGGTCAGAATCTCGCCCTCGACGGTGGTCAGCTTCTTGCCGTCGGTAAGATCGGCGGCCTCAAGCTTGCCGGGGACGACGTGGTAGGTGAGGATCTTGGTGAGGGTCGCCTTGCTCTCGGGCTTCACCAGGGTATCGACGGTGCCGGCCGGCAGTTTGCCGAAGGCGGCGTTGGTCGGCGCGAACACGGTGAACGGGCCCTTGCTGGACAGCGTATCGACCAGACCGGCGGCCTTCACCGCGGCGACCAGCGTGGTGTGATCCTTGGAGTTGACGGCGTTCTCGATGATGTTCTTCGAGGGGAACATCGCAGCGCCGCCGACCATCACGGTCTTTTCGCCGGACATTTCACTTTTCATCATCTTCTTGTCTTCGGCATTCGCGGGGGCCAGCAGGCTGCCGGTGAGGGCGAGGGTGCTGAACGCGACGGCCGACAGAAGTGCAATGCGCTTGGACATGGATCGTCTCCCAATTGAGTAAGCTGGCCAGCGACAGTGCGCTGGCGCGATGAAGGGGCATTCACGGCGGCAGTCCCTTGAAGGCCAGACTGCGTCGCCGATGGCCGAGTTACGGGAGCGTTTTGGGCCGGTTTCAGCGTTTATTTTTTGCCGCGGCTGAAACTTTCGAAGGCGCACTGCGTTCGCGCGAGCCCTCGGCCCGCCTACATTGCCTCGACAGTGCTGTTCTTGCTAAACAGCGGGACAATTTGACGCGACCGCCCGGTCGCCCGGCCCATCAACAACCGCGTGATAGTCAGCCATGAACGCCAATCTGTTTTCCCGCCTGTTCGACGATCTCGACGATGCCTCGCGGCTGGCGATCGAGACCCCCGAAGGCAGACACATCAGCTATGGCGACCTGATCGCCTTCGCCGGTCGGATGGCCAATGTGCTGGTGGCCCGCGGCGTCAAGCCCGGTGATCGTGTCGCGGCGCAGACCGAGAAATCCGTGCCCGGCCTGGTGCTGTATCTCGCCACCGTGCGCGCCGGTGCGGTCTACCTGCCGCTCAACACCGCCTATACGCTGAATGAACTCGATTACTTCATTACCGACGCCGAGCCGTCGCTGATCGTCTGCGATCCCTCCAAAGCCGAAGGCTTTGCCGCCATCGCCGCCAAGGTGGGGGCGAAAGTCGAAACGCTCGGCGCTGATGGCAAGGGTTCGCTGACCGAGGCCGCAGCGAAGGAGAAGCCGGATTTTGTGACCGTCGAGCGTGCCGACGACGATCTTGCCGCGATCCTTTACACCTCCGGCACCACCGGGCGCTCCAAGGGAGCGATGCTGACGCATGATAACCTTGCGTCGAATTCGCTGAGCCTGGTCGGCTATTGGCGCTTCACCGACAAGGACGTGCTGATCCACGCGTTGCCGATCTACCATACCCATGGCCTGTTCGTGGCCAGCAACGTCACGCTGTTTGCGCGGGCGTCGATGATCTTCTTGCCCAAGCTCGATCCCGAACTGATCATCAAGCTGATGGCGCGCGCCACGGTGCTGATGGGCGTGCCGACATTCTATACCCGGCTCCTGCAAAGCCCGTCGCTGACCAAGGCAGCCGCCAGCCACATGCGGCTGTTCATCTCCGGCTCTGCGCCGCTGCTGGCCGACACCCATCGCGAATGGTTCGCGCGCACCGGCCACGCCGTGCTGGAGCGCTACGGCATGACCGAAACCAACATGAACACCTCGAACCCCTATGACGGCGAGCGTGTCCCCGGCGCGGTCGGCCAGGCGCTGCCCGGCGTCTCCGTGCGCGTTACCGATCCCGAGACCGGCAAGACGCTGGCGCCCGAGACCATCGGCATGATCGAGGTCAAGGGCCCCAACGTGTTCAAGGGCTACTGGCGGATGCCGGAAAAGACCAAGGCGGAATTTCGCGACGACGGCTTCTTCATCACCGGCGACCTCGGCAAGATCGACGCCAACGGCTACGTCCACATTCTCGGCCGCGGCAAGGACCTGGTGATCTCCGGCGGCTTCAACGTCTATCCTAAGGAAATCGAGAGCGAGATCGATGCCATGCCCGGCGTGATCGAGGCAGCGGTGATCGGCGTGCCGCACGCCGATTTTGGCGAAGGCGTAACCGCCGTCGTGGTGTCGGACAAAGGCGCTGGTCTCACCGAAGCCGGCGTGCTCGCCGCGCTCGACGGCCGCCTCGCCAAGTTCAAGATGCCGAAGCGGGTGATTTTCGTCGATGAGTTGCCGCGCAACACCATGGGCAAGGTGCAGAAGAACGTTCTGCGCGACACCTATGGGAAGATCTACGCGAAGTAGCATCCGTCGTCCCGGACAAGAGAGCCAACGGGTCCGGCCTCCGGCCGGCCCGATGACAGGCTCCGCGAACGCCGATCCGGGACCCCATACCCTCCGAGTTCGTGGATCGCACGCAGGCGTCTACCCACTTTGCCTCAACCGAGAGGACGGAGGCTATGGGCCGCGGCTTGCGCTCGCAAGCTCGCTTGCCGGGACGACATCTTCTTTCTTCAGGTCACGCCCGAAGAGCGCATAGAGCGCCGGCAATACCAGCAGCGTCAGCAGCGTGGCGCTGATCAGCCCGCCGATCACCACGGTGGCGATCGGCCGCTGCACCTCGGCGCCGGTGCCGGTCGCCAGCGCCATCGGCACGAAGCCCAGTGACGCCACCAGCGCCGTCATCGCCACCGGCCGCAGCCGCGTCAGCGCGCCTTCGAAAATCGCCGCCAGCCGGTCGCGGCCGTCGGCCATCAACTGCCTGACGTAAGTCAGCATCACCAGACCGTTCAGCACCGCGATGCCCGACAGCGCGATGAATCCCACCGCCGCCGAGACCGAAAATGGAATCCCGCGCAGCCACAGCGCCAGCACGCCGCCGGTCAGCGCCAGCGGTACCGCGCTGAACACCAGCAGTGCATCGCGCGCCGAGCCCAGCGCGCTCATCAGCAGCAGGAAGATCAGCACGAAGCAGGCCGGCACCACCATAGCGAGCCGTTCGCGCGCCGCCGCCAGGTTCTCGAACTGGCCACCCCACGTCATCCAATAGCCGGCTGGCAGTTTGACCTGTGTGTCGATCGCCGCCCGCGCCTCGTTGGCGACGGAAGCAATGTCGCGGTCGCGGACATTGGCCGTGACAACGACGCGGCGTTTGCCGTTCTCGCGGCTGATCAGGTTCGGGCCTTCGCTGAAGTTGAACGATGCGAGCTGGCCGAGCGGCACGGTCGCAGGGGTCGCACCGGCCAGCGGCAATGACACCGGCAAGTTTCTCAGCGCATCGAGATCGTCGCGGATGGTATCCGGCAATCGCACCACGATAGCGTAGTGCCGATCGCCTTCGAAAACGGAGCCAGCGCCGCGGCCGCCGATCGCGGTGCCTATCACCTCGTGCACCGTCGCGAGGCTGAGGCCGCGTCGCGCGATCTCGGCCTTGTCCACGGCGATGTCGAGGATCGACAGTCCGCTGGCCTGCTCGACCTTGACGTCGACCGCACCTTTGGTCGCGCGCAGGATCGCGGCCGCCTGATTGGCGGCTTGCAGCAGCGGCTCGAATTCATCGCCGAATACTTTCACCGCGAGATCGCCGCGCACGCCGGCGATCAACTCGTTGAAGCGCATCTGGATCGGCTGGGTGAATTCATACTGGTTGCCCGGCACTTGCGCGACGGCGGCTTCGATCTGCTTGAGCAATGCGTCCTTCGTCAGCTTGGGATCGGGCCACTGCGCCTGTGGCTTGAGAATGATGAAAGTGTCCGAGGCATTCGGCGGCATCGGGTCCGATGCCATCTCGGCGGTACCGGTCTTGGAGAACACCAGGGCAACCTGCGGCAGTTTCGCGATCGCCTTCTCGACATCGAACTGCATCGCTTGCGACTGGGGCAGGCTGGTGCTGGGAATCCGCAGCGCGTGCATGGCGATGTTCTTCTCGTCCAGCGTCGGGATGAACTCCTGCCCGAGCCGCGCGAACAGCAGCAGAGCGAGCCCGAACAGCGCGACGGCGCCGATGATCGACGCCACCGGGCGCCTGATCGTGCGTGTTAGCGTCGGTGCGTAGATTTTCTTCAGCCAGCGCACCGCGGCGTTGTCGCCCTCGCTGACGCGGCCGGTGACCAGGATTGCGATCATTGCCGGCACGAAGGTCAGCGACAGCACGAAGGCGGCGGCCAGCGCCAGCAGCACCGTCAGCGCCATCGGCTGGAACATTTTTCCCTCGACGCCAGTGAAAGTGAGCAGCGGCACGTAGACCAGCATGATGATGGCCTGGCCGTAGACGCTGGGCCCGATCATTTCCTCCGCGGCCTTTTGCACAGTCTGCAGCCGTTCGGACAGCGACAGTGCTCGCCCCGTCGCCTGCTGCTTTTCGGCGAGATGCCGCAACGCGTTTTCCGCAATGATCACCGCGCCATCGACGATCAGGCCGAAATCCAGTGCGCCGAGGCTCATCAAATTGGCGCTGATCCGGCCCTGCAGCATGCCGGCCGCGGTCATCAGCATCGCCACCGGGATCACCAGCGCTGCGATCAGCGCCGCGCGAAAATTGCCGAGCAGCACGAACAGCACCAGGATCACCAGCAGCGCGCCTTCGCCGAGATTGGTGGCGACGGTGCGTACCGTGGAATCCACCAGCTGCGTGCGATCAAGCACGGCGGTGACCTCGATGCCCGCAGGCAGCGCGCGGCGCACCTGCGCGAGCCGAGCATCCACGGCAGCCGCCACGGTGCGGCTGTTGCTGCCGATCAGCATCAGCGCGGTGCCGATCACCACTTCATGGCCGTCCGCACTGGCACTGCCGGTGCGAATCTCGCCGCCGATTTCGACCTCAGCGATGTCGCTGACGCGCACGGGCACCGAACCGCGCGTGCTGATCACGACGTTGCCGATGTCAGTAACGTCTTCCAGCCGCCCGCCGGACCTGACCACGATGCCTTCGCCGTTGCGTTCGATCACGCTGGCACCGCGGCTGACATTGTTGGCCTCGATGCCGCGAACGATGTCGCCGAATGACAGCCCCAGCGCGACGAGCTTCTGCGGATTGGGCTGCACCTGGTACTGCTTCACGTAGCCGCCGATGGAATCGACGCCGGCCACGCCGGGGACGCTCCGAATCTGCGGCCGGATGATCCAGTCCTGCACCGTGCGCAGGTAAGCGGCGCGCGCGATGTCGGTGTTGAGCCTCTCGCCTTCCGGCGTCACATAGATGCCTTGCGCCGATGGCGCGAAGGCGATCGACCACATGTAGATTTCGCCGAGCCCGGTGGAGATCGGCCCCATCTTCGGATCGACGCCCTCGGGCAGGCTGGCGCGCAGTTCGATCAGCCGTTCGCTGACCTGCTGCCGCGCGAAGTAGATGTCCGTCCGGTCGGTGAAGACGGCGGTGACCTGCGAAAAGCCGTTGCGCGAGATCGAGCGTGTGCTTTCCAGTCCGGCGATGCCGGCCAGCGCGGTCTCGATCCGCAGCGTCACCTGCTTTTCGATCTCGGCGGGCGACAGCGCCGGCGCGGTCGTATTCACCTGCACCTGCGTGTTGGTGATATCCGGAACGGCGTCGATGGGCAGCCGCGTCAACGACCAGGCACCGAACAGGACAGCACCGAGGCTGAGCAGCACGACGATCCAGCGGCGCTGGATCGAGAGAGCGAGAATGCGGCTAATCATCTGATGTCCTAGTGCTGGTGCTCGACCGCGGCCTTGCCGAGGTCAGCCTTGAGGACGAAGGTATTGGCGGTGGCGATTTGCTCGCCGGCCTTCAGGCCCGCGGTCACTTCGGCGACGCGGCCATCCTGCCGGCCGAGCGAGACCTTGCGCGCTTCGAAACCCTCGTCTGTGCGGACGAAGACCACGTTGTCGCGCTCCAGGGTCTGCAGCGCCGACTTCGGCACCGCGAGGTTCGCGAGTGTCTGGTCGATCGGGATTTCCGCCGACACGAACGCTCCCGGCCGCCAGACCCGCGCGGCATTGTCGACCGACGCGACCACGCGCGCCGAGCGGGTGTCCTTGTCGAGCAGTGGACTGATGAACATGATGGTGGCGGGCGACGGCGCGCCGCCCGACGTAATGCTGATGGGCTGGCCTTCGCGGATATGTCCGAGATCGGCGGGCGCCACCGCGAACTCGGCCCAGACCACGCTGAGATCGACGATCACGAACAGCTCGCTTTCCTGGCCCTCGCGGCCGACCAGCGAGCCCAGTTCGACGCGACGCTCGGCGACGCGGCCAGAAATTGGCGCGCGCAGCTCCTGCCGGCGCAGCGTTTCCACCGGCTGCTGTGGCAACGCCTCGATCTGTTCGGCGTTGAGGCTGAGCGCGAACAGTTTCTGCCGCGACAGTTCAAGCTTGATGCGGGCATCCTCGAAGGTGGTGCGCGCGCGCAGGAAGTCGTTCTCGCTGAGCACCTTGCCGTCCCACAGCGATCTCGATCGGTTGAACAGGGTCTGCTGCAGGTCGAACACCAGCCGTGCGGCGAGATATTCGCTTTTGGCGTCGGCAACCTCGCGGCTTTCGATCACCGCGACGACCTCGCCGGCCACCACGGTGTCGCCGAGCCGCTTGCGCAGCTCCGCGACGGTGCCGAGCAGCCGCACCGCGACGCGGGCGATGTGATCGCCGCTCGGCACGATCGAGCCGGGAACGGTGATGCGCTTGCCGAGCACGCCGCCGCGGACGTCTTCGACCGCGAATTTCCCGGTCTCGATCTGTGCGGCGCTGAGCTTCACCAGCGCTTCGTCGTGATGCTCCGTCTTCGCGCCTGGCTTCTCGTCATGCGCGCGCAGCGGCGCGGCGCCGAGCGCCACCGCGGCTGCCAGCCATAAAATCCTGATCATGAAAGTTCATCCCGCACCGGGCGAGTGCCCGTGCTGTGCCAACCAAATTGTCCATGCGTGCAGGCTGCCGCGCTGTCGAAATGACAACGGGCATGCCTTGGGCCTCAACAGGCCGCAGGGAGGTCAGGCGCGGGGTGGCTTGAACAGCGGCAGGCCGGCGAGCGAGGTGGGGGTCTGGTCTCCCGCGAACACGGGCGCGCGGAGCGGCAGATCGGCCGGCGAAGTGACGATGGTTACCGCCTGCGCGGTGACATGCGAGAGGCAGTGGCCGCTATGCGCAGGCAATTGCTCGTCGGGCAAATCTGGTGGTGTGCCCGTGTGGTTCGTCATGGTCACAGCAGGCGAATCGGCGCTGGCAAAAGCGAGGCCGCAATTGGCACAGTGGATCAGCGACAGCAGCAGGCCGAACGTCAGCGCCAGCACGAACGGCAGCCGCCGTAGTCGGCCTCCGAACCCTGATATCTTCGCGCTGTGATCAGCCTGCGTCATCATGCCTTCAGTGAACTTTGTCGGTGCGGCGTTTTCAAGGTTTGATCAGACCACCTGATCCGGCGCCAGCGAACATGGTGACGCAGGCGAGGTCTCGACCTGGATGGTGGCGTGCTCGATGCCGAAATTACGCTTCAGCCGATGCGCGACGTCCATCAGATAGGCGTCGCCGGGCGGGCCGGCGGGGATCACCATGTGGCAGGTCAGTGCAATCTCGGTGGTGCTCATCGGCCAGATGTGCAGGTCGTGGACCTGCGCCACGCCGCTGCATTGTTCGAGATAGCTTCGCACGGCGGCGGGATCGATGCCCCGCGGCACCGCGTTCAGCGACATCGCGGTCGAATCGCGCAGCAGGCCCCAGGTGCCCCAGACGATCAGCGCGCTGATCAGCAGGCTGGTGACGGGATCGAGCCACGTCCAGCCGGTACAGAGGATCACGAGGCCCGCCAGCACCACGCCAGCCGACACCGCGGCATCGGCGACCATGTGCAGATAGGCGCCGCGGATGTTGAGGTCGCCCTTGCGGCCCGACGCGAACAGCCAGGCGGTGACGCCGTTGATGGCGATGCCGATGGTCGCCACCACCATCACGGTGACGCCGGCGACCGGCTCCGGATTGAACAGCCGCAAGATCGCCTGCCAGCCGATCGCGCCGACCGCCACCAGCAGGAATACGGCGTTGAACAAAGCGGCGAGGATCGAGGAGCCCTTCAGCCCATAGGTAAAGCGCGGCGTCGGCGCGCGCTGCGACAGGGTTGCCGCCGTCCAGGCCGCGACAAGGCCGAGGACGTCCGACAGATTGTGCCCGGCGTCGGCGACCAGCGCCATTGAACCGCTGGTAAAGCCGTAGATGGTCTCGACCACAACGAAGGCGCTGTTGAGGCCGATGCCGATAGCGAATGCCATGCCGAAATTTGCGGGCGCATGGACGTGACCGCTGGGGCCATGCGTGTGGCCGGCGTGATCGTGATGATCGTGGTCATGGCCGTCGTGATCGTGGTGCGAATGGTCCATCGAATGCTCAATGCGAAGCGGCGCGTCTCCGCATAAATCGCAAAATGAAATCGAATACTATTACGATGCGTTACAGCAGGCTGATGACAAACCGGCTGCCGACGATGAACAGGTAGACGCCGAATGCGGCTTCCAGCGTGCGTTTCGACATCGCATGGGCGGCCCTGACGCCGAGCGGGGCGATCATCAGGCTGGTAGGCATCACCAGCACCGCGCCGATCAGCGAAACATAACCGATGGCAAACGGCACTTGCAGCGCGACGACGTCCGGGAACCGCGCCGCCGCCGGCCAGCCGGCATAGACATAGCCGATGGCGCCGGGGATCGAGATCAGCACCGCCAGCGCCGAGGAGGTCGCAACCGACTGATGGATCGGCCGGCCGTAGAAGGTCATCAGCAGGTTCGAGAACAGTCCGCCGCCGATCCCCATCAGGGTCGAGAGCAGGCCGACGAAAAATCCGTAGATCTTCATCAGCGTCCCGGCCGGCAGATCGTCGCCGAAGCGCCAGGTGTCCCGTGCCAGCAGCAGCCTTGCGGCGGCGGACCATGCGACCAGCACGAACACGATCTTGAACAGCCGCTCCGGCGCGTAGCGCGCGGTGATGCTGCCGAGGACAACGCCGACCAGCACCGGGATCCACCATTTGCGCAGGATCTCCATGTCCACCGCGCCACGGGCATAGTGGGCACGGTACGAGCGGATCGAGGTCGGGATGATGATGGCCAGCGAGGTGCCGATGCACAGCGGCATCCGGACTTCCAGCGGGACGCCGGCGATCCGGAAGCATTCGTAGAACACCGGAACCAGGATGGCGCCGCCGCCGATCCCGAAAACGCCGGCGAGAAAGCCGGACAGGGCGCCCACCGCAATCAACAAGGCGGCCAGTTCGAGCAACTCGGTGACATCGAGTCCGGCCATGATCGTTCCCGCCCTGATTACTGCCCATCACCGCTTTCGCAGTCGTTCATGAATCGGGCTTCAGCGGTAACTGCCATCAGCGCGCGCCAAGGCTGTCAATAGCTGCAAATGCAAGGCTCATTTGAAGCTATGAACGCGCGTTCGTAAGATGCGATTTCGCGATTGCACTGGCTGTTTCGAGTTCGTAAATAGAATTGCTCTACGCGATCCCCAATCGGGCTCTTTCCCGCCCACCAACCTGTCAAAGTTGCTGAATGACCGCCAGGATCGAACGCCCGCTTTCGCCACATCTGCAAGTCTACCGCTGGACCCTGACGATGGCGCTGTCCATCGTCCACCGTGCCACCGGCCTCGCACTGTATTTCGGCACGCTGCTGCTGGTCTGGTGGCTGATCGCCGCCGCCTCCGGCCCCGCCGCTTACGCCCATGTCCAGGCCTTCACCGGTAGCATCCTCGGCCGCCTGATCGCCTTCGGCTACACTTGGGCGCTGATCCATCACATGCTGAGCGGCGTCCGCCACCTGATCTGGGATCTCGGCTACGGCTTCAAGGCGTCTGAGCGGGAGTGGCTGACCTGGGCCGCGCTGATCGGTGGCATCGGCCTGACCATCCTGCTCTGGATCATTGCCTACGTGATCGGAGGCGGACGATGAGCACGCCGAACTCAAATTCGCAGAAGTCGATGCGCACGCCGCTCGGCCGCGTCCGCGGTCTCGGCTCCTCGAACTCCGGCACCTCGGATTTCTGGCGCCAGCGCCTCACCGCGGTGGCGATGATCCTGCTGATGATCCCGGTGATCGTGATCGTGATGTCGCTACTCGGCCGCAACCAGGCCGGCGCGGCGCAGATACTCGGTTCGCCGCTGGTCGCCATTATCATGTTGCTCTTCATCGTCGCCAGTGTCTGGCACATGAAGATCGGCATGCAGGTGGTGCTGGAAGATTACGTTCATGACGAGAAGATCAAGCTGGTGGCGATCATGGCCAACAACTTCTTCTCGGCCGCCGTGGCGCTGGCTTCGATCTACGCCATCCTTAAACTTTCATCCGGAGTGTAGCGCATGGCCGTGAACGGCAATGGCGCAAACGGCGTTGGCGGATCTGCCACCAACGGCCACGCCTATCCCATCGAAGATCACACCTATGACGTCGTCGTGGTCGGTGCCGGCGGCGCCGGCCTGCGCGCGGTGGTCGGCTGCGGTGAAGCCGGTCTGCGCACCGCCTGCATCACCAAGGTGTTTCCGACCCGCTCGCACACCGTTGCGGCGCAGGGCGGCATCTCCGCCTCGCTCGGCAACATGCACGAGGACAACTGGCGCTGGCATATGTACGACACCGTCAAGGGGTCGGACTGGCTCGGCGATCAGGACTCGATCGAATACATGGTGCGCAATGCGCCCGACGCGGTTTACGAGCTCGAGCATTGGGGCGTGCCGTTTTCGCGCACCGAGGATGGCAAGATCTACCAGCGCCCGTTCGGCGGCATGACGCTGGATTACGGCAAGGGCCAGGCGCAGCGCACCTGCGCCGCCGCCGACCGCACCGGCCATGCGATGCTGCACACCATGTACGGCCAGGCGCTGCGCCACGCCGCAGAATTCTTCATCGAATATTTCGCCATCGACCTGATCATGGACGATCAGGGCGTCTGCCGCGGCGTCATCGCGCTGAAGCTCGACGACGGCACGCTGCATCGCTTCAAGGCGCAGACCACCATTCTGGCCACCGGCGGTTACGGTCGCGCTTACGCGTCCTGTACCTCGGCGCATACCTGCACCGGTGACGGCGGCGCAATGGCGCTGCGCGCCGGGCTGCCGCTGCAGGACATGGAATTCGTGCAGTTTCACCCGACCGGCATCTACGGTTCGGGTTGTCTCGTGACTGAAGGCGCGCGCGGCGAAGGCGGTTATCTCGTCAACGCCGAGGGCGAGCGCTTCATGGAGCGCTATGCGCCGTCCGCCAAGGATCTCGCCTCGCGCGACGTCGTCTCGCGCGCGATGACGATCGAAATCCGCGAAGGTCGCGGCGTCGGCAAGAAGAAGGATCACATCTTCCTGCACCTCGACCATCTCGATCCCAAGGTGCTGGCTGAGCGGTTGCCGGGCATCTCGGACTCCGCGCGCATCTTCGCCGGCGTCGATGTCACCAAGCAGCCGATCCCGATCGTGCCGACGGTGCACTACAACATGGGCGGCATCCCCACCAACTTCCACGCCGAAGTCGTCACCAAGAAGGACGGCGACGACAACGCGGTGGTGCAGGGCCTGATGGCTGTGGGCGAAGCCGCCTGCGTCTCGGTGCATGGCGCCAACCGCCTCGGCTCCAACTCGCTGATCGATCTCGTGGTGTTCGGCCGCGCCGCGGCGCTGCGCTGCGCCGAGAAGCTGACGCCGAATGCCAAGCAGCCCGATCTGCCGGCCAATTCGGCCGAGAAGGCGCTGAGCCGCCTCGACCATTATCGCTACGCCAAGGGCGGCACGCCGACCGCGAAGCTGCGTGAAAACATGCAGCATGTGATGCAGACCAACTGCGCCGTGTTCCGCACCGGCGAAGTGCTCGATGAGGGCAAGGAACTGATCCACAAGGTACATGGCGGCATCACCGACATCGCCGTGTCCGACCGTTCGCTGACCTGGAATTCCGACCTGATCGAGACGCTGGAATTCGACAACCTGATCGTTCAGGCGGTGGTGACCATGGATTCGGCGGCGAACCGCACCGAGAGCCGCGGCGCCCATGCCCGCGAGGATTTCTCGGCGCGCGACGACGTCAACTGGATGAAGCACACGCTGGCGTGGCTGGATGGCGGCGGCAAGACCGACATCCAGTATCGCCCGGTGCACGATTACACGATGACCAATGACGTTCAGTACATCCCGCCGAAGGCGCGGGTGTATTGATGCTGACAGCGAAGGCTTGAGAATATGGTCGAGTTCGCACTTCCGAAGAATTCCAAGATCACCGGCGGCAAGGAATGGCCGAAGCCGGCCGGTGCCACGCAGACGCGCGAGTTTCGCGTCTATCGCTGGAATCCGGATGACGGCAAGAATCCCGGCGTCGATACCTATCACATCGACACCAACGATTGCGGCCCGATGGTTCTCGACGGCCTGATCTGGATCAAGAACAACATCGATCCGACCCTGACGTTCCGCCGCTCCTGCCGCGAAGGCGTGTGCGGCTCCTGCGCCATGAACATCGACGGCCAGAACACGCTGGCCTGCACCATGGCGATGGACGACGTGAAGGACGGTGCCGTGAAGGTCAATCCGCTGCCGCATCAGCCGGTGGTGAAGGATCTCGTCCCCGACCTGACCAATTTCTACGCGCAGTATGCGTCGATCGAGCCGTGGCTGAAGACCACCACGCCGACGCCGCAGAAGGAGTGGAAGCAGAGCCACGAAGACCGCTCGAAGCTCGACGGGCTCTACGAATGCATCCTGTGTGCCTGCTGCTCGACCTCGTGCCCGAGCTACTGGTGGAACAGCGATCGATTCCTGGGCCCCGCCGCTTTGCTGCAGGCGACCCGCTGGGTCAAGGACAGCCGCGACGAAGCCACCGGCGAACGTCTCGACAATCTCGAGGATCCGTTCCGGCTGTATCGCTGCCACACCATCATGAACTGCGCCAAGGCGTGCCCGAAGGGCCTCAATCCCTCCGAAGCGATCGCCGAACTCAAGATGAAGATGGTCGAACGTCAGGTTTGATGGGCGCGACCAGGCCGCACGCTCGGTGAGCCGTGGCCAGGGTCCGTGCCACGTCTGAAAAGGCGACATGATGAACACCGTCCTCGAACTCGGTCTCGACACGTTCGGGGACGTCACCTCCGGCGCCGACGGCAAGCCGCTGACGCATGCGCAGGTGCTGCGCAATGTCGTCGATGAAGCTGTCCTTGCCGACCAGCTGGGCATCGACTTCATCGGCATCGGCGAGCATCACCGCGCCGACTTCGCCGTGTCGGCGCCCGAAGTGGTGCTGGCGGCGATCGCGGCCCGCACACAACGCATCCGCCTCGGCTCCGCGGTCACCGTGCTCAGCTCGGACGATCCGATCCGGGTGTTCCAGCGATTTTCGACCCTCGATGCGCTTTCCAATGGGCGTGCCGAGGTGATTCTGGGGCGCGGCTCTTTCACCGAATCATTCCCGTTGTTCGGCTACGCGCTGAACGACTACGAGACGCTGTTCGAGCAGAAACTCGACCTGTTCGCGGCGTTGATCAGCGAAAAGTCCGTGACCTGGCAAGGCAGCATCCGCCCGCCACTGACCGACCAGCAGGTGTTTCCGCCGATCGAGACGGGATCGCTGAAGACCTGGATCGGCGTCGGTGGCAGCCCGGAATCCGTGGTGCGCGCGGCCCGCTACAATCTGCCTCTGATGCTCGCGATCATTGGCGGCGATCCGAAACGGTTCGCGCCCTACGTGGATCTCTCACAACGGGCCTATGCGCAGCTAGGCAAACCCGTGCAGCCTATCGGTGTGCACTCGCCCGGCTACGTCGCGGACACCGACGAGCAAGCGCGCGAAGAGCTTTGGCCGGACTACAAGCGGATGCGCGACCGGATCGGCGCCGAACGCGGCTGGCCGCCGATGGAACGCAAAGAATTCGACCAGGAAGCGGAGCATGGCTCGCTCTATGTCGGCTCAGTGGACACCGTCGCCCGAAAAATCGCGGCGACGGCGAAGGCGCTTGGTATCGCACGCTTCGACATGAAGTACAGCGCAGGCGCCGTCCCGCACGAAAAGCTGATGCGGTGCATCGAACTCTACGGCACCAAAGTGATTCCAATGGTGCGCGAACTGCTGGCCTAGTCGGCGCGCTCAGCTGCCTTTGATGAAAGCCTCGAAGCGTTCGGCGTAGTCCGGATGCCAGCGCGACAGCGCCGGGCGGTTCTCGATGATATCGCCGGCGGCCCAGGCGATGCGTCGCTCGTCGAGCTGTCGCGGCACGTCGTTGTCGGGGCAGAGAATGTAGAAATCGCCGGCCTCGATCTTTTCGATGGCGAAGTCGACGGTCTGCTCGGGTGTCCAAGCGGCGTCGGGTTTTTCGGGCCGGCCCCTTGCCGTCAGCCCGGTGAACACAAAGCCCGGAATCAGAAGATGCGCCGAGAGCCGGCTGCCGACGGTGTTTCGCAGATCGTGCTGCAACGCTTCGGTGAAGGTCTTCACCCCGGCTTTCGAGACATTGTAGGCCGGTGATCCCGGCGGCGTGGTAATGCCCTGCTTCGAGCCGGTATTGATGACGAGACCGGGCCGGCCGCGTTCGATCATGCCGGGCAAGAAAACCTGGCTGCCGTGGATCACGCCCCACAGGTTGACGCCCATGACGAGCTCCCAATTGGCTGGTGGCCCGAACATTTCCGTGTCGGGCTGCACGCCCGCATTGTTCATCAGCACGTCCGTGCCGCCGAACCGGTGGCGCACGGCGGCCTCCAGATGCACGACGTCATCGCGTCTGGAGACATCGGTGACCATGGTCATGACGCTGTCGGCGCCCTTCGGCGCCGCCGACGCCAGTGCGGCTGCTGCCTCGGCAAGGCCCGCCGCATTCGTGTCGGCGATGCAGACGCGTAGTCCGGAGCGGGCGAAGCGCGTTGCCGCGGCGAGGCCGATGCCGGATGCGCCGCCGGTAATGACGGCGACCGCGCCGGAAGACAGTGCTGGATGTGACATGGGTTTTCCTTTTTGAGGCGCTTCCGAAACGCCTAGTGATTCCCGGGCGCGGGCAATTCCGAAAAACGCTTACGGTAATCCGCCGGAGTGACGCCAACGTGGCGGACAAAGGCGCGCCGAAATGTATTGGCGTCCGTGAAGCCGCTGCGGGCGGCCACCCGCTTCGGCGCCTCGTCGCCGTTTTCGAGCAGACCTCGCGCCGCCGCGACGCGCGCTTCTTCGACCCACGCCGCCGGCGTCATTCCGACTTCCGCGCGAAACAGCCGTGCGAAATGCCGCGGGCTCAGATCCATCCGCTTCGCCAGTGCCGCGACGCTGTGGTCGGCGGCCGGATTGGCGGCGATCCAGCGCTGGATTTCCTGCAGCGCGGACCGCCCCGCCGGCGCGGCGTGACCGCTGCGGCTGAACTGCATCTGGCCGCCGGGTCGCTTGAAGAACATCACGAGTTGGGCGGCGACCTTCAGCGCCACGTCGCGGCCGAGGTCCTCCTCCACCAGCGCCAATGCGAGGTCCATTCCGGCCGTGACGCCTGCTGCGGTCCGGACCCGGCCGTCGCGCACGTGGATCGCATCGCTTTCCACCCGAACGCGCGGGTAAGTTTCGGCCAGTTGCTCCGCCACCGCCCAGTGCGTCGTGACCCGCTTGCCGTCCAGCAGACCCGTCTCGGCCAGCAACAGCGCGCCGCTGCAGACGGAGCCATATCGCCGGGTGCCGCGACACGCCCGCCGCAGCCAGTCGATCAGTGCCTTGTCGAATGTCGTCGATCCCGCCTTGGGCGTGCCCGCCACCAGCAGCGTGTCGAAGCGGCCATCGGTGGCGTCGCCGACCACCAGATCCGTCACGATCTTCACGCCGGACGAGGAGCGGATGTGACCGCGCGCGCTGCCGATGACGACGAGGCTATAGAATTCGCTGCCCGACTGGCTGTTGGCTTCCGCGAACACGTCCATGGGGCCGGACACGTCGAGCAGCTGTGCGCCGGGCATTGCCAGGATCGCGATCGTCTTCTTTGCCAAAATCGCCTCCATGTCCGCTTCAGCGGCGTTTTGGCAGAATTCGACGCTATACGTCAATTGCAGACAGAGCGGCCGGGGCTCACCTTCGCGTCATCCGAAGTAAAGGAACAAGCTATGACATCAACCATCGCAGGAATCATCGTCCCTGACAGCAAGCTCGCCCGTGAAGTGACGGAACTGGTGAGGGACACCGAGTCGCCCCTGCTTTTCCTCCATTCCAGTCGCGTCTACTATTTCGGCGCGCTGGCGGGAAAGCACCGGGGCCTGAGCTTCGATGCCGAGCTGCTCTATACCGGCGCCATGTTCCACGACATGGGCCTCACCCGTCAGCACAGCAGCGCCCATGAACGCTTCGAAGTCGACGGCGCCAACGCTGCCCGCGACTTCCTGAAGGCACGCGGAATCGCGCAGGCCGATGTCGATACCGTGTGGACGTCGATCGCCCTGCACACGACGCCCGGCATCCCGCAGCACATGCATCCCGTCGTCGCGCTGGTCACCGCTGGCGTCGAGATGGACGTCCTCGGGCTCACCTATCCCGACTACAGCGACGTCGAACGCGAGGCAGTCGTTCACGCGCACCCGCGCACGGAGCATTTCAAGGAAGACATCATCCAGGCCTTCTACGACGGCATCAAGCACAAGCCGGATACGACGTTCGGCAACGTCAAGGCCGATGTGATCCGGGACAAGGAGCCGAACTTCAAGCCGGGCAACTTCTGCAGCGTGATCCGGCATTCGCACTGGCCGGCCTGAATTGAATTCGTCGGGACAGCGTCGCTTCCGCAAATGCCTGATCGGGCGGCCCCGGTGGGCCGCCCGATCAGGACAATGACGTTGTCTCCAACGCGCGAAGTGCGATCTGTCGGTCAGACCTTCGATGCCTTGACGATCAGCGCGGTGATCTCCTTCGGGTGCGAGATCATCGAGACGTGGCTCGACGGCAGCTCGATGGTGGTGGCCTTCATGCGGTCGGCGAGAAACCGCTCCAGCTCCGGTGACGTGGTCTCGTCCTTGCCGGACACCACATAGAACGACGGCTTCGATCGCCACGCCGCGACAGTGGTCTTTCCCGCAAACAGCGTCTCTGAAACCGGCTGCTGCGTCGCGTAGAGCACGCGGGCGCGCTTGCGGTCGACGTCGCCTGCGAAATGTTTGACGAAGGCATCTTCCGAGAGCCACAAATAGCCGTCGGCCTTCAGAATGCCGGCCCGTACCGGCGCGGTGGGATACTTGGCCGCCAGCGCGTTGAAGTCTTCGCCCGCATCGGGCGCGCGCGCCGCCAGATAGACCAGCGCCGTGACCTTGGGATCGATACCGGCCTCGGTGATGACCATGCCGGCGTAGGAATGACCGACGAGAACGGTCGGGCCGTCCTGCAGCGCCAGCGCGCGCTTGGTGGTGGCGACATCGTCGGCCAGCGAGGTCAGTGGGTTCTGCACCGAGGTGACATTGAAGCCTTCCGCCTGCAGCAACGGGATGACGTCGGCCCAGCATGAGCCATCGGCCCAGGCGCCATGCACCAGCACGATGTTCTTCACGCCGGCCTTCTGCGCCGTGGCCTCGGTGATTCCGAAAGCCGCCAAAGCGGCGGCGCCGGCGGCCACGCCGAACAGGCTGCGGCGGTTCAGTCCGTGCGTTGTCTCGCTGGACGGGGTGGTTTGGGGGGCAAGGATTGATTGCGTCACGTTGATGCTCCGGTTGTTACGATTTCGCGTGAATGCCAGAAGCGAGGGCCGGGCGTGTCGACCCGTTCCTTTGCAAAAGTTCACATCAACCTCATTCGAATCCGACACCGACATTGCAACAGTGATCACGCGCTCGTGATAAATAATCTGATGGTGGCAGGCCGGCTCGACCGGCTTGGCCTCAACGCCGATGAACCGGAGGCCCGTGCAGGAAGCCGGTTCCCCGGCCCCGCGGAACTTTGTCCCTGCCGCCGATTCGGCTAAACTTGCCGCAGGAGCAAGGCAGGGGCCGTGAAGACCGAGCAACACAATTCGCTGAGACTCCTGCAATGGATGATGGCCGCTTCGCTGGCCCTCCCCATCGTGCTGTTCGTATTTGCCGCCTCGGTGTCATGGATCTCGACGCGGGAGGTCGCCGACCGCGAGATCGAACGCACCCTCGACGTCGCCCACGAACATGCGCTGAAAGTGTTCGAGACCATCGACCGCAGCCTGTCGGAGATCAACGAGATCATCCGCGGCAAGTCCGACGCCGAGATCAAGGCGCAAGAGCAGCTGTTGCATGGCAGGCTGAAGCACCTTGCCGCGGCGCTGCCGCAGATGAAATCGGCCTGGATCTTCGACGCGCAGGGCCACGCGCTGGCCAACAGTCTGATCCTGCCGGCGCCGACCATCGATTTCTCCGACCGCGACTACTTCAATGCCCACGTCGCGAAGGATGTCGGAATCTTCATCGGCAAATCGCTGTTGCCGCGGCCACCGTATCAGGGCGCGGCGTTCTTCAGTGTCAGCCGCCGCCGCGAAACCAGCGACGACAGTTTTATAGGCGTGATTCAGGCTTCGGTGTTCCCGGAATATTTCGCGGATTTCTACGCCCGGATCGGCAGCGATCCCGGCAGCTTCTTCGCGCTCGGCCTTACCGATGGCTCGATCCTGGTTCGTCATCCGGCACTGCCAAATGCTGAGCGGATCGATCCCAAGGGGCCCGTCGGCCAGAAGATCGCCGGCCATCCGAGTGCCGGCCTGATCACGGTGATGTCGCCCATCGACGGCATCGAACGTCGGCTCGGCTATCAGCGGCTCGCGGGCTATCCGGTCTATGTCGCTGCAGGTCTGGAGACGTCCGCGATCCGTGCGCGCTGGCTTGGCAATATCGGCGCCTATCTGATCTTCGGCCTTCCGGCGACGGCGTTTCTGTTCCTGATCCTCGGGCTGGCTTTGCGCCGAACCCGCAGACTGTATTTCGAATCGGCGAAGCGGTTGGAGGCCGAAGAGGCGCTGAAGCACGGCCAGCGGCTGGAAGCGCTGGGTCAACTGACGGGCGGCGTTGCGCACGATTTCAACAATCTGCTCACCGTGATCCGCTCCTCGGTTGACCTGCTGCAGCGGCCCGACCTCGCCCCGGAGCGACAGGCGCGCTACGTCGCGGCGATCTCCGACACGGTGAATCGTGCGGCAAAGCTGACCGCGCAGTTGCTCGCCTTTGCGCGACGGCAGACGTTGAAGCCGGAAGTGTTCGACGTCGGCCACTGCGTGCGCTCGGTCAGCGACATCGTCGGCACGCTGACGGGATCGCCGGTCGAGATCGTCATCCATGTGCCCGACGATCCCTTGTTCGTCGATGCCGATGCCGGCCAGTTCGAGACCGCATTGATCAACATCGCCGTGAATGCGCGCGATGCCATGCATGGCGAAGGCCACCTCACCATCACCGTGCGCAGCGCGGATGAACTGCCCGGCGCGACCGGGCAACGATCCGACGGTTATGTCGCAGTATCGGTCGAGGACACCGGCATCGGCATTCCCGCCGATCAGTTCGAGCGCATCTTCGAGCCGTTCTTCACCACCAAGGAGGTCGGGCAGGGCACCGGCCTCGGCCTGTCGCAAGTGTTCGGTTTTGCAAAACAGTCCGGCGGCGAGGTGATCGTCGAAAGCGAAGTCGGCAAGGGCAGCACCTTCACGCTCTATCTGCCGCGGGTGTCCGGCAGCGGATTGGCGCCGGCCATATCGATGACCGATGATCCCGTCGTCGATGGCCACGGCATGTCGGTACTGGTGGTCGAAGACAATCTCGAGGTCGGCACATTCGCCACCGATGCGCTCGGCGAACTCGGTTACCGGACCGTGCTGATGTCCAGCGCCGCCGACGCGCTGGACGAACTCGCCCGCGATGCCGAGCGCTACGACGTGGTGTTCTCCGACGTGGTGATGCCCGGCACGGCCGGTATCGAACTGGCGCAGGAAATCCGCCGGCGCTACGCCGACCTGCCAGTCGTGCTGACGTCAGGCTACAGCCATCTGCTGGCGCAGAACGGCACCTTCGGCTTCGAGCTGCTGCAAAAACCGTATTCTATCGAGCAGTTGTCGCGGGTGCTGAACAAGGTCGGCCGATGGCGGCGGGCGCGGCGGGAAGGGGTGCCGCACACACAGCCATCATCCTGAGGGGCTCAGGATGACGGGTAGGGGTGCTCCCGGGGTAACCTGAAGGAACCTTTTGAAATCCCTCGCGTTATCGCGCCATGCGCAGCCCGTCCGTTAGCGGTTCCACCGCCAGATCCCCCGTCACCGAGGTTGTTGCCGAGACGGGGAAGCAGATCGAGCCTCCGCCGCCGGAAGTCGTGGAGCCCGACCCTGAGCTCTCTCCCGAAGAGGCGGAGCAGGCTCGCAAGGATTACCTGCTCACCCGGTTCTGGATCAGCGCCAGGGGATTTTGGGGCGGCAGTGGCGACAAGATGGCCTGGGCGTTCTCGGTCGGGCTGCTGATCCTGATCGTTACCAATGTCGGCTTTCAATACGGCATCAACGTCTGGAATCGCGCGATCTTCGACGCTATCGAGAAGCGCGATTCCGCCAGCGTGTTTTATCTCACCGGTGTGTTCTTTCCGCTGGCGATCGGCAGCGTCGCACTCGGCGTGATGCAGGTGTTCGCGCGGATGGGCATCCAGCGTCGCTGGCGCGCGTGGCTGACCCATTCCGTCGTGTCGCGTTGGCTGACCGGCGGCCGCTACTATCAATTGAATCTGGTCGGCGGCGATCACCAGAATCCGGAATATCGCATTGCCGAGGATCTGCGCATCGCTACCGACTCGCCGGTGGACTTTGCCGCCGGCGTCACCTCGGCGTTTCTCTCCGCCACCACCTTCATCGTCGTGCTGTGGACCATCGGCGGCGCGCTGACGCTGACGGTTGGCGGCGTGACGATCACCATCCCCGGCTTCCTCGTCATCGCTGCGGTGCTCTACGCCGCCATCGCCTCCGGCTCGATCATGACCATCGGCCGCCGCTTCGTGCAGATCTCCGAAGACAAGAACCAGGCCGAGGCGGAATATCGCTACGCGCTGATGCGCGTTCGCGAAAACGGCGAGAGTATCGCGCTGCTCGGCGGCGAGGACGAGGAGCGCGACGGCATCGACAAGACCTTTGGCAAAGTCCTGAAGCAATGGGCACGACTCGCCGGCCAGCACATGCGCACCACCCTGGTCTCGCAGGGTTCGAGCCTGATCGCGCCGGTGGTGCCGCTGTTGCTGTGCGCGCCAAAATTTCTCGACGGCAGCATGTCGCTGGGGCAGGTGATGCAGGCCGCTTCGGCCTTCACCATCGTGCAGAGCGCATTCGGCTGGCTGGTCGACAACTATCCCCGCCTGGCCGACTGGAACGCCTGCGCGCGGCGCATCGCCTCGCTGATGATGTCGCTCGATCGCCTCGAACGCGCCGAACAAGGTGACGGCGTTGGCCGGATCAAACGCGGCGAAACCACCGGCTCCGCGATTCTCAGCCTGAACGATCTCTCGGTAACGCTCGACGACGGCACCGCCGTGGTCGGCGAGGCCGAGGTCAATATCGAGCCCGGCGAGCGCCTGCTGGTGGCCGGCGAATCCGGTACCGGCAAGAGCACGCTGGTGCGCGCTATCGCCGGCCTCTGGCCGTGGGGCGGCGGCAGCGTCAATTTTCACCCCGACCGCCGGCTGTTCATGCTGCCGCAAAAACCCTACGTGCCCTCCGGCACGCTGCGCCGCGCCGCCGCCTATCCTGCCGCGGCCGAGGACTGGAGCGTGGAGGAGATCGGCGCCGCGCTCGACAAGGTCGGCCTCGGGCATCTCAAGGACAAGATCGAGGAAGACGCGCCGTGGGACCAGACGTTGTCCGGCGGCGAGAAACAGCGGCTCGCTTTCGCCCGCTTGTTCCTGCATAGCCCCGATATCATTGTGCTCGATGAAGCCACGTCTGCGCTCGACGCCAAAAGCCAGGACAAGATGATGGAGCTTTTAACCAAAGAGCTGCCCAACGCCACCGTGGTCAGTGTCGCGCATCGCGCCGAGCTGGAAGCCTTCCACAGCCGCAAGATCGTGCTGGAACGCCGCAAGGGCGGTGCCAAACTGGTCAGCGATGTCGACCTCATCCCACGCAAGGGCAAGCGTAAG
This sequence comes from Nitrobacteraceae bacterium AZCC 2146, assembly GCA_036924855.1. Classification (NCBI taxonomy): domain Bacteria; kingdom Pseudomonadati; phylum Pseudomonadota; class Alphaproteobacteria; order Hyphomicrobiales; family Nitrobacteraceae; species Nitrobacteraceae bacterium AZCC 2146. Next base: position 4,973,554 of record JBAGRP010000001.1, read on the forward strand.
CTGCTCGGGCGGTTTCTGCGGCATCGCACGGCGAAGACGACGTAGCCGGGGTGGGTTTGCAACGCCGGGCTCCCGGATTACGTTTCGCTCCATCCGGGTTTCAATTCGCGAGAGGGAATTGCGATGATCGATCACATCGGCTTTTCGGTTTCCGATTACGAGCGTGCCAAGGAGTTCTATGTCCGGGCGCTGGCGCCGCTCGGCTACAGCGTGGTGATGGAAGTAACCGAGGAGCAGAACGGCTATTTTCCAGCGGCGGGATTCGGCGCCGGCGGCAAGCCGGATTTCTGGATCGGCGGCGAAGGCGGCCTCAACAAGCCGGTACATATCGCCATATCAGCGAAAGACCGCGCCATGGTCGATGCGTTTCACAAGGCAGCGCTGGCGGCCGGCGGTCGCGACAACGGCGCGCCCGGGATTCGCGCGCATTACCATCCGAACTACTACGGCGCCTTCGTGCTCGATCCCGATGGCCACAACATCGAGGCCGTCTGCCACGCGTCGGAGTGATGCGGCTTACTTCAGTGCGGGCAGCACGAAGATCGCGATGTTGGTGAACAGGCCGCCGGTATAGGCGGCCGAACGCAGGCTGGGCTTGTCGGCGATATACAGCCACGCATGCGCGAGGCGGAAGGCGATGTAGAGCAGCGCCAGCCCGCTCACGATCGTCGACGAGGCATCGAAATTCAGCGCGGCGATCACGGCCACCGCGAAAAACGGGAAATTCTCATAAGCATTCTGATGCGCCGCATAGGCGCGGCGCTTGGCGCCGGCGAGTTGTTCGGCGCCGTCGCGCGGCGAGTTGTTGTCGCTCGACTCCGATTTCGCATAACTGACCAGAACCAGCGGCAGCAGCGCGGCAATCAAAATGCACCAATAGGCGAATGGCATAATAGCCTCCCTGAAATCAGCGCCTTGATGCTGGGTTCCCGCGCTGCTGTCAAACCGCCTGTTCCTTCGGAACATCGCGAGCGCTGCGCCGTTATCGCGGCAACGATGCAGGAGAGTCATGATGAATGACAACGCACGCGATGCCGAGTTCTGGGATTCGCCGGGCATGGTGATCAGCTATGTGAAGATGGCTGCCGCGGCGATCACCGGCACGCGTCCCGACATCGGCATCAACCGCAAGGTCGCAATCTAGATGCCAGGTATCGATCCGATCGAGGATTCGCCGATCATGCCCGGTCAGCCGGGGGAGCCGCCGCAGGAAAGTCCGCCGGGCAACCCGCGTCCGGAAATTCCAACGCCGGTACGCGAGCCTGGCGCACCTGCGCAGCCCGACGAATTGCCGGGCTATGTGCCGGAAGAATTACCGACGGGCCCGGATGTGAATCCGGGGCAGCCGCCGAATCCGACGGCAATAATGTAGTCATGCTACACCTGACGATGGCCTGAACGCGCAATGAACAAAGCGCGCTCGGTTATCGTTCCATGCGAAATAAAAACGACGCGGCCTTTGCGGGTCGCCACAATGCGGCCCTACCTGTATCAGTTGATCGTTATGCCGATGTTCGGCCAACAAACTGTTTGTTGAAAATTTTTCCGGGAGACTCCAAGTCATCATGACAAAACTTCGTCTCGTGCTGCTGGCCACGACCGCGCTCAGTGTTACGCAATTCGCAGCACCCGTCTCGCACGCGCTGAATGCGGATGCGTCCATCGTCGTCGCGCAGGCCGCGCCGCCCGCACCCGAGGGCGAGCCCAAGGCTCCGCCGAAAGCCCCCCCGAAGGGTCCGCCGCCCGGCGCAGCTCCGCCGCGCCCGGCGGCACCTCCCGCTGCAGCGCCTCCGCCGCCACCGGCTGCACGGCCTGCTCCGCCGCCGCCTCCTCCGGCTGCTGCTCCACCGCCGCCGCGTCCTGCTCCGCCGCCAGCTGCTGCACCGCCACCGCCACACCCTGCGCCGCCCGCACCGCCTGCGGCTGCACCGCCTCGACCGACTCCGCCACCGCCGGCTGCAGCCCCGCCGCCGCGTCCGACCCCGCCTGCGCCACCGGCCGCCGCTCCTCCGGCACGGCCGACGCCTCCGGCTGCTCCGGCGCCCGGCGCCGCGCCGACAGCGCCGACACCTCCCGCAGGTCGTCCGGAACGCCGCGAACCCGGCGCGCCACCGGCCGGCGCACGACCGGCGCCGTCAGTTGCGCCAGCGGCCCCGGCACCGGCCGCACCAGCGCCCGGAGCAGCCGCCCCGGCTGTCCGTCAGGCACCTGCGACGGCTCCGGCGACCCCGCCAGCCGCAGCTCCTGCAACACCACCCGCAACGGCTCCCGCCGCACCACCCGCGGCTGCGCCGGCACCCGCCACGCCGCCTGCCGGAACGCCTCCCGCACCCGGTGCGCCGGGTGAGCGTCGGGGTGGACCCGGTGGTCCGGGCGGCCCCCGTGGTCCCGGTGCCCCAGGTGCCGGTGGTCCCGGCACGCCGCCGAACGCCGCCGCTCCGAATGCCGTCGCACCGGCTACAGCCCCCCCTGCACCGGGTGCACCTCCGGCGCCTGGCGCAGCACCTGCGCCGGGCGTGCCCGGCGGCCAGACCGGATTGCCGCCCGGCGCCGGCACCTCTGGCTTCCGTCCGCCACCGCCTGCGGTCGCCGCGCCGCTTCCGCCCGCGCCGCCGCCGGCCGCTGCCCTGACCCCGATCGCACCGGGTGCCGCTGCACCCGGACCGCAGCGCATGGATGACTTCCGCGGCCAGCGCCGCGAAAGCCAGGAAGGCGGCCGCACGGTGTTCACCGAACCCGGGCGCATCATCGTCCGCGATCCCGGCGGCCAGTCGTTCATCCGCCACAACGAGGTCGATCGCTTCCGCTACGGTGCGCGCGACATTCGCACCCAACAGGTCGGCGACGAGAACCGTACCATCGTGATTCGTCCCGATGGCTCGGAGATCATCACGGTAGTTGGCCGCGACGGCCAGCTGCTGCGCCGGATTCGTCGCGATCGCGAGGGCCGCGAGATCATCATCATCGACAACTCCTATCGCGATCCGCGTGCGATGGGCGGCTTCTATGTCGACCTGCCGCCGCCAGTGATCCGGATTCCGCGGGACCGCTACATCGTCGATTATGACCAGGCCTCGCCTGAGCTGATCTACGACACGCTGCTGGCACCACCGGTGGAGCGGATCGATCGTCGCTACACGCTCGACGAAATCCGCTACAGCCCGATGGTGCGGCAGCGCATGCCCAGCATCGATCTCGACACCATCAACTTCGAAAGCGGATCGTGGGAAATCTCTCCCGATCAGGCCTCGAAGCTGCAGGGGATCGCGGACGGCCTCAATCGGGCGATCTCGCGTAATCCGCGGCTGGTGTTCCTGATCGAGGGCCACACCGATGCCACTGGTTCAGACGTCGACAACCTGTCGCTGTCGGATCGCCGTGCGGAATCGGCGGCGCAATTGCTGACCCAGCAATTCCAGGTGCCCGCGGAAAACCTGACGTCGCAGGGCTATGGCGAGCAGTATCTGAAAATTCCGACCGCAGGGCCGGAGCGCCAGAACCGCCGCGTCACCATCCGCAACATCACGCCGTTGCTGAATGGCGGCACGGCCTCGCTGCCGCCACCGCCTCCGGGAACGGCACCGCCGCGGTAACGGGAAGTACAAAACGCAAAATGGCCGGGAGCAATCCCGGCCATTCTTGTTTTGACATCTCAACTTGTCGTGCCGGCAAGCTCGCTTGCGAGCGCAAGCCGGGACCCATAGCCTCTGTCCTATCGATTCAAGAAGATCGGTGCCGCCATCTTTGTCACCACAATCTCGGAGTCTATCGGTCCCGGATCGGCGTTCGCTATCGCTCACTTGTCCGGGACGACGTAATTCTACAGCCCCAGCTTCTTCTTCCGTTGCCCCAGCGTGCGCAGCCGCAGCGCGTTGAGCTTGATGAAGCCGGCGGCGTCGCGGTGGTCGTAGGCGACGGCGCCTTCCTCGAAGGTGACGAGGTCCTGATCATACAGCGAGTATTGGCTCTCGCGGCCGATCATGATGACGTTGCCCTTGTAGAGTTTCAGGCGCACCGCGCGCTTCAGCTCTTGTCGCTGTCAAGTTTGGGGATGTTGGAGCCTTCCCCGGCGGACAGCAAACCCGTCTTCGCGTAGAGATCCAGCTTAGCGCGGGTATCGGTGATGTCGAGGTTGCGCATGGTGAGCTGGCCGATCCGGTCCGCTGGCGTAAACGCCGCATCCTCAACTTTCTCCATACTCAGCCGCTCCGGCTTGTAAGTCAGATTGGGGCTCTCGGTGTTCAGGATCGAGTAGTCATTGCCGCGGCGCAGTTCGAGTGTCACCTCGCCGGTGATAGCGCGAGCCACCCAACGCTGCGCAGTTTCGCGCAGCATCAAGGCCTGGGAATCGAACCAGCGGCCTTGGTAGAGCAGCCGCCCAAGCCGCATGCCGCTGATCCGGTATTGCTCGATGGTGTCTTCGTTGTGGATGCCGGTGACGAGACGTTCGTAGGCGATGTGAAGCAGCGTCATGCCTGGCGCTTCGTAGATGCCGCGGCTCTTTGCCTCAATGATCCGGTTCTCGATCTGGTCGCTCATGCCAAGGCCATGCCGGCCGCCGATGACGTTGGCCTCGAGGAACAGCGCGACCGGATCGGCGAAGGTCTGACCGTTCAGCGCGACGGGCTGACCATCGACGAACCGCACGGCGACCTTTTCGGCCTTGACGACGCAGTCGTCGCGCCAGAACGGAACGCCCATGATCGGATTGACGATCTTGATGCCGCTGTCGAGGTGTTCGAGATCCTTGGCCTCATGGGTGGCGCCGAGGAGATTGCTGTCGGTCGAATACGCTTTTTCGGCGCTCATCTTGTAGGCGAAGCCGTGGGCGGTCATGAACGCCGACATTTCAGCGCGGCCGCCCAGTTCGTCGATGAATTGATCGTCGAGCCAGGGCTTGTAGATCTTCAGGTCCGGATTGGTCAGCAGTCCGTAGCGGTAGAACCGCTCGATATCGTTGCCCTTGTAGGTCGAGCCATCGCCCCAGATATTGACGCCGTCCTCCTTCATGGCCGAGACCAGCATCGTGCCGGTCACAGCGCGCCCGAGGGGGGTGGTGTTGAAGTACGTGAGGCCGCCAGTCGAGACGTGGAAGGCGCCCGCTTGAATGGCGGCGATGCCTTCGTGGACCAATTGCGTGCGGCAATCTACGAGGCGGGCCTTCTCGGCGCCAAACTCCATGGCCTTGCGCGGAATCTCGTCGTAGTCGGCTTCGTCAGGCTGGCCGAGATTGGCCGTATAGGCAAAGACACGGGCGCCTTTTTGCTTCATCCAAAGCAGCGCAGCGCTGGTGTCGAGCCCGCCGGAGAAAGCGATGCCGACGTTTTTTCCCTGGGGCAGGCTCTTCAAGATCGTCGTCATCGAACGTCCAATCGGGCGGTTTCGGTTACATTAGGCACGGGCCCGATATCGCGACCGCGCAATTTCTGCCGCCAGCGATAGCCCGGCCAGGCGAAGCGCGTCAACGCGGCATCGATCTCGGCATCGGTCATGCGCGTCGAGGCCCAGCGGTAAATCCAGCCATGGATCAGCCAGATCACCAGGAAGGTCACTAGCCCGGCAATCGCCACGTCAGTAAAAAAGTGCCCGCCGAATGCCATCCGCAAGCCGCTGGTGACGACGCCGAAGATCGCTGCGCCGGCATAGGCCAATGGCCGCCATGCCGGCGGCGTCAGGGCTGCCGGTGCGAAGGTCCAGAACGCGGTGGCGCCTTCGCCGGAGAAGAAGGAGCAGTTGCGGCCGCATTCGCCGCGCGGATCCCACCACGGCACGAACTTCCACGGGCCGTTGAATTCGGTCACCGTGACCGGCCGCGGCCGGCCCCAATGGCTCTTGAAGGTGAGATTGGTGAGAATCCCCGCGGCAAGGATGATGGTAATCAGCAGGAACGCGATGGTGCGGCCGGAGATCAGCAACGGCCGGTTCGGCCAGATCAGTTTGATCACCAGCGCCACGATCGACGGCAGCACGAAGGCCCAGGCGATCCACATCGCGGCATCGCGCGCGAACATCGCCAGCGCATCGGCCTTCAGCGGAAAGGTTTTCGTCGCGGCATCGTAGAACAGCGCGGCGAGCTTGAGATCGAGTTCGGGATACAACCCGAAGGTCAATCCGACGACGACGAAAAGCCCAAGCGCGATAAAAAGTCCGGTCCGGTTCATGGCGGGCGGTTTAGCCGACGAGGGGGGCGATGAAAAGGCCGTGCAGGACGTCATCTCAGGCATGAGCGCGATTGCGCTCATGCCTGAGATGACGGCGGTGTTTGCGGCAGAACCCGCCGCGGCTCTCGCCATCTGCCGGCGTTGCGGCCGGCGATGACCCAGTAGATCAGCCCGCCGACAATGCCCGCGCCGGTCATCACTTCGAGGTGACGCCGCACGATGCCGTCAAAGCGCAGGGTGTCGGTATCGAACGGAACCAGCCCGAGATAGCAGGCGAGCCCGACCGCGGCGCCGCCCAGCGCATAGGCCAGCACGCTGCGGATGGAGAAGGCCTCGGTGATCGCCACCACAATCGTTGCCGGCAACAGGGCAAAGCCGCTGACGAAGATGAAGCCGAAACCGAGGATGATGTTCAGCGCGTTCGGATCGATCACGCCGGTATCCAGCGCGCTCAACTCCGGAAACAGCACCGCGAACACCACGATGGCGCCGGCAACGAGACACGCAGCGCAGAAGGCGAGGATGATGACGAGGAGGCGGCCGACTAATGCCATCGCATCACACCGGAGTTGCCGTCATTGCGAGGAGCGAAGCGACGAAGCAATCCAGAGGCCATAAGCGAAGACTGGATTGCTTCGTCGCAAGGGCTCCTCGCAATGACGAACTGGAGGCTAGCGCCATGCATCAGTCCGTCATCGCCATCGCACGCAGCGCCTGGCGTTCTCTTGCCGACAGCTTTTCGGTTTCCGACTTCAACTGACCGCAGGCGGCCAGGATGTCGCGGCCGCGCGGGGTGCGGACCGGCGAGGAATAGCCGGCATTGAAGACGTATTCGGAAAACTTCTCGATCTGGTCCCAGTCCGAGCATTCGTAGCGGGTGCCGGGCCACGGATTGAACGGGATCAGGTTGATCTTGGCGTGAATGCCTTTCAGCATCTTCACCAGCAGTTTGGCGTCGTCGAGCGAATCGTTGACACCCTTCAGCATCACATATTCGAAGGTGATGCGGCGCGCATTGGAGGCGCCGGGATAATCGCGGCAGGCCTGCAGCAATTCGGCCAGCGGATATTTCTTGTTGATCGGCACCAGCTCGTTGCGCAGTTCGTCGCGCACCGCATGCAGCGAGATCGCCAGCATCACGCCAATTTCATCGCCGGTGCGGGAGATGTTCGGCACCACGCCGGAGGTTGACAGAGTGATGCGGCGGCGGGAGATGCCGATGCCTTCATTGTCGGAGACGATCAGCAGCGCGTCGCGTACCGCGTCGAAGTTATACAGCGGCTCGCCCATGCCCATCATCACCACATTGGTGACGAGACGATTGCCGTTCGGGGTTTCCCGGTCGGCCCAATCATTCAGGCGGTCGCGCGCGACCATGATCTGGCCGACGATCTCGCCGGGGGTGAGGTTGCGCACCAGCCGCTGGGTGCCGGTGTGGCAGAACGAGCAGGTCAGGGTGCAGCCGACCTGGCTGGAGACGCACAGCGTGCCCCTGTCGGTTTCGGGGATATAGACGCACTCGACCTCATGGGCCTTTTCGCCCTCGGTGCCGCTCGGCAGCCGCAGCAGCCATTTGCGGGTGCCGTCATTGGAGATCTGCTCGGCCACCACTTCCGGCCGGGCGACGGTAAAGTGTTTTTCCAGCTCGGCTCGCATGTCCTTGGAGATGCTGGACATTTCCTGGAATTCGCGGGTGCCGCGGACATACATCCAGTGCCACAGCTGCTGGCTGCGCATCTTGCGCTGCGCCGGGGGAACGCCGATGCGGCCGAGCTGCTCGGCGATCTCGCTGCGCGACAGCCCGATCAGCGACGGCTTGGCCGGCGGCACATAGGTTTCCAGCGCGATCTTCTCCAAGGGCGCATCCGCCTGCGGCAGGACGTGTGCTTGGGAGGCGTCAATGGAACCGGCCTCGGCTGAAACAGGGGTCATGGCGTACGATCTGCTGAATTGTCGCGGGAAATCCAAACCTTCGGAAATCAAGCCTCAAATAGGCTTTCCGACGCCCACTGGAAAGGCGCTAAATGCGGCAATATTAACGGCGACAAGGATTTAGCAGGCTGGGCCTAGCGGCGGCAATCCTGCGCCAGCCGGTCCAAGGCCTGGGCCAGGCCCTTCAGCGAAAAGGTATCTGAGGTCTCGGTGCCCTTGGCGGACATGCCCTTGACGGTGACGTCGGCGGCCTTGCGCATGGCATCGACCATGCGCTCTTCCTCGGCGGCGTTCTTGATCCAGAGCCCGTCGCCCTGGGTGTACATGGCGTAGCGGGCGCCGCCGACTTCGAGCGTCGATTCCGATCCCGGCTTGAGCTGGTAGCCGATCATGATCGAGACTTCGTTGTTCACCTTCTCCGCCGGGCGGGTGGAGACGAAGGCATAGGCCGGATCGCGCGGCCGGTTCGGCGGATTGGTTTTCGACGACGACGGCTTGGCCAGCGCAAAGCAGACCTTCTTGCCGTTCGGGGTCGCGGTATAGGCGCCCCAGGTGCCGAACTGGCCGACCAAAGTCGGCTCGGCGTTGCCGCCGACGGCAGCCGCTGCCGCGGGAGCTGCGGTCGGCTTTGCAGCCGGCTTCACGGCGGGAGCGGGCTTTGCGGGCTCCGCCTTGGCGCCCTTCGACGCGGCGGTTTGCGCCTGCGCGAGGCCGGACAGGCCGCACGTCGCCACACTGATCGACACAACTGTCAGGATTCGCCGCACGGACATGAAGTCTCGATCCCTCAATATTGTGACTGGAAGATGGCCCGTATCTGCGCCGCCACACGGTCTGACTTAACCGGGAAAGTTCTTTTTGGAAAGGCAGTTGCCGGTGGTCGCGCGCGCGTTCCTCGTCAGCCTTTGGCGCGCGCCGCGCGCTGCGCGGCCCATTGCGCGTCGGTCCATTGCAGCAGGTCTTCGGCGCCGGAACTGCGCAGATGCGCGCCGCCATCCTGCACCACCATCTCGCCATTGATGTAGCCGGCCTGATCGGAAATCAGGAAGCTGGCGAGGTTGGCGAGTTCGCTGTGTTCGCCGACGCGGCCCATCGGATTGTTCGCTGCCGGTCCGGTGTCGCGGCCTTCGGGGCGCAATTGTCCGGAGGCGCCGGCGGTCGGGAACGGGCCGGGCGCGATCGCCACGGTGCGAATCCCCTTCGGTCCCCATTCCACCGCAAGAGATTTTGTCATCGCCAGGATGCCGGATTTCGCCATCGCGGAGGGTACCGTGAAGGCGCGGCCGGTGATGGTCGAGGTCGACAGAATGCTCAGCACCACGCCCTTGTGGTGGCCCTCGATCCAGCGTCTGCCGGCCTCCAGCGTGCAATACAGCGCGCCGTGCAGCGTCGGCGCCAGAATCGCGTCCGCGCCGCGCGCCGAGAGACGCTCGCTCTGCGCGATGAAAGTAGCGGCGGCGTTGTTGACGAGAACGTCGAGCGGTCCGTCGCGCCAGACGATGTCCATCATGGTCTCGACCGCAACGGCATCGCGGAGGTCACATTGCACCGCGTGGACTTTGGCGCCGAACTCCTCGCGCAATTGTGTTGCGGTCTGTTCCAGCAATTCGATCCGGCGGCCGCAGATGACCAGTTCCGCGCCGAGCTCGACAAAGCGGCGGCCCATCGCGGCGCCAAGGCCCGAGCCGCCGCCGGTGACCAGAATCCGCTTGTTCGCCAGCAAGCCTTTTTCAAACATCGGGAGGGACTTTCGTTTAAGCCGCAGGACGGAATAAAACCGTCATTGCGAGGAGCAGTTGCGACGAAGCAATCCAGCCTTGCTTGCGGCTCTGGATTGCTTCGCTGCGCTCGCAATGACGATGGGTTTGTCGAACGCGCGAATCAGATTGTCCCCTGCTCGCAAATCCGGCAAGAAGCATTCAACTGTCTCAATCCGAAAGTCAGGTGTGCCGATGAAAGCCATTCTCTGCTCGCAGTTTTGCGAACCCGACGATCTCGTTCTCGCCGATGTCGCGGATCCCGTCGCCGAGGCCGGCCAGGTCGTCATCGCGATCAAATCCGCGGCGCTGAATTTCTTCGACATCCTGATGATCCAGGGCAAGTATCAGGTGAAGCCGCCGTTCCCGTTCTCGCCGGCTGCGGAAGTCGCGGGCGTCATCGAAAGCGTCAGCAGTGGCGTCACTAATCTGAAAGTCGGCGACCGCGTGGTCGCTTCCGTCGGCCACAATGGCGCGCGCGAAAAGATCGCAGTGCCGGCAGTGTCGGTGGTGAAGATTCCCGACAATCTCGATTTCGATCGCGCCGCCGGCGTCATCATCACCTACGGCACCGCGCTGCATGCGCTGGAAGACCGCGCCAGCCCGAAGCCGGGCGAAACCCTGGCCGTGCTCGGCGCCGCCGGCGGCACCGGACTCGCTGCGTGCGAACTCGGCAAGCTGATGGGCCTGAAGGTGATCGCCTGCGCGTCCTCGGAGGAGAAACTTGAATTCGCCAAACAGCACGGCGCTGAATTGGGTCTGAACTACGCGACGGAAGACCTCAAGGAAGGCCTGAAGCGGCTGACCGGCGGCAAGGGCGTCGATATCATCTTCGATCCGGTCGGCGGCACCTATGCGGAAGCAGCACTGCGCGCCATCGCATGGGAAGGCCGTTTTCTGGTGATCGGTTTTGCCGCCGGTGACATTCCAAAGATGCCGCTTAATCTGGCGCTGCTGAAAGGCTGCGACATCCGCGGCGTGTTCTGGGGCGCCTGGGTGCGGCAGAACCCGGAGAAGAACCGCGCCAATCTGGAGAAGCTGGTGAAGTGGGCCGCCGATGGAAAAATCTCATCGCACGTCGACCGCACGTTTCCGCTGGCGCAGACAGCCGACGCGCTGAAGGTGCTGGGCGGGCGCAAGGCGATGGGCAAGGTGATCCTGCATCCGTGAGCTAAGCGACGTCGCGGCGCCCCATACACCACCGTCATCCCGAGCGCGCTCTTGCGCGGCGTCTCGAAGGATGCACCGCTTGCGTCTGTCGCCGCATCCTTCGAGGCTCGCCAACGGGCGAGCACCTCACCCTGAACGCAATTGCGTTCAGGTGAGGATGACGACTATGGCGTTGTTAGACTGTGAACTACGCGTCCACTTCGCCTTCGCCCAATCCCCTTGCCATCGCAGCGCGAGCCGCGTCGCGATGTTCCTGTGTGATGTGGCTGGCGACCATGCGCAGCGCCGTCGCCAGGATCGCGGCGTCGTCGGTAAAGCCGAGCACCGGCAGCATGTCGGGGATGAAATCGAACGGCAGCACGAAATAGGCGATGGCGCCGAGCAAAGCCGCCTGAACATGGCGCGGGGTCTGCCGGTCGAATGCGCAGTAATAGGCCGCCAGCAAATCCTCGGCGAACGGCAGTTTCACCGCCAGCCGCTTCAGCTTGTACCAGAATTGCTTGCGGACGCTCTCGTGATCCTGCGCCAGCCGGTCTGCTGGCTCGAAACCCACGCTATGTTCGGATGCCATCGGTGGCTCCCCAGGAAACTAAACGGGAAACTGAACGGGAAACTGAACAGAAACTAAGATCTGAGCCGCACCGCGGCGTCAGCTCTCAAATTGGTGATTTGGTGTCGCCGCCGCAAGCTGGTGCCGGTACTAACTGACGCCGAGTTGGCCGGCGATCTTGTTCATCGCCTTGGCCAGATCGATGTCCCGCGCCGTTACCCCATCGGCATCATGGGTCGCCAGTACCACCTCCACCGTCTTGTAAACATTGCGCCATTCCGGATGGTGGTCGCGCTTCTCGGCGACCCGCGCGACCCGCGCCATGAAGCCGAAGGCCTCGTTGAAATCCTTGAAGCTGAAGGTTTTGGCGATGGCATCGCGGCCGGGCACCTCGCTCCAACCCGCCAATTCCTGCAGCGCCGCCTTGCGCGCCGCGGCCGATAGTCGCTCCACCATGATTGCCTCCTGCTTCACCTGAACTTTACCCTAACACGTGGTGACAGACTTCGGATCCATGCCACAATAAGGCAGCAAACCCGGCGCAGACATCGATAACCACGCGCGCCGGTAACCATTCTGCTGACGGAACTGCGCGGCGCTTCAGAACCTTGCTACACTGTCGATCGAACCGCATTGGCAAAAATGGCTTTTGACTTGAAACGATTGTTTTCCCGATCGATCGTGGACGGCCCTGACGTCATTGGGCCGATAGGTCCGCCGTCACCGCGCTCGATCCGACGCAAGATGACGCTGATCACGTTGGCCGGCACGCTCGCCCTCGTCGCGGCGGTCGCCGGCGCTTATTACTTCGCCATGAAGCCGATACCGCTGCGGATCGCCGTTGGCCCGGCCAACAGCGACGACGTCAGGGTGGTGCAGGCGCTGGTCCAGGCATTTTCGCGCGATCACAATGCCGTCCGGCTGCGGCCAATCCTGACCGATGGTGCTACCGCCAGTGCCAAGGCGCTGGCCGACGGCAAGGCCGATCTCGCCATCATCCGCGGCGATCTCGACGTGCCGAAGAACGCCCGCGCCGTCGCCACGCTGCGCAAGAACGTCGCCGTCATCTGGGTGCCGCCGGCCGCGAAGGGCAAGAAAACGGGCCCGAAGATCACCAAGTTCTCGCAATTGGCTGGGCGCCGTGTCGGCGTAATCGGCAAGACCCAGGCCAATGTGAACTTGTTGAATATCATCCTGCGGCAATACGGCGTCGATCCCGCCAAGGTCACCATCGTGCAGTTCTCGACCACCGAGGTGGCGGAAGCGGTCAAGGACCAGAAGGTCGATGCGTTTATCGCCGCCGGCCCGGTCAACAGCAAGATCACCAATGATGCCATCGCTGCTTCGTCGCGCGATGGCGGCGCGCCGACGTTCCTCGCCATCGATTCGGCCGAGGCGATCGCGCAGAATTTTCCGATCTATGAGGCCTCGGAAATTCCCGCAGGCGTCTTTGGCGGCTCGCCGGCGCGACCGGACGACGACGTCAAGACTATCAGCTTTGCGCATCATATCGTTGCCCGGCAGGGTCTCTCCGACGCGACCGTGGCTGCCTTCACGCGACAACTGTTCGCAATTCGCCAGCAGATCATCACCGACTTCCCGCTGGCGGCGAAGATCGAGACGCCGGACACCGACAAGGACGCCGTGATCCCGGTGCATCCCGGTGCGGCCGCCTATGTCGATGGCGAGGAGAAAACCTTTCTCGATCGCTACAGCGATTACATCTGGTGGAGCCTGATGGGGCTTTCGGCAATGGGCTCGGCCGGTGCCTGGTTCGCCAGCTACCTGAAAAAGGACGAGCGCAACAACAATTCGACGCTGCGCGAAAGGCTCCTCGACATGCTGGCCGTGGCGCGCCACAGCGATTCGCTCGAGGAACTGGACCAGATGCAGGCCGAAGCGGACACCATCCTGCGCGACACGCTGACTTGTTTCGAGCACGGCGCCATCGAGGAGGGTGCGTTGACCGCCTTCAACATCGCGCTGGAGCAATTCCACAACGCGGTCGCCGACCGCAAGGCGCTGATCGGCTCGATGCCTGTCCCGCCGCTGCGCCAGAATCGGGTGCAGGCGGTTTAATCTTTCCTTGTTATTCCCGGACACGCCTCTTGGCGCGGGTTCAGCTGCGTTGAATTCGCGCCCCCGGAATGACAACGAGTTTGTTCAAGCGAACGCGGATCACCGCTTCAAATACCGCCAACCGATCACGACGCCGCTGACCGAAATCGTCATACCCAGCAGCGACAGCAGCCAGACCACGATGTCCCACGCCGGACGATACGCCAGCAGAACGGGAAAATCGAAACTGTGCAGCGCGTTGAACAGCCAGCGATAGTTGCGGCGGCTGGAATCGCTGCGGCCGAGAATTTCGCCGGTGTTGGGGTCGAGGTGAAACCAGCTCTGCGCCTCGTCGTCGAAGCCGGCGCGCAGCACCGGCAAGATGCGCTGCTGATGATGCGCATACCAGTAGGAATCGTAGTGATCGAGCCGCTGCTGCATCGGCATCGCTGCCTGCGGCATTAATGCGCGCGCCGCTTCGAAAATCCGCGTATCGGATAAGGGCGCGGCAACGCCGGTCGATGGATCAGCCGCTGTCTGCACGCCATGGCGATTCGCAAGCAACATCAGCGGCGTGCCCCCGAGCCAGACGAAGCGCGCTTCAACCGCGCCGTCTTGCGGTTTCGCTAAAATCGCGGCCATCGTCGGTGCATCGTGCCCGGCGTAGCGCTGCATCATTTCGCGCGACGGGTCCCGCGTGTCAAAAAGCTTGCCGGGATCGAGCGACAGCCAGCCTGAAAACATCCAGGTCAGCACGAACACGCCGGCGAAGAAGCCGGTGATGTGATGCCACGCCATCCAGCCGCGATACGGCGTGATCGCGCCGCCGGCATAGCGCTTGCGCAGCCGTACCCGCAAGATTCCGATCCAGATGCCGGTGACCGCGACGATCATGCAGATGCCGGAGATCCACAGCACCACGTTCCGCCACAGCGGGCCGTCCTTGCGCAGCACGGTCGGGTAGATCCAGTGCGGGATCGAGCCGAGCCAGTTCCAGACGCGCTCGGTGCGGGTGGTGTCGAGCACGATCTCGCCTGATCGCTCCGAGACATAAAGCTGCGTGCCGGCGGCATCGCCAAGTGCGATCAAAAACAATGGTCGCAGCGGATCGTAGCGGGCGGTGACACTCCACTGGTCACGATCGACAGTGCCGAGCAATTGCGCATCCACTGTAGCCGGACTGACGCGTGCTACCGCAAGCGCCTGCTCCTGCGTGACGTGCTCGATGGCGTGGCCATCGATTGCCGAAATCGTCTGCCGCTGACCGTCCCAGCCGATCAGCCGATACACCGGTTCGTCGTTGAGCATGTTGAGGCGGAGATCGCGCGGAAAGCGCGTGGTGCCGGCGACGCTCATCGCGCGGTCCGGCGTGATCCGCACTTTCTCCCACGCGATCTCGGGCAGCGTCCCCAACCTCTCTTGGTCGGAGAGGCCGGGGAAGGCGACATACATCATCACCACGCCGGACACGAACCACATCGCGAAAAACAAACAGGTGACGATGCCGATCCAGCGGTGGCCAATATACAGCCACCGCCTTGCCTTTCGGATCAGCGCACGCCGCACGCTCAGAACTTCACATTGAGCGACAGTTCCGCGGTGCGCGGCCGGCCGAGCGTCCACTGGCTGGTGTCGCCGGAGGTTGCGTAGATCGTGTCGAACAGGTTGTAGACCCGCAGCGCCATCGTCGTCCTGGCGTCCGGCTTCCATTGCAGCCCGCCATTGACCAGCGTGTAACGCGGAATCTTCAGCGTATTGGCGCTGTCGGCCCAAGTCTCACCAACGATCTGCACGCCGCTATAGACCGACCAGTTTGGCGCGAACGCCCAGGTCACCCAGATATTGGAGACCTGCTGCGGCACGTTGACGGGGACATTGCCGGCAAAGTTGACTGTGGTTGATTGTACGAAATCATCGTACTTCGCGCGCAGCCAGGCGGTGTTGGCGTCGATACGCCAGCCGTAGTCGAGCAGCAACCCGACCGAGGCCTCGACGCCGCGCGACGATTGCTGGCCGACTTGCTGGACCTTGGTGGGGTTCCCGGGAACGGGGGTGAGCAGATTGTTCTTCACGATCTGATAGCCCGCGAGTGTCCACTCGCCGCGGCCGCCCCAGAACGATTGCTTGACGCCGACCTCGACCTGCTTGCCGGAAGCAAGCTCGAAATCTTTGTTCGCCGTTGACAGCGTGATCAGGCTGCCGACCGGATCGACCGCGGTGGAGTATTGCCCGTAAAAAGCAAGGTTCTGGATCGGCGTGTAGACCGCGCCGGCGCGCCAGCTGGTCGCCGAGAACGACTTCTCGTAACTCTTCGACGGCGTGACGAGGTCGGTGCGGTTGATGGTCGGCTGGTCCTGCCGGATGCCGCCGATCAACGACAGTTGCTCGGTGACCGAGAGCCGGTCCTCGGCGAACAGGCCGTATTGCGTGGTCACACTGCGGAAGCCCGGCACGGTCGGATCGGAGCTGGCGAACACGCCCGGATTGGAATTGGCGAGATCGACCGAGGATGCACCGTCGAACGGCGAATTGTTGGTGTGGGCGAAGTTGATCCGGTTGACGTCGAAGCCGGTCACCAATTCGTTGGCCATTCCCAACACATGGCCGCGAAACGTCGCGTCCATGCGGTCGCCTATCTGCTGCTGGTCGTGGAATATCTCGATATAGGAGCTGCGGTCGATCTGCCGTGTTGCCGGATTCCAGTTATAGGTTTCCGCATCCTTCCAGTGCCGCTGCGTGTCGAGATAATACAGTGCGTTGCGCACAGTGATGGCGTCGCTGATCTGCCACTCGGTCTTGAGCTGGGTCCAGCTGTCACGATAGCGGATCGTGCTGTCGCCGACATTGTAGTTCTTGAAGCGCAGCGATTCATCGAGCTTGCCATCGATCAGCGGGGTGCCGAAATAACGCGTCGGGCTGCGGTCGCTGTAATCGGTGGACAAGGTCCAGGTCAGTGTGTCGCTCTGCTGCACGCGGACTGCGGCGGAAACGGTGACATTCGAAGTTCTGTCGCGGTCGACCCAGCCGTCCGACATATTGCCGATCGCGGTGACGCGATAGGAGACGTCCTTGTTGATCGGGCCGCCGCTGTCGATGGCAAGGCGCCGCGTCAGATTGGTGTCGAGCGATATTTCGGCCTCGTTGCGCTGCGTGGTCAGCGGCATCTTCGAGATCACGTTGATGGCGCCGCCGATTGCGCCCTCGCCATACATCACCGAGGCGGGGCCGCGCAGCACCTCGATGCGATCGGCCGACCACGAGTCGAAAGGGAATGTCATGGTGCCGGAGCCGACATAAAGCCTCGTGCCGTCACGGAGCGTCATCACGGTGCCATTGCCGGAAAAGCCGCGGGTCGCGAAGGAGACGCCGCCATTGCCGGGCTCGGGCGTGGCCGTGAAGCCGGTGGCATTTTGCGTCACGGCGTCGAGCACGTCGTGCTGGCCGCGCTCGGCGATGGTTTCGGCAGAGATGACCTCGACGCTGCCCGGCGTCTGCAGTCGCGTCAGATTGAGGCGGCTGCCGCTCGATGTGGTGCCGGTGAGGTTGAGCGTTGGAGTCGCAAACGGCGCTGTTGCGGATGGCACAGACGCCGCAGCAGCAGCTGCTGCTGCGGCAGTCGCGCGTTGCTGCCGTGACCGGGCCGATGATGCGGCCCGCTTGTCGCTGGCGCGGCGCTTGCTGGCTGCGGTGGTCGGCGACTGCACCACCACCGGATCGAGCGACTGGCTCGGCTTCGGCGGGCTTTGGCTCCAGCCCTCGGCGGGCCAGAGCAGGCAGGACAGGGCAACGGAATACAGCAAGGGATTGCATCGCCTGGATGCAGAGGAGACGACGGGATTCATCAAAAGGCTCGCGGTTACGTGGCACGTCACCGCGAACGAAGTCTCACCAAAGTCCCTGACCGGACTACGGTTCGGCTACCACCAGGACACCCCGCCCAATGTGCTCGCGTGTGACCACGACTGGCGGCAGGTCTCCTGGCTCGCGGGTCAATGCCTTTCACCGCCTTCCCAGGCGAGAAATGCCCAGTGGCTCCCAGCGAAAGGCTCGCCGCTTACAGTTGCGGGGGCAGCCGCGGAATCGGGAAAATCCCTCACCGCATTCCCTTTTGATCCCCGAAGGGAACCGTCCCGATCACGTTAGTGTGAAATTTCCAAATGTGTCAACGCGCTTCGCGTGGGTAGCAGCCGCATCATTTTTCGTGAACGAAGTGGACCGCGCTGCGACCGTCTGTCACAGGGGCGTCAAGCAATCTCCTTAGAGCCATTCTCATCAGAGAAATTCAACAGGAATGCTTCCATGGCCATCAAGCTGTCCCGCCGCCGCTTCCTCTCCACCGCCGCCGCGACCGGTGCCGGTGTGCTGGCGATGCCCTATCTCAGCCGCGCTGCCGACAGGCCGATGGTGTCGCATGGCGTGCAGTCCGGCGATATCGGCGTCGATGGCGGCGTGATCTGGTCGCGCGCCGATCGCCCGGCGCAGATGATGGTCGAGGTCGCCACCACCGACTCCTTCAAGAATGCCCGTGCGCTGCCGCCGATCAACGCGCTGCCGGAAAGCGACTTCACCGCGAAAATGCTGGTCGAGAATCTTCCAGCGGGGCAGGACATCTTCTACCGCGTGAAATTCCGCGATCTCTCGCACTTCGACATTGTCGGCGAGCCCGTGGTCGGCCGCTTCCGCACCGCGCCGGCCGATCGCCGCGATGTCAGCTTTGTCTGGGGCGGCGATGTCGCAGGGCAAGGCTATGGCATCAACGCCGACGACGGCGGCATGAAAACCTTTGCCACCATGCGCAAGCACAATCCGGATTTCCTGATCCATTCCGGCGACACCATCTATGCCGACGGCGTCATCGCAGCGGAAACAAAACAGCCCGACGGCAAGATCTGGAAGAACAGCATCGTCGTGCCGGAAAAAGCCAAAGTCGCCGAGACGCTCGATGAATACCGCGCCGCGCACAAATATAATCTGCTCGACGACAATGTCCGGGCCTTCAATGCCGCGGTGCCGGTGTTTGGCCAGTGGGACGACCACGAGGTCACCAACAACTGGTCGCTGTCGAAGCAACTGCCGGCGTCCTACAAGGAACGCGACATCACGCTGCTCGCGGCCCGCGCCGCGCGTGCCTATCACGAGATGTATCCGATCCGCGAAAGCATCGTGGAGCCCGGCCGGGTCTACCGCACGCTGAATTACGGCCCGCATCTCGACGTTTTCATGCTCGACGAGCGCAGCTACCGCGGCCCCAACGGTCCGAACCTGCAGGAGAGCTACGGCCCCGACGCGTATTTCATCGGGCCGGACCAGTTGGCGTGGCTGAAGCGCGCGCTGCTGGCGTCAAAGGCGACCTGGAAGGTGATCGCCTCCGACATGCCGATCAGCATCATCGTTGAGGACGACGCGACCAACCATAAGGGATCGGAAGCGATCGCGCAGGGCGACGGCCCGGCGCGTGGCCGCGAGCTGGAGATCGCCGACGTCCTGCGCTTCATCAAGACTGCCGGCATCCGCAACACCGTATGGCTGACCGCCGACGTGCACTACACCGCCGCGCATTACTACAATCCCGACAAGGCGCAATTCCAGGATTTCGAGCCGTTCTGGGAATTCGTCTCCGGTCCGTTCCACGCCGGCACCTTCGGCCCCAATGCGCTCGACAATACCTTTGGCCCGGAGGTAAAATTCATCAAGGCGCCGGGTCCGGACAAGCAGAACCTGCCCCCGTCGGCCGGGATGCAGTTCTTCGGTCACGTCAAAATCGACGGCCAAACCGGGCAAATGACCGTGACTCTGCGGGATCGGGACGATGTAGCCCTCTGGGCGACCACTTTGGACCCGAAAATCGGCTGACCAAGGGGCGGATTTGCTTGTTTTTCGGCAGCTTCTGACTATATTGCGCCGCAACGCGTCCGAGTACCCGGCCCCTTCTGGCCGGGTTTGCTTTTGGAGGGATTGCCCCAGCGCGTTTTCAGACGAGGCAGAACCGACGGCGCGCTGGAGCGCAGGGCCCAACCTTTGTTGAATCGGGCCTTTGTCGAACAAGCCTTTGTTGAACCCGCTCCGGGCACCCAGACCGTAAAACCAGAAGAAGACCTATGAACCTTCGCAACATTGCTATCATCGCCCACGTTGACCACGGCAAGACCACGCTCGTCGACAAGCTCCTGCAGCAGTCCGGCACCTACCGCGATAACCAGCGCGTGCAGGAACGCGCGATGGATTCGAACGACCTCGAAAAAGAGCGCGGTATCACCATTCTCGCCAAGTGTACCTCGGTGCATTGGGAAGACACCCAGATCAACATCGTCGACACCCCTGGCCACGCCGACTTCGGCGGTGAAGTCGAACGCATCCTGTCGATGGTCGACGGCGTCATCGTGCTGGTCGACGCCGCGGAAGGCCCGATGCCGCAGACCAAGTTCGTGGTCGGCAAGGCGTTGAAGCTCGGCCTCCGGCCGATCGTCGCCATCAACAAGGTCGATCGCCAGGACGCCCGCATCACCGAAGTCGTCAACGAAGTGTTCGACCTGTTCGCAGCACTCGACGCTACCGACGACCAGCTCGACTTCCCGATCCTGTACGGGTCCGGCCGCAACGGCTGGATGGCCGACAGCCCGGATGCGTCGCACGATGTCGGCATGAAGCCGCTGTTCGATCTCGTCATCAAGCATGTTCCCGCGCCAGTGGTTGAAGAAGGCCCGTTCCGCCTGCTCGGCACCATCCTCGAGGCCAACCCCTATCTCGGCCGCATCATCACCGGCCGTATCGCGTCGGGCTCGGTCAAGCCGAACCAGGCGGTGAAGGTGCTGTCGCGTGACGGCAAGGTTGTCGAAACCGGCCGCATCACCAAGATCCTGGCGTTCCGCGGTCTTGAGCGTCAGCCGGTCGAACTCGCCGAAGCCGGTGACATCGTCGCCATCGCCGGCCTGCCCAAGGGCACGGTCGCCGACACGTTCTGCGATCCCTCGGTCGATACTCCGATCCAGGCGCAGGCGATCGATCCGCCGACCGTGTCGATGTCTTTCATCGTCAACAACTCGCCGCTCGCCGGCACCGAAGGCGACAAGGTCACCAGCCGCCTGATCCGCGACCGCCTGCTGCGCGAAGCCGAAGGCAATGTCGCGCTGAAGGTCGTCGAGTCCGCCGACCGCGACGCGATGGAAGTGTCCGGCCGCGGCGAATTGCAGCTCGCGATCCTGATCGAGAACATGCGCCGCGAAGGCTTTGAGCTCAGCGTGTCGCGTCCGCGCGTCGTGCTGACCAAGGACGAGGACGGCAATACGCTTGAGCCCGTGGAAGAAGTCGTCATCGACGTCGATGAGGAGTTCTCCGGCGTGGTCGTTCAGAAGATGAGCGAACGCAAGGCCGAGATGATCGAGATGCGCCCGTCCGGCGGCAATCGCCTGCGTCTGGTGTTCTACGCGCCGACCCGCGGCCTGATCGGCTATCAGGGCGAGTTGATGACCGACACCAAGGGCACGGCGATCATGAACCGCCTGTTCCACAACTACCTGCCCTACAAGGGTGAGATCGCCGGCCGCCGCAATGGCGTGCTGATCTCCAACGATCAGGGCGAAGCGGTTGCCTATGCCATGTTCAAGCTGGAAGATCGCGGCCCGATGATGATCGAGCCGGGCTGGAAGGTCTACAAGGGGATGATCATCGGCGAGCACACCCGCGAGAACGATCTCGAACTCAACGTTCTCAAGGGCAAACAACTCTCCAACATCCGCACCACCTCGAAGGATGAAGCCGTCCGCTTGACCCCGCCGATCCGGATGACGCTGGAGAAGGCGCTGGCCTATATCGAGAGCGACGAACTGGTCGAGATCACCCCGAAGTCGATCCGCCTGCGCAAGAAGCACCTCGACGCCAACGAGCGCAAGCGCGCCGAAAAGACCAAGGAAGTGGTGGCGTAAGCCAAGCCGCTTTCGCGATGTTTGTTACAAAATGCCCGGCTCGCGCCGGGCATTTTTTGTTAGGTAGCTGTTTCTCCGTCATTCCGGGGCGCGGGCGCGTTAGCGCACGTGAACCCTGGAATCCAGATGTGTGGGTCTCATCTCGAGATTCCGGGTTCGCGCATCGTCGCCGTTGGCGACGCTCCCCGCCCCGGAATGACGAGCGTTGTGGCTACCCCTTTGGCGCGCCGTGTTGCTTCAGCGGATCGGCCTTGGCAAACGCCTCCTGCGCCTCGCAGCGCGCGGCGATCCGGTCGATGGTCGGCGCATTCTTCACGGGAATCTTCAGCACGCGCATCGTCGCCGTGATGCTGGCGAGGCAGATATCGGCGATGGTGATCATGGTCGCCATGGCAGAACGTCCCGGTGGCAGCTTCGCTGGCGAGCCGCCTCTCCACCGCGGCGAGGCCGGTGTCGAACCAGTGCACCAGCCAGGCCCGCACTGCGGCATCGTCGAAGCCGGCCACGGTCGACAGATATTTCCGGACCCGTGGCGTGATCAGCGGATGGGTATCGGCCGCCAGCATGGCGGCAATGGAACGGACCCGCGCCCGGCCGTGCGGGTCGCCCGGCAGCAGTGGCGGCAAGGGGTGGGTCTCGTCGAGGAATTCCAGGATCGCCAGCGACTGCGTCAGCGGCAACTGGCCCTTCACGATCAGCGCGGGAATGGCGCCGAGCGGATTGATCTTGAGGAAATCTTCGTTGAGCTGCTCGCCGGCATCCAGATCGATGACCCGCTCATGCGCCGTCAGGCCCTTCAGATTGAGCGCCACGCGCACCCGATAGGTCGCCGACGTCCGCCAGAAGCCATAGAGCTCGAAATCGGGTTGGTCGGTCATGGAACAATCCTTGTGCGGTTGCTGGAAATGTCGGCCCACGCTGCGGCAGGCCGGCGCCTTGAATAATTCAAGCAAGCCTATATCCAGCTGTCACGACAATCGAGCGTGAGGCCGGCGTGACCGACCGACGATCTGCCATCGGTGCAACCCGCCGCGAAACCGAGACGCGATGAGAGCTTTCCCCTCCGAAATCGATGTTGCCATCATCGGCGCCGGTGCCGCCGGCCTCGGTGCCGCCCGTGCGCTGGAAGGTTCCGGCCTCTCGGTGATCGTGCTGGAAGCCCGCGACCGCATCGGCGGCCGCGCCCACACCATCATGGCCGCACCCGGCATTCCCTTCGACCTCGGCTGCGGCTGGCTGCATTCCGCCGACAAGAATTCCTTTGTCGCGATCGCGAAGCAACTGAATTTCGATGTCGACAAAGCCCGCCCGCCCTGGCGCGAGCAAAGTTACGACAACGCCTTTCCGAAACAGGATCGCTCCGATTTTTTCCAGGCGCTCGACGCCTTCTATGATCGCGCCGAACGGGCGGCGGAAAATGAGCCAGACGCTGCCGCCAGCACCTGTCTCGAGCCCGGCAATCGCTGGAATCCGATGATCGACGCCATCAGCACCTATATCAATGGCGTCGAACTCGACCGCGTCTCGCTGCACGACATGGACGCCTATGAGGACACCGAGATCAACTGGCGTCTGCCATCAGGCTATGGCGCGCTGATATCGACCTACGGCGCGCCGTGTCCGATCGCGCTCGGCGCGGAGGTGACGCTGATCGATCATTCCGGCGCAGGCGTGAAAATCGAGACTTCGCGCGGCACGCTGAGCGCCGCCAAAGTCATCGTCACCGTGCCGACCAACCTGATCGCACATGAAAACATCCGCTTTCATCCGGCCTTGCCGAGGAAAGTGGAAGCTGCCCGTGGCCTGCCGCTCGGCATCAACAACAAGGTGATGCTGGCGCTGGACGATGGCGACAACTTGCCGAAGGACGCTGGCCTGCGCGGTGCCGCCCTGCGCACCGGCGTTGGCAGCTTTCAGATCCGGCCGTTCGGTCGTCCCTGCATCGAAGGTTTTTTCGGCGGCAGCTTTGCCCGCGAACTCGAAGACGCCGGCGATGGCGCGCTCGCCGCGCAGGGCATCGACGAAGTGGTCTCGCTGCTCGGCACTGATTTTCGCCGGAAGCTAACCCCGCTCGCCGAATCGCGCTGGGCCCACGATCCGTTCGCGCAGGGCGCCTATTCCGCCGCCAAACCCGGTCACGCCGGCGCGCGAGCGATGCTCGCAGCACCGGTCGATGGCAGGCTGTTCTTCGCGGGCGAAGCCACCTCGCCGCACTTTTTCTCGACGGCCCATGGGGCGAGGGACAGCGGGGAGAGGGCGGCCACAGAAGTAATGGCCCAGAGCAAGCGCGAGAAAGTATAGTTGCGATCTACTCCATCACCCGTTCCCTCAACGCCTTGTCCGGCACCATGCACACCTCGCTCCTCCCGAAAATCCGGTAGCGGTTTTTGGCGATGAGGTTGTAGAGGGGATCGCGTAGCACGGAAGGCACCGCGCGCAGCACGCGCACCCATCCCCAGCCCGGCAGCAGCGAAAGCACCGTCAGCGCGCCATCGGATTTGAAGCGTGCGATGCCGTCGTGGATCACCGCGTTGGTGTCGGGATCGCTGGGGTCGATGCCGATG
Source organism: Nitrobacteraceae bacterium AZCC 2146 (assembly GCA_036924855.1). NCBI lineage: Bacteria > Pseudomonadati > Pseudomonadota > Alphaproteobacteria > Hyphomicrobiales > Nitrobacteraceae > Nitrobacteraceae bacterium AZCC 2146. The sequence continues at coordinate 4,997,668 of JBAGRP010000001.1, forward strand.
GCACGGGCGAGGCGGCTTCCGTAGTCAGACTGGATCGCGGTGAAGCGGAACCGGCGCTCGACGTCGCGGTCGGCGACGAACCGGATCCAGTGCGAGCAGAAAATGCAGACCCCGTCGTACAGGATCACGTCGTCGTCCGGCCAGGGCCTTGTCACAGGTTTTCCCCTTGTCACAGGTTTGCCCCATCGCGTTCACAGGTTTGCCGCATCGAATTTGGCGATGAAAAACTCATCGTTTTTTCCCCGGTCCCGGCCGGGCGGTGATCGCCTTCAGGGCGCTGTCGAGCGTCGCGCCGTAGATATCGTCGCCGCCGTCGCTTTCCGCCAGCCAGTGGCCTTCGCTGCGAAACTCCGGCAGCACGCGAAAATCCACTTTGTCGCCGCCGTCGCGAAACGCATCGGCGAGTTGTCGCGACAGGGCCGGCGAAAAATAGCTGTCATTGCGGGCCACCAGCCAGATCACTGGCGCATGCGCATCCTTGCCGAATGCGGATGCGGCAGCGATCAGGTTTTGCGGCGCGCAGACCTGGTTCGGCCGGTCATTGGCGTGGCCGCCGCGGCCCGGCGCGAAGGCGACGATCGCAGATACGCCTTGCGGGTTCTTGCCGGCGAGTGCCAGTGCACCCCAGGCGCCGGCGGAATGGCCGACGATCACCGTCCCGTTGCCGCGCACGAAAGGCTGCGTGCGCATGTAGTCGAGCGCTGCGGCGATCGAATCCGCCGTGGCGTGGCCTGACCGCAAATAAGTGGCATCGTCGCAGCCGCCCTGGTCCTCGAGATAGCGTCCGGTGCCACCATGCCCGGGCCGTTCCGGTACCAGTACGGCATAGCCGCGCGCCACCCACCACGCCGCCAGTGCGCGATAGTCCGGCTGCGGCATTTGTGCCCGGCGCAAGGCGTTCTGGGTGGAGGCATGCGCGATCACCGCGAGTGGAAACGGGCCTTCGCCGATGGGGCGGAACAAGATCGCGCGTGCGGCGGTATTTGGATCGGGCGAGGGCACCAGCCAGAGTTGTCGGCGGTCTGGCGAGCTTTCGGTTGCTTGTGCGCCGAGACGGGTCTGCGCCGCGGCAGGCCACCACAGGCCGCAAAACGCCGCCCACACGCAAAACGCTTTGACCAATTTCATGTTTTGCCGGGGGCCGGAAAATCGAGGAGACGTTGTGCTGAGACTACACGCGGCGAATCAATTCGGCGCATTATCTCGCTGCACGCCGCCTGTGCTTGCGCAGCATGACCGGCTTTCGATTCAGGATTCCGGGAAAACTTCGCCGGAACGGCCTGACGAGGCGCCGTCTGTCCTTTTTCGGCACAACTCTCACGGCAAACTGATGCTAAAAATCCACACGTTAACCGATAATTAACGATGGACCTTGAACAGCGCGCGCTGACTTGCTTTGATTGGGTTCATGAGCACAACCCTGATCGAGGTTCGACCGGCCAAAGCTGCGGATGCGTCCGCGGTGGCGTCCACCCATGACGAAGCCTGGCGGTCGGCCTATCAAGGTCTGATCCCCGGCCCGGAACTGGAAAAGCTGATCAACCGCCGTGGCCCGCAATGGTGGGATTCAGCGATTCGCAAGGGCAGCCGCGTCAGTGTGCTGTGTTTCGGCGACAAGGTCGCCGGCTATGCCAATTACGGTCGCAACCGCGCCCGCAGCCTGCATTTTGAAGGCGAAATCTACGAGCTCTATCTGCGGCCCGAGTTCCAGGGCCTCGGTTTCGGCCGCCGTCTGTTCACCTCCGCCAAGCGCGATCTCTTGCAGAGCGGGCTGAAGAGCATGGTGATCTGGGCGCTGTCGGACAATGAAGGCGCGACGGAGTTTTACCGCGCCCTCGGCGGCCGCATGGTCGCTCGTTCGTCGGAGCGTTTCGGGCCGAAGTCGCTCGACAAGGTGGCGTTCGCCTGGACCAATTGAGTCGCCGAACGCGCGGATATCCGGTAGACGATCTCCCGAATCGTTCATTCGTCCACCACAATCAAACTTCTGGAGTTTTCGATGCGTATTGACGCAGTAAAGCTTGGCGTCAACCCGCCGCATGACGTCAACGTCGTGATCGAGGTACCGGTTGGCGGCGAGCCCATCAAATACGAGATGGACAAGGACGCCGGCACACTGGTGGTCGATCGCTTCCTCTACACCTCGATGCGCTATCCCGGAAATTACGGCTTCATCCCGCACACGTTGTCCGGCGATGGCGACCCCTGCGACGTCCTGGTGGCCAACACCCGCGCCATCGCACCAGGCGCGGTGATGAGCGTGCGCCCCGTGGGCGTGCTGCTGATGGAAGACGAAGCCGGCCTCGATGAGAAGATCATTGCGGTGCCGTCGTCGAAGCTGACGCAGCGCTACGACAAGGTGAAGAACTACAGCGACCTGCCCGAAATCACGCTGCAGCAGATCCAGCACTTCTTCGAGCACTACAAGGATCTCGAGCCCGGCAAGTGGGTCAAGGTGGTGCGCTGGGGCGATGCCGCCGACGCGCACAAGCTGATCCTCGAAGGCATCGAACGCGCCAAGGCCGCGAAGGCCTAAACGCCCGAAACAAGCAGCGCGAGGGCCTGAGCTTTCGATGCGCCGGTTGGTCAGACTGATCCGCAACGTGGTTTGGCTGGCGGTTCTGGCCGCTATCCTCGTTGCCGGTGTGGTGCTGTTCAACGTCTATCGCCATGGCTCGCGGCAATTGCAGGTCGCGGCTGTGCCGCGGGCTGATGTCGATGAACAGGCGGCCGCAGCGCGCCTCGGTGCCGCGATCCGCTTCAAGACCATTTCGGATTTTTCCAATCCCGATCAGGCTGCCGATGCACTGCGGGGGATGCAGGCCCATATCGCCGCCAGCTTCCCGGCATTTCACGCCACAGCAAAGCGCGAGCTCGTCGGCGGCTACAGCCTGCTCTACACATGGGCAGGTTCCGACCCCGCGGCCAAACCGATCGCCTTGCTGGCACATCAGGACGTGGTGCCGATAGCGCCCGGCACGGAAAAAGACTGGCAGCAGCCGCCATTCGCAGGCGCTGTCAGCGACGGTTTCATCTGGGGCCGCGGTTCGTGGGACGACAAGGGCGATCTGTATTCGATCCTGGAAGCCGCCGAGCAACTGGTGAAGCAAGGCTTTCGGCCGAAGCGCACCATCTATTTCGCCTTCGGCCATGACGAAGAGGTCAGCGGCCAACGCGGCGCCGCGGCGATGGCGGCCTTGCTGGCGTCACGCGGCATCAGGCTCGATTTCGTGCTCGACGAAGGCCTGCTGATCGCCGAGGGCATGCTGAAGGGCCTCGACCGGCCGCTGGCGCTGATCGGTGTTGCGGAAAAGGGCTACGCCACTCTGGTGCTGACGGCCCATGGCGCCACCGGCCATTCCTCGCTGCCGCCGCGCGACACCGCCATCGGCCTGATGAGCAAGGCGCTGGTTCGCCTTGAGGACAACCGGCCGCCGATGCGGATCAACGATACCGTGGCCGAGATGCTCGCCACCGTCGCGCCGGAAATGGACGCATTCAACCGCGTCGTGCTGACGAATCTCTGGCTGTTCAAGCCGCTGCTGCTGCACGAATTCGAAAAGTCCGGCCCGAGCGAAGCCAATGTGCGCACCACCACGGCGCTGACGATCTTCAATGCCGGCGATAAGGACAATGTGCTGCCGGGAAATGCCGAAGCCACGGTGAATTTCCGCCTGCTGCCCGGCGATACCCAGACGAGCATCGCCGATCACGTTCGCCGTACCGTCAATGACGACCGTATTTCCATCGCGCCAACTCCGGGCAATACCGATCCGCCGCCGATGACGGCAACGGATACGCTGTCCTATCTCGCACTGAACCGCACCATTCGCGAGATATTTCCCGATGTCGTGGTCGCGCCCGGCTTGATGATCGCCGCCACCGACTCCCGGCACTACACGAACGTTGCCGACAACATCTTCCGCTTCTCGCCGGTGCGCGCGACGGCGGAAGACCTGAAGCGCTTCCACGGCACCAACGAACGCCTTAGCATCGCCAACTATGCCGACATGATCCGGTTTTATCGCAGGCTGATCGAGAACGCCGCAAAGTAATGGGCGCTACACTTTTGGCGCTGGCAGCCCGTGAATCCCGCAGGCGGCGCGCAAGGTGTTGACCAGCAGGCATGCTACCGTCATCTGGCCGACGCCGCCCGGCACCGGGGTGATCGCGCCGGCAACTTCAAGTGCTTCCTGATAGGCGACATCGCCGACCAGTCGCGTCTTGCCGTCGTCGCCGGGCAGGCGGTTGATGCCGACATCGATCACGGTCGCGCCGGGCTTGATCCAGCTGCCGCGCACCATCTCCGGCCGACCGACAGCGGCATAGACAAGATCGGCTTGCGCGCAGAGCTTTGCCAGATCACGCGAGCGCGAATGCGCGATGGTGACCGTGGCGTTTTCGTTGAGCAGCAATTGCACCAAGGGACGGCCCACCAGATTGGAGCGGCCGATCACGACGGCATTCATGCCTTCGAGGGAGGCGTGCACACTCTTGGTCAGGATGATGCAGCCCAGCGGCGTGCACGGCGAGAGTGCCGGCAGCCCGCCGGCGAGGCGGCCGGCATTGTTGGGATGAAGGCCATCGACATCCTTGGCGGGATCGATGGCGTTGATGATGGTTTCCGTATCCAGCCCCTTCGGCAGCGGCAGCTGCACCAGGATGCCATGCACCGCCGGATCGCG